>CAZOQH010000010.1:20144-27441 GCA_964581855.1 uncultured Flavobacterium sp.
CCCAATTATCAAAACAAAGAGATTGTTCAGAATATAGAACTCAACTCCCGAAATAGCATTAAAGATACGCTTGATGCAGTAATGGATTTTGTGAATAACAAACACAAAGGAATCACTACTAAATACAAAGTTTTTCGAGAACTTTTTGTGATTTGCTGGGCAGGAATTGAAAAAAAAGTCGAGGATAAATCTTTCTGGACTCGAGTCGACATTGAGTTAATTAACGAGCAAGTCAAGCTCTTTTACTCCACTTTGGACGAAGTGAAAATCACTTATGACCAAAACAGTTTTACCATTACCGAATATGTTCCGCTTGGAATAAACGGAACTTTGGATTTTTTTCCGCTCGAAAAAACCGTTTTAAACTTTTTTGACAACGGAAGTTATACCATAACAACCGAAATGCTTTTTAATCCTCCGAAATGCGATAAAAAAACACTGTTCCATATGTATAACAGTGCTGTATCGCTTCTTAAAAAAGTTAGCAAAAACATTCATCTTACCGAATCTGAAACTCTTGATTTAAAAAACCTGCCTTCGACTTTGTTGGTTTGTTATCTAAACGGATTTGACGAGGCTCTAGACAAGCTAACTCTTATAAAAGACCATTTAAAAGAGAACTATCCTAACGCGTACAGAAATTATAAGGAAGTAATGCGTATTCAAAGAAAAATCAAGTATTGAAGTTGTTGTAAAAAGGATTATAAACTCAAAAAACCGACAACTCAAAAAGCGTTGTCGGTTTTTTAGTGTTTTGTAATATGCGATATTAAAACCCGTAGTTAACTCCTACTCCAAATACTTGACGTGTTTGAAATCCTTTAAAGGCATTGTCATCATAAATAGTTTGGAAGGTAAGATTAGCAGAAATATATCGGTTGATAGTCATTACGATATTCATCTGATAATCCAAATCAACATTTTGTGGGTCTTCAAGATAATTCGAATATAAATTCAATATATTTTCCATTGAGATATTTTCCATGATGTTGAATTTATAATAAGCAGAAGCGTAGAAACCCAATTCATAGCGCATTGATTTATTCGCATCTACACCAAAATAATCTCCGTCCACATAATCTACATCAGACGTAAAGTCATCGGATACGAAAGTAATTTTAGAAGTAGCAGGAGCTAAATTAACCTTAAGATTATCTGATTTTTTCCATAACATACCCGGACCAAAAGTCAGATAACCTGGAGACATAAATTTAGTGTTATTTTCTCTAATTTCTTTTCCGTTAGCATCTTTGTCGTACACATATCCATCAGTAAATTGTGTTCTGAAATTTAAAAAGAATGAGTAATACCAATATTCTGATGCTCGTTTACCAACCACTGAATTAAACTCTAAACGGTCGGTTGTTTTTTTCTCAAATTCTGCGTTTTTCGTTTGTAAAATTCCGTATTCAGCAATGATTTTGTTGTCCCAAGTCCAATCATTTTTTTTATAATTAAAATCATAATTCAAACCTACATTTCCAGAAAAGTTATTTTCTCCTCCTGCTAACCAATTATCAAAAGTAGATTGATTAAACAAAAATGAGATGTTTCCTCCTCTTGTCCATACCTTGGCAGAATCCTGTGTTTCTTCTTGAGCTTGTGCTGTAATTCCTACAAACAGCAAACAAGCCATCATTAGTTTTTTCATTTTTTGTATAATTTTGGTTTAAAAAATCGATGCAAAGATATTTGTTTTTTTAACACATTCTTACTTAAATCCTTTAAAAACAACAAAACCTCAAAAAGAAGTCTCTTTTTTGAGGTTTTACTGTGATTATATTAAAGTGAAATTATTTTAAGTATGAATGTGCTGTTGTATCTTGTTCGTCTTCATTATTTTTCTTAAAAATTCGAAGTTGTTTTAGCCAATACACCATAAAATAACAACAGATTATAAGAAAAATCCAGTTAATGATATTTGCTGTCCACCAGTTTTCTAATTCTGTTTTAGCAAAAAAATTCATAGGTATAAATAAGATTTGCTCAAAAAGATACTGAACTCCTTCAAAAAATGATTTCATCACTATTATATTATTGTTTTACATTTGCAAATGTATAAAATTAAAATATGATTACAAATATTTTTAGCCGGTCAAATCCGATGAATTTTTTGATCTGCCTAGTCATACTGCTTTTGGCTTTTATTTTTTCATCGATAAAGATGTATCGAGCTGATTTTAGTATTACGGAGAGCATAGCGTATTTTTCGATATTTTTCGTACTTATCTTTACGATGTTTCTGACGGATTTTATTGCTAAAAAAAGTAACTTAAACAAAAATGATAGCTATGCCATTATTTTGTTCACTTTGTTTTTACTACTTATCCCGGAAACTTTATCCGACTTTTCGGTTGTAGTGTCCAACGCTTTTGTCTTGTTGGCTTTAAGGCGTCTTGTATCTTTACAATCCTTAAGCCAGTCTAAACAAAAAATATTAGATGCTTCGATTTGGATTTCGATTGCTTCAATTTTTGAGTTTTGGTCTATACTGTTTTTTCTACTAATTTTTATCGGAATAATCCTCTATGTATCAAATGATTTTCGAAACTGGATAATACCTTTAGTCGGACTTTTCTCAGTATTCATACTTTTATCTTTATATGCTTTTATAATAGATTATGGAATTTTTGACTACATCTTCGATAAAACGGTGGTAAAACTTGATTTTAGCGATATTTCCGCTATATTTCAATCTTTTTATGTGGTGGTTTTTTTAGTGATTTTTATAACATTTTTAGTTTCACAGTTGATTAATTTCCGTAATTATTTAGCTTCACTACAAAACACTATTAAAATAATGGTAGGACTTTTACTTCTTGCCTTGTTCGTCTATTTAATTTCAGAAAACAAGCATAGTTTACTTCTGTATTGCATAGGACCTTTGTCAATTATCGGGTCTAATTTCATTAATTCTCTTAACAGAGATTGGCTCAAGGACGCTTTATTATATACAGTAGTGATTCTGAGCTGCATTTCTTTTTATTTATTCATTTAATTCAATAAAAAAAGGATTTACTGTATTGTAAATCCTTTTTTTTTTATACGAGTGAAGTATATTTAATTTACTTCTTTAATCAAATACAGGTAAACCGGAAAGTGATCGCTATAACCTACTTGATTATTTGCATTTCTTAAAGGATAACCTTTGTATTGTCCGTCTTGCTGAACCAAATAAGGTTTGTTAAAGATTCCTGCTTTCCAATATTTATAAGTTGAATAATCTTTATCGTTATTATCTAAAAAAGAACCTGTGATTATAATTTGGTCAAACAAATCCCAAGCATCGCGATACGCTAAGGTTCCTAATCCTTTTCTTGACATTTCTTCAAACGGATTAAACATTCCATTCATAGGAGTTGATTCTTTTTTACGCTCTGCTCCTAATGATTTTTTGATGCTTTTATTATAAGGACCGTCATTAAAATCTCCCATTGTCATCACTTTAGCGTGCGGATTGATTTTTTGAAGAGAGTCGATGATTTTCTTGTTTAAGGCTCCTGCTGCCTCACGATACGGACTACTTCTTTTTTCTCCACCAGAACGCGAAGGCCAGTGATTTACAATAAAATGCATTTCTTCTCCATCCAGATAGCCACTTACTAAAAGTTGGTCTCTAGTGTAAACTCTTTTCCCGCTTCCGTCTGTATTGGTTAGGTACAAAGGAATACTTGAAGAGCTAGTCACGATAAAATCTCTTTTTCTATACAAAAGCGCAACATCAATTCCTCTCCTATCAGGCGAATCGTAATGAACGATTCCGTAGTCTTTAGAAATCATATTAGGTTGCTTTATCAAGTCTTCTAAAACTCCTCTGTTTTCTACTTCACACACTCCTATAATAGTTGGTGCTTCGGTATGTTGGTCATTTGTCCCGATTTCTGGGATAACACGACTTAGATTGCTTAGTTTTTGATTGTATTTTTTGTAAGTCCAAGAATTTCTGCCTCTTGGAGTATATTCTTCATCAAAAATCTCTGGATTTCGAATAGTGTCAAAAAGGTTTTCTAAGTTATAAAACGCTATAGTATGTACTTTATATCGCTTTTGAGATTGAACAGAAAAAACCACTAAAAAAGTAAGTAGTAATGTGGCAAAATTTTTAATTTTCATACACTGAATTATTTGTTGGGTGTTAGTATTGTTAATATTAAGCTAATGTAAACTTATAAACAAAATTCGGGGCAAAGGTAAATAATATTATTAAATGATGTACATTTGCGGCAGTTAAGAAATTGTTTCTTGACTCAAAATGACTTAATAATTTTTTTAATTTATTTATGAGAAAACTCGTATTGAGCATCTTATTTTTGATGCAAGCTGTTTTGGTTTTTGCTCAGCAAACCGGTTCTATTACAGGTAAGGTTGTTGATTCAAAAAATCAAAAATCACTCCACAATGTGGTAGTATCTCTTCAAAACACCAATTTCACAAAACTTACAGATATAAATGGTGTTTTTATGTTTGAAGAGGTTACTTCAGGAAATTATTTGATACAAATCAGAAGTAACGGTTATGTTACACAATTGTTCCCGATACAACTAGAAGAAGGGCAATTGCTTGATTTATCAACTATTATCTTAGAAGAAGATATCACTGCAGAGCAACAATTAAGCTTGATTACATTAACCGAAAGTGACTTAGGAGATGATAACTCTGGTTCAGAAACAACTTCGGGATTACTTCAGGCTTCAAGAGATGTGTTTGAGCAGGTTGCTGCTTATAACTGGGGGCAAGCTCGTTTTAGAGTAAGAGGATTAGATAATGAATACGGAAACATTATGATTAATGGTATTCATATGAATAAACTATATGACGGAAGACCTCAATGGAGCAATTGGGGAGGTTTAAACGATGCCACTCGTAATCAAGAATTCTCCTCAGGCTCAAGACCATCAGACTATACCTTCGGAGGAATCTTAGGAACTCAACATATCAATACTAGAGCTTCTCACCACAGAACAGGCTCAAGGGTTTCTATACTAGGAACCAACACCAACTACAACTGGAGAGTGATGGGAACTCACGCTTCAGGAATGGACAGAAACGGATGGGCTTATACAGTTTCGGCTTCTTATAGAATGGCAGACGAAGGACATTTTGACGGAACAGACTATAACGCAGCATCTGCTTTTTTGGCTGTTGAAAAAAGATTTAACGACAATCACAGCTTAAACTTCACTTCTATCTACGCACAAAACAGTAGAGGAAAAAATTCGCCAAATACAGAAGAAGTTAATGACTTAATGGGAGTAAGATACAACTCATATTGGGGATGGCACAACGGAAAAAAACGCAACTCGCGTGATAAAGACGTAGAGGAGCCGGTTTTAATGTTAAGCCACTACTGGAAGCTGAGTGACAATACCAGATTAAACACTAACGTTGCTTATCAATTCGGACATATTGCCAATTCGCGTATTGATTTCTTTAAAGCAGATAATCCAGATCCTACTTATTACAGAAACCTTCCTAGTTATGCCACAACCTATTTTGACAATGGACAATGGATCGGAGGTACTCAAGCTCAAACAGATGAAGCTCAGAGACTGGAAGATCAATTTTTAAACAACAGTCAGCTTAATTGGGATAATATGTATTATGCAAACTCGAATCCGGAACTAAACGGACGTAGTGTGTATGTATTATACGAGGACCGAGTAGAAGACAAATTATTCACTGCCAGCTCTATTCTAAACTCAAGACTTTCTGACCACATTACCTTAAATGCAGGTGCAAACTATCGAAAGTTAAAATCTGAAAACTTCCAACATCTTACTGACTTATTAGGAGGACAATATTTTATGGATTACGATCCGTTCTTTATGAGTTATCCTAATAACGAAATGCAAGCAGACCTTAGAAATCCGGACAGAGCAGTTGGTGAAGGAGACCGATTTGGATATAATTATATCCTTCATGCAGACGTTGCAGATTTCTTTACTCAATTTAAATTTACGTATGACAAATTTGACTTTTATTTAGGGCAAACTTATAGTCATTCAAGATATCAAAGAGAAGGACTTTTCCAAAATGGTATTTATGCAGATAATTCTTATGGAAAAGGAAAGTCAATCACTTTTGAAAACTTCGGTTTTAAAGGTGGATTAACCTATAAAATCACCGGTCGCCACTTATTAGACTTTAATGCTTTGCATATGACCAAAGCACCTACCTTAAGAAACACCTTCCCAAATGCTCGTTTGAGCAATGCTATTACTAACGGGATTACGAGCGAAACTATTTCGAGCGTGGATGCAAGTTACATTATTAGAGCTCCAAGATTCAAAGGACGTCTAAGCGGATTTTACTCTAAAATTCAGGATGCAACCGAAATCGGATTCTTCTTTACCGAAGGACTCGGATTGCTTGGTGAAGGTTCTGATGGAAACCAGTTTGTAGCAGAAATTATAACAGGTTTAGATAAACAAAACCTAGGGGTTGAATTAGGTGCTGAATACCAAATTACTCAAACTCTTAAAGCTACTTTTGCTGGAACTATCGGACAATATATCTACAGTAACAACCCGAATGTATCTGTAAATATCGATAACCTTAAAGGAATCTATAACCTAGGAGAAGCAAAACTTAAAAACTACAGACAATCAGGTATGCCTCAAACGGCAGCTTCGTTAGGATTAGAATACAGAAGTCCTAAATTCTGGTGGATTGGAGCTAACGTAAACTATCTGGACAACAACTATCTTGATATTTCAGCTATTATGAGAACAGACAACTTCTTTGCAGCACCAGGAAATACAGGATTATCTATTGCAGACTTTGTTGACCATAACGGAAACACCGTTAATGTGTACGAGACAGGTAGAGAATATCTAAAACAAGAGAAGTTCGAATCTATTCTACTAGTAAATTTAGTCGGAGGAAAATCATGGAGAATCAATAATAAAACCATTGGGTTCTTTGCTAACATCAACAACCTATTTGACATCGAATACAAAACAGGCGGTTTCGAACAAGGACGTAATGCAAGTTTTATGGAAGTTTACCAAGACCACCAAGGTCCTAACCGTTCTTTCGGGCCTAAATATTTCTACGGCTTCGGACGTACCTTTATGGTAAACCTTTATATGAACTTCTAATTCATTAAATGAAAAAATTATGAAAACAAACATTTTAAAATATAGCTTACTTACAGCGTTAGTAGTAACCTTTTTCACTTCTTGTGTAAGCGAAGATGACTACGTACTTCCGACCTACAAAAAAGTAGTATTCTCTGAAAATTTTGAATCTTCTCCACACGGAAGCGGAGCCAACGAAGTACCAGTAGAAATAGAAG
>CAZOQH010000011.1:0-26762 GCA_964581855.1 uncultured Flavobacterium sp.
GCTACTTTTTTAGGAGCTCACGCTTTTCCGATGGAATATAAAGAAAATCAACAAGCCTATGTCGATTTGATTATAAACGAAATGCTTCCTAAAATAGCAGCAGAAAAATTAGCAGACTACATCGATGCTTTTTTAGAAACAGGTTATTTTTCTGTGGAGCAAACTCGTCAGATTATCGAAGCTGGAAACCGTTACGGATTACCATCGAAAATTCATGTGAATCAATTTACAACCATTGGAGGAATTCAGATGTGTGTAGAGAATAACGTACTTTCGGTTGATCATCTCGAGGTAATGAACGATGAAGATATTGAGGCTCTAAAAGGTTCTAAAACCATGCCTGTGGCACTTCCGTCTTGTTCGTATTTTATCAGTATTCCCTATACTCCTGCCCGCAAAATGATTTCGGAAGGATTGCCTTTGGCTTTGGCTTCAGACTTTAATCCTGGAACCACACCAAGCGGAAATATGAATTTCGTAGTAGCCACAGCTTGTATCAAAATGAAAATGACTCCCGAAGAAGCTATTAATGCAGCCACAATCAACGGAGCTTATGCAATGGGAGTGCAAAATGAAGTCGGAAGTATTACAAAAGGTAAAAAAGCAAATTTGATTATTACGAAAGAAATTCCAAATTATTATCAAATCCCCTACTCTTTCGGAACCAACCTGATTGATAAAGTTCTCATCAACGGAAAAGTGTTTTAGTGATTTACTTTTAGCCTATAAAATATCTAAATTCCTTATCTTTGCTCTAAACTTTTAAAATATAAATACAATGCAGCATATTATTGACCGATTCAAGAGTTACGTTATTATCGACACCGAGTCGGATCCAAATTCAGACACAACACCTAGTACAGAAAAACAATGGGATTTAGCCAATAAGTTGGTAGAAGAACTCAAAGCAATTGGTATGAAAGAAGTAACCATAGATAAAAATGCTTATGTTATGGCTACACTTCCGAGTAATGTAGATTACGATGTTCCAACAATAGGATTTATAGCTCATTTTGACACTACTCCAGACTTTACAGGTAAAAATGTAAAACCTCAAATCGTTAAAGATTATGATGGAGGAGATATTATTCTGAACAAAAAAGAAAATATTGTTCTTTCGCCTAAATATTTCAAAGATTTGTTACAATACAAAGGACAAACATTGATTACTACAGACGGAACAACACTTTTGGGAGCAGACGACAAGGCAGGAATTACCGAGATTGTAACGGCTATGGAATACCTGATAAACAATCCTGACATCAAACACGGAAAAATCAGAGTTGGTTTTACTCCTGATGAAGAAATCGGTCGTGGAGCACATAAATTTGATGTAAAAAAGTTTGGGGCAGAATGGGCTTATACCATGGATGGCAGTCAGATTGGAGAATTAGAATACGAAAATTTTAATGCTGCTGGAGTAAAAGTAATAGTTAAAGGAAAAAGTGTACACCCAGGATATGCAAAAGGAAAAATGATAAACTCAATGCTTATTGCCAATAAGTTTATCAACGAATTGCCGAAAAAAGAAGTTCCCGAAAAAACAAAGGGATACGAAGGGTTTTTCCATGTAACGGGAATTACAGGAAGTATTGAGCATACCGAAATAGGGCTAATAATTAGAGACCACAATAAAAAGAAATTCGAAGAACGCAAGAAATATGTTGAAGCAGTTGTGGCCAAAATCAACAAAAAATACGCTTCAAAATTCGGAGAAGATATTATATCAGCAGAAATTAATGACCAATACTACAACATGAAAGAAAAGGTTAAGCCTGTATATCATATTGTAGAAATTGCCGAAAAAGCAATGAAGGCATTGGATATTAAGCCAATTATCAAACCGATTCGAGGCGGAACAGATGGTTCGCAACTTTCGTATATGGGATTGCCTTGCCCGAATATATTTGCTGGTGGACATAACTTCCACGGAAAATATGAATACGTTCCGGTAGAAAGTATGGTTAAAGCAACTGAAGTAATCGTAAAAATTGCAGAACTTACTGCTCAGGAATATAAAAAATAATGAAACGAAAATTTATTGTTGTTTTTCTGGTACTTACTTTAGGTAATATCTATGCTCAAGGCAAAAAATATTATACCATAAGAACTTTAGTCCAAGAAAACACTATAAATCCGGAATTTAAAGGAGGTTTAGAGGCTTTTTATAAATATATTTCAGACAACTTGGCTTTTGGTCATGTAACTGAAAATGTGTCGGAAATCATCACTATGCGTTTTAGCGTTGATACAGACGGAAAAGTAATCGATATAAAAACCATACAAGATTCGAAAAAGTCGTTTTTTAAATTTGGTAAGCAAATAACAAAAGTTCTTAAAAAATCTCCTCAATGGATTCCAGGGAAAATCAATAATGTTATCGCTCCGATAACTTTAGAAATTGATATTCCTATTAATATCAGAATTACCCATTACGAGGATGCCTATTAAAAGAAAAAGCTGAACCTAATAGTTCAGCTTTTTTTATGAGGCTAAATGTTTTTCAAACATCTTTTTTGCCTTTTTCTTGGTTACTTCTTTTTTATAAATGTCTTTGTGTTCGATATAAAAAACCGGAGCACTCTTACATTTGCCTTGACACTTCATTTTGGCTAACGAAATACATAAACCCGAGCAATCAATGAGCTTTTCTAAACAATTTTTTGCTTCTTTATTGTACTTACAGCATTTTTTTCCGTCACAAAAATAAACGGTTTTCTCCTTATTCTTCATTCTAAATTATTGCTCATAATTTTCGCAACAAAAATAATACATTCTTTTTAATTATTCTAAATAAAAGAAGTGAATATTGATATAATCAAATCCAATAGCTAATCTTTTTTATTTCGAATTGTTTTGGATAAATTTGTAATAAAGCAATATAAACTATGAAAATTATTATATCTCCTGCCAAATCACTCGATTTTAAAACACAGCTTCCAACTCAAAAGTTTTCAGAAAGCCGTTTTTTAAAACATTCGGAATCCATCCAAAAAGTTTTAAAAAAGAAATCTCCGAAAGAACTTTCTGAATTGATGTCAATATCGGATAAATTAGCAGAGCTAAATTACACGCGAAATCAAGAATGGAGCCTACCCTTTTCTGCTGAAAATGCACGTCCTGCTGTTTATGCGTTTAACGGAGATGTTTACACAGGATTAGACGCTTATACGATTGCAAATGATAAATTGGATGTCCTACAACAAAAACTTCGAATTTTATCAGGATTATATGGAGTTTTAAAACCTTTGGACTTGATCCAACCTTACCGATTAGAAATGGGAACCAACCTACAAATCGGAAAAGCCAAAAACTTATATGAATTTTGGAAAAAAACAGTAACCGATTCTTTGAATGATGAATTGTCTGAAAACGAACTTTTTGTAAATTTAGCCAGTAAAGAATATTCGGATGCGATTGACTTCAAAGCTTTGAAAGCCAAGGTGATTACTCCGGAATTTAAAGATTATAAAGACGGAAAATTAAAAATAATCAGCTTTTTTGCTAAAAAGGCGCGAGGACTTATGGTACGCTATATAATTGACAATAATTGTGAAACCATAGAAGATTTAAAAGGATTTAATTATGATAATTATGGCTTTGACCAAAATCTTTCTGAAGGAAATAAACTAGTATTTACACGATAAAACAGGAAGTTGAATGTCGGGTGTCGGTTAGCCAACACTCCACACTTAACAACCCAACCCGATACAGATGAATTTTCTCGCTCACATCTATCTATCCGGAGACGACAACCTCATAAAAATAGGAAATTTTATGGCTGATGGTATTCGAGGAAAAGATTATGAAGATTATCTTCCGCAATTAAAGACGGGAATATTATTGCATCGCTTTATAGATAGTTACACGGATTCACATCCAATATTCAGACAAAGTACCAAAAGACTTCATACCAATTACAGCCATTATTCAGGAGTAATAGTGGATATGATATACGATCATTTTTTGTGTAAAAATTGGAATAAGTATTCTAATGAAAAATTAAATGATTTTGTAAATAATTTTTACGCAGCTTTACATGAGAATTATTCTATTCTTACCGATAAAACAAAACACTTATTACCTTATATGGAACAAGATAACTGGTTGTACAATTATCAGTTCATAGATAAATTAGAGGTTATCCTTGCTCAAATGGATTATCGTACTAAATATAAGTCTAATATGCGAAATTCTATCAAAGAACTCAAAGAATATTACTCTGAATTCGAAGCAGAATTCACTCTCTTTTTTGAAGATATGCGTCAAGCAGCTCAAGAAAAATTAGATGAACTGCAACAAAAATAAAGCCGAGAGTTTTAAACTTTCGGCTTTTATATATTATTAAAGTTGTTCAATTACTGAACTCTATGCCAAGTTTGGGTTCTTCCCAAAAGAGAAATTCCTACATATCCTCTTACGCTTAGCTTATCTTTTCCGTCAAGGGTAATAGAACATTTGTATAATTTTCCGTTATTCGGATCTAAAATCTGTCCTCCACTCCATTCTTTTCCATCTTTAGAAAGACCTTTTATAATGGTTAACCCTACAATTGGTTTGTCTTTATCCGCTCCTTTGCAATTATTACATTTAGAATTTCTTTTGGCAGGATTAAGGATTTCGACTACTTTTCCGTAAATCTTTCCGTCTTTTTCAAAAATCTCAACAATGGATTTTGCTTCTCCGGTTTGGTCATCAATGGTTTTCCACTTTCCGGTTGCACTTTGAGCCTGGGTCAAAAATGTTCCTAAGACGAACATTATCAATAAAATAACTGTTTTTTTCATTTTCAATTTGCTTTATTTTTCGTTAAAAATACTATTTTTTTCTGATTTCAACCTATTAATTGTTGCATTTAATTCAAATCCCAACAACAAAATCATACAGTTTAACCAAATGTAAATCATTACAACAAGAAGTGTTCCAATAGAACCGTACAATTCGTTGTATTTGGCAAACCTCAATACATAAATTCCGAAACCATACGATGACAAGACAATCAAGACTGTTGTAATAACCGAGCCTATGCTGATAAAAGAAGTCTTTTTGAACTGTTTAGAACCAAATTTAAACATAAACGAAACACACATCAAAATCATCAAAGCCACAAACAAATATCTTACCCAAGACAATATAATAACACTATCCAGATACCTGTATTCAAACATATTTACGATTACTTCGGTTACTACAATCAACGCAACTGTAACCAATAGAATAATAGAAAAACAAACTCCTAAAGCCATCGAAACCAAATACTGTCTTATAAAACTACGAGTAATGGTTATATGATACGAATTTTCAAATCCAGCAAGCATGGAGTTGACCCCATTTGCCATTAAAAATATAGCCAGAATAAATCCCGAAGACAGTAAACCTTTGTTTGAATTATTCATGATATCTCGAATAATTTCATGAATAGCTTCAAAAGTATTTGGAGGAACATTTTCGGCCAAAAACTTAAAAAAGTCTTCTTGAAAGTTTTCTAAAGGCATGAACGGAATCAGATTCAGTATAAAAAGTAAAAATGGGAAAATTGCCATAAAAAAATTAAAGGCAACTGCAGCGGCACGATTAGTAAAGGCTCCTTGAATAATTCCGATTATATACAATTCCATAATGTCATACAAACTTAAGCCTTCAAGTTTCTTAAAAATAACCTTCTTAGACCATTCGACTAGGTTTCGTACTATAGGAATCTTATTTAATCGGTTTTCTATTTCTACTGCCATGCTTTTTAGGTTTAAAACTACCCGATGCTCGTTTTATAAAACATACGAATTTTTATTATTCACTCATCGAATCTTATGTCTTTAAAAGGCTTTTAAGCTCAAATCCATATTATAAACCGAGTGTGTCAATGCTCCAGACGAAATATAATTAACTCCGCATTGTGCGTATTCTCGAATGGTTTTTTCGTTGATATTTCCAGAAGATTCGGTCAAGGTTTTATCTCCGATAATTGCAACTGCCTCGCGAGTTTGCTCAAAAGTAAAATTGTCTAACAAGATTCTGTAAACTCCTCCGGCTTCGAGGATTTCTTTTACTTCGGTCAAATCTCTAGCTTCTACAATAATCTTTAAATCAAGATTGTTTTCTTTTAAATAATCCTTTGTTTTTTGGATGGCTTTAGAAATTCCGCCTGCAAAGTCAATATGATTATCCTTAAGCATTATCATATCATATAAAGCAAATCTGTGATTTTCTCCACCTCCTATCTTAACAGCCCATTTTTCGATGGCTCTGATTCCTGGAGTAGTTTTACGAGTGTCTAAAATTTTAGTGTTTGTCCCTACAAGTAAATCTGCAAAAAACTTGGTTTTGGTTGCAATAGCTGACATTCGTTGCATCGAATTCAACACAAAACGTTCTGCTTTAAGAATAGATTGCGAACTTCCGGAAACATGAAATATTACGTCTCCATGTTGAACTTCAGCCCCGTCTGATATAAAAGTTTCTATTTGTAAATCTTTGTCAATATATTCAAAAATCATTTTAGCAAACTCCACTCCTGCTATCACTCCTTTGTCTTTTACCAGTAATTTTGCTTTACCTTTTGCTTCGGATGGAATACAGGCCAAAGACGAATGGTCTCCGTCTCCGACATCTTCTCTGACTGCATTTTTTATAATAAGTTCTAACTCTTTTTCAAATTGTTTTTTTGAAATCATTTTTACTTTTAAAATTTAAAAATTCTGTGTTATTCAAATGTAAGGAAAAGATTTGATTGACAATTAGTGATTTTTAATTTTAAGGTTCTAAACACAACTTTTGTTGCCTAAAATCTATTGCGGAACCATACCTTTTGCCATTCTCTTTTTAAAATTAAAAACGCAATTTGCTCAGATAACTCAACTAAATCTATCGAAGTTAAAGCTTTGATTTCTTTTTCGGGTACATCAATGACATAAAGTAAATTCAGATATTCTGTAAATTTATGTTGAATCAAATTATAGACTCTATTTTGGAGTTCCATTTTTAATTCAAAAGGCAAGCTATCCTCCTTTATATCAATAATTTGATTGGCTAAGGTAAAATCTTTTTCCAACTGCTCGATTAACTTTACATAAAGCGATTCTTTTTGGGCTTTCGATAAAAGTAAATCAGTGTTTATAGGTATTTCAAATTTCATCTTTAAACTATCCTATCCATCAATTCTTCTCCAAACTTTCTCAACTGTTGCTTTTTATCTTGCTGAATCTCCATTTTGTCGAGAATATCGAATGCTTTTTGCGTATATGCCTCTATGGCCTTTCTGGTTTTTTGGTCTGATCCAGAGCTTATAAATATCGATTTAACCGATTCAATTTTATCTTGATTTTCTTTTGGAGTTATAGAATACAAGTGCAAAAGCTGTTCCTTTTCTTCTGTACTTCCATCCGAAATAGCTTTGAGGTACAGATAGGTTTTTTTGTTCTCTATAATATCTCCGCCTATTTGCTTTCCGAAAGTAGCTGAGTTTCCAAAAGTATCCAAATAATCGTCCTGAAGCTGGAATGCAATGCCTAAATTGAGCCCGAAATCATACACATCTTGTTTATTTTTGTCAGAAGTTTCAGCCACTATTGCTCCCATTTTAAAAGCAGCTGCAACCAAAACAGCAGTTTTGTATTCAATCATTTTTAGGTATTGATCAACCGAAACATCATCCCGATTTTCAAAATCAATATCCCATTGTTGTCCTTC
Organism: uncultured Flavobacterium sp.; assembly: GCA_964581855.1. Lineage (GTDB taxonomy): Bacteria > Bacteroidota > Bacteroidia > Flavobacteriales > Flavobacteriaceae > Flavobacterium. The sequence goes on from CAZOQH010000011.1 coordinate 7,687, forward strand.
GCAGACCTCAAGAGCTGTCTTACTAAACAATTTTGCTAATTCTTTAAAGATTTCGGGTTCGTATTGCTCAAAATATTGATAAGCCAAAATCAGCATTGCATCTCCGGACAAAATTCCCGCATTCAGGTTCCATTTTTCGTGAACCGTTGGATATCCTCTACGTAGCGGAGCTTTATCCATAATGTCATCGTGAATTAAAGAGAAATTATGAAAAATTTCGACTGCAGCAGCAGCAGGTAAAGCTTTTTTGACATCTTTGCCAAAAATATCACAAGCCATTAGCGTTAATATCGGACGAATTCGTTTTCCTCCTAATGATAGTATATATTGAATAGGTGCGTAAAGGTTTTCGGGATTTCGACCTATTTTCTGTTTTTGGATATAATCTGAAAAAACTTCTTGATAATTCATTTTTTATTTATTCGCTTATTCGTTAAATGTAGTAGTGTTAAAATTCAAATTCTTTTCCGTCATCTGCCAAATGTACGTGCTGAAAAATTTCTTGAGCTTCTGTTTTGAAGGGTTCTATACTTCCGTATCTTGTAGAATAATGTCCTAGAATCAAATTTTTCGCATTAGCCTTTAAGGCAATCGTAGCGGCCTCTTTGGCTGTACAATGCATCGTCCTTTCGGTATATTGAGCATCTTTTTGTAAAAAAGTACTTTCGTGATACAGTACATCCACATTTTTGATTATCGGAACAATATCTTCTTTATAAATCGTATCCGAACAAAAAGCATAGCTCTTTGGAGGTTCAGGGTCGTTTGTAAGTTCTGAATTTGGGATAAATTGTCCGTTATCTAAAACAACATCTTTACCATTTTTGATGTTCTGATAATAACATTTATCAATTCCGTATTTTTCAGCTTTTTCTTTATTGAGTTTTCGGTCTTTTGGTTTCTCTTGAAACAAATAACCATTGGCATAGACCCTGTGTTTTAGAGGAATGGTTCTTACCATTACTTTTTCGTCTTCAAAAACAACTTCACTTTCGTTAGATTCTAATTCGTGAAAATACAAGCTATACGAAGTAAAAGAACCTGATAATCGAAGCTGAGTAAGGATGAGCTCTTTTATACCTTTAGGTCCGTACACATGTAGGTCAGTTTCTCTGCCTAACATTGCAAAAGTAGTAATCACACCAATAAGTCCGAAGCTGTGATCTCCGTGCAAATGCGAAATAAAAATATGATTGATTTTTGAGAATTTAATTTTCTTTTTCCGAAGCTGTACTTGGGTTCCTTCACCACAATCAATTAAAAAAAAATGGTTTCGCATTTCCAGAACCTGTGAAGTTGGATTGTTGAAAGTTCTGGGAGTAGCGGCATAACAACCTAAAATGGTAATTTTCATAATTAAAAACCTAAATCACGCTCAATTTCCTCCATTTCAATAACATCGTGTGCTTCTTGAAGTGTTGGGACAATCATAACTTTGTCGGTTGCAGCGTTAAAATCAAACTCCTCATGTAGGACTAAAACAAAAGACTTCTTCCCTTTTTTGTGAAGTGAAGATAATTTCTCGAACATAAGTACATCCTTATTGGTAATTTGGCTGTTCTGCGAAATATCTACAATTAGATTCGTATCTTTATAAGAATTATATTGTTCTGTTATTTTTTCTAAAAGCAAAGCACTATCTTGTTGCTTATCTTGAATAACAGTTGTGTTTCCTTGTGTTTTAATTTCCATTATTTATTACTAAAAAATATTTTGGTAAAAATACGCAAAAAAGTTGGATGTGATAATTTTACAAGCAGGATTTCCTTCTTTTAAGAATATAGCATTTCTTACCATAGATCAATGTTAATTACCTTTTTGAGGCATAACTTTGTGGTAAATAGTAAAAATAAATATATAAAATCAATAATTATGAAAAACACGATAGTACATAAAGCAAACACTAGAGGGCACGCAAACCACGGATGGCTAGATACTTATCACACGTTTAGCTTTGCTAATTACCACAATCCTGAAAGAATACATTTTGGAGCCTTACGAGTTTTAAATGATGATATTATTGACGGAGGAATGGGATTCGGGATGCATCCGCATGACAATATGGAGATTATCAGTATTCCGCTCAAAGGCGATTTGGAACACAAAGACAGCATGGGAAATGTTGGAGTTATCAAACAGGGAGACATCCAAGTAATGAGTGCAGGAACCGGAGTTTATCACAGTGAGTATAATAAAAACAAAGACAAAAGAGTTAAGCTTTTACAGATTTGGTTGTTTCCGAACAAACGAAATGTAACTCCTCGTTATGATCAGATTACGTTGAATCCGGAAGATAAAAAAAATAAGTTTCAACAAATTATCTCTCCCAACCCGGAAGATAAAGGAATGTGGATTCATCAGAATGCTTGGTTTAGTTTAGGAGAATTTGATAGTGAAACTACCCAAACATACACTTTAAATGATAAAAAAAACGGAGTGTACGCTTTTATAATAAAAGGCAAGGCTGCTATCGAAAGTCAACATCTTGATACTCGTGACGGAATGGGAATTTGGGATACAGACTCGTTAACTATAAACATATTAGAACCTAATACAGAAATTTTGTTAATGGAAGTTCCGATGACAATCTAACCAAATAAGACTCGCTATAGAGCGCTTTTATTCTACCCTCATAGATTTAAGTAACGCTCTGTAGCGTTCTAATATTTTGAGTTTTGAAACAAATCCGTAATATTTTTTGTCTTTTATAATGGGTAAAAAAGTTTGGTCAGAAAGCTCTAATTTTTCGAGCATTATATAAATCGAATTTTCGTAATAAATTACATTTTCGACAGGCTTCATAATTTCTGAAATCTTCGAGTATTTTATCTTAAAATTATTAAAGACAATATTACGTACTCTATCAAAATCAAGAACTCCTACCAAGGTTTTATTTTCATCAATTACTGCAAAGTGCCTCTGATTGGTTTGCGAAACTATATCCACTAAACGCTCTAGATTTTCGTTTGGATGCAAAGTATTATAGTCTTTTATCAGAATATCATCTAACGAAATGCTAGAAAGAATATTTCGGTCTTTGTTGCTGGTAAATGCCTCACCCCTTTTAGCTAATTTTCTAACATCCATAGAATAAGCTTCATATTTTTTAGAAACACCAAAACTAATTGAAGACACTATCAAAAGTGGAATCATCAGTGAGTAGCCAGCAGATATTTCTCCGATTAAAAAGATGGCCGTTAAAGGAGCATGAAAAAGTCCGCTAAAAACTCCAGCCATTCCAACTAAAGTAAAGCTTGAAACGGGAAGTTTTATAAATCCTGTAAGGTTTACTAAATATGAAAACAAAAATCCAAGGTAAGAACCTACAAATAACGAAGGAGCAAAATTCCCTCCATTTCCTCCGCTGTGTAAAGTAAATCCAACCGCAAAAACTTTTAGAAAAGAAGCTAATCCGACAAAGAGAAGTAAAGCCCAATGACTATCCTTAAAATTTGAGAAAATAGTGTCCTCTAATAACTGACTCGGATTATCTCCAGACAATACCTTAATACTTTCATACCCTTGTCCGAAAAGTGTGGGAATAACGAATATAAGCAAAGCTAATAAGGAAGCTCCATAAATTGCTTTTCGATAAGAACCCAATTTCAACCTACTAAAATAATCTGATATTCTTTGAAAATTCCGAGAATAATAAACAGAAAACCAACCTGTTATCAATCCTAAAATTATATAAAACCAAATGTCATTCAATTCAAAACTCTGTTTTTGATAAAAATGCATCAGGATATTCTCATTTAGCAAAAGACCCGAAATAATTGCTCCGGTAGCGGCTGACATCATAATCGGAATAAATGCAGTAACGCTCATATCTGCCAAAACCACTTCAATAGCAAACAAAACTCCTGCAATTGGCGCATTAAAAGCAGCAGCTGTTGCAGCAGCTACTCCGCAAGCCAAAAGAAGTGTTCTTTCTTTATAACTCAATTTAAAATATTGAGCGAAGTTAGAGCCAAACGCAGCTCCCGTAATAGCTACAGAAGATTCAATTCCTGCACTTCCTCCAAAACCTACCGTTAAGGAATTGGTCAGTATCTGCGAATACATTTGCTTTTTGGGCAAGATGCTTTTCTTTTTAGCTACCGAATACATGATATGTGAAAATCCTTTTTCGATATGCCCTCCTAAAAACTTATGGATAACAAAAACAGTAAGTAATATACCGATAATAGGCAAAATACTATTACTGTACGGAAGTTTTAATATTCCGTCAATATAATTTGCCAACAAAAAGACCCAATGTGCAAATGATTTTAAAGCCACCACTCCTACTCCAGCAACAATTCCGACAATAACGCTTGCAAGCATTAGAAATTGTCTTGGTGTAGTTATCAGTTTTATCCACACCAAAATATAGAGAATTATTTTTCCTATATTTTGAATCGCTTTTTTCATCCGACAAAGATAGAAGAATTCTGCAAAAATGATTAGCTTATCCCAAAGCTACGTCAAGGCTCATCATTACCACAAAACCTATAATAAAGCCAAGGGTAGCAATATCAGTATTTTTATTTTGTTGGGTTTCAGGTATTACTTCTTCGACCACAACAAAAATCATGGCTCCTGCAGCAAAAGCCAAAGCATAAGGTAAAAGAGGTGTGAAAAATGTGACAGCCATAGCTCCGATAACTGCAGATATAGGCTCTACCAAAGCAGAAGATTGACCTAACAAAAAACTTTTTTTACGACTCATTCCCATTCTTCGCAAAGGCATTGCAACAGCAATTCCTTCAGGAAAGTTTTGAATAGCTATTCCGATAGAAAGAATCACTGCTCCTGCAATAGTGGCTTCGGGAACTCCCATAGCAACTCCACCAAACAAAACTCCAACTGCTAAACCTTCCGGAATATTGTGCATCGTAATGGCTAGTGTTAAAAGAGTTGTCTTTTGCCAAGGAGTTTTAATTCCTTCTGAATCTTTTTCTTTAAAGTTTATGTGTAAATGAGGTAAAACTTTGTCTAAACCAAACAAAAACAAAGCACCCAATAAAAAGCCTACAGCAGCCGGAATAACTTTATCAAACCCCTCTCCGTCACTCATGTTAATAGCAGGTGCCAACAAGCTAAAATAACTTGCTGCTATCATAACTCCTCCGGTAAATCCTAGCATACCATCTAGAAAAACCTGATTCATTTTTCGGAACAAAAACACCACAGAAGCTCCTAAGGCTGTTAAAAACCATGTAAATAATCCTGCAATCAAGGCTGCTTGCACAGGAGGAATACTTTCGAAATATTCTATAACAAAATCAAACATAATGTCATTATATTATATGCAAAAGTAATGTTTTTTTTCGGTAAGGTAAATTATTTTTTAGTTCAGCCTAAAAATCATACTTCGATACTTATTCCATTCGAAGTGTTTTTACCTGATTCGAAGTAAAAATCAATCCTGCCTAAATTGATTCCAAAACAACCTACCTGATTTACAACTACCGATTTACCTTCGATATTATCCACAAGAGTGGGCTTATTCAAAAAAGTATGAGTATGTCCACCTATAATCAAATCAATATTTTTGGTTTTTGAAGCTAAGACTAAATCAGAAATTTTGCTGTTATTGTATTTGTATCCCAAGTGAGAAAGACAAACTACCAAATCACATTTTTGTTCTTCTTTTAAAAAACGTGTCATTTCTTGTGCAATTTCGATAGGGTCTAAATACTTTGTTTCTTTGTAATGTGATTTGCTTACCAATCCGTCCAATTCTATTCCGAGTCCAAAAACTCCAATCTTAATGCCATCTAAATCGAAGGTTTTGTATTTTTTAATATATCCATCCAAAATGGTATTCGAAAAATCATAATTAGAATTAATAAAGTCAAAATTCGCATTCGGAAGCGGAGCCAAAAACCCTTCTAATCCGTTGTCAAATTCATGATTTCCGAGCGTTGCAGCATCATACTTCATCATAGACATCAATTTAAGCTCTAATTCTCCTCCGTAATAATTAAAATAAGGAGTTCCTTGAAAAATATCGCCTGCATCAAGCAATAAGGTATTTGGATTTTCTTTTCGAATTTTTTCGACTAAAGCTGCTCTTCGTGCCACACCTCCCATATTCGGATTTCTAGGATGCGAAGCCTCAAAGGGGTCAATATGGCTGTGTGTATCATTGGTATGAAGAATGGTAATGTGCTTAATTTTATCAGAGGCAAAACCCATAAGAGGTAAAGTCGGAAGGCCAACCATCACCGAAGTTAAAGCTGTTTTTTGTATAAATTCTCTGCGTTTCATGTATTCTACTACTTACTAATTCTGATTATTTTTCACTATAATTCTATCGTCTAACACAATCGGGAGGGTGTCGTTTTCGTTAAAATAATCAATAATCAGGTTCCGAAGTTTATAATTCATATCATACGAACCTATTGCTTTTTCGAAAAAAAACATATTATCGCCTCCTGTCATCAAGTAATCCGAAGTAGCAACAAAATAGGTTTTTGTCTCATCCAAAGGCTGTCCTTGAATCATTATATTATTGTATGATTTTTGATTTTCCGAAAGTTCAATCTGAATTCCTGCTATCGGATGTGCTCTTTTTTCCTGAACAAAGTATTCGACCAATTCTATAATTTGTTCTGCTTTGAGCTCTGCAATAATTAAGCTATTTTCAAAAGGCATAACCTGATATGCAGTTCGTGCCGTCACATCGCCTTTGGCTATAGGCGCTCTAATTCCTCCATGATTGAGCAAACAAATACTCACCTGCTTACCGTTAGATTTTTCGAAAAGTGAATTTGCTTTTTGTAGTGTTATATCTGCTAGAAAATTTCCGATAGTAGTCTGCCATTTCCCTTTGCTTTTATCCATATTTTCGGGTGCATAACTCAAAACATTATCCAAATCTTGATTGATGTGATTTCGATAAGGCTCCACAAAACTATTATATTCAGAAAGAGGTTGAATGGTGTGGTCAATCGGTATTATTTTTCCGTTTATCTTAGTAAGGTGCTGCTTTGGTGTAGTGCATCCAACAAAAATAAATAATGTTAATATTACAATAAAAAAACGAAATTTAGAATGGTTGTTTATTAGCTTTGTCATTAGTAATAGATGATCTTTTTAATTACATTTGTAACAATTGTAAAGGTACTATGTTTTTGAGCATAATTAAAAAGGTTTCATTAAAAAAAAACGTTAAGAAACATTTATCAAAAGTAAAAGCTCCTTCTGGGAACAAAATAACTACCGTAAATTTGCTTATAGACGGAATTCATTTTAATGAAACCACTCAACTCATCGATGAGTTTGTAAAAAGAGGAATAAAAAAAGAAAATATTAAGGCATTGATTTTAATCAAAGAAAAAACTCGAATAAATACCGATGCTATAATTTATTTACGTTCACAAGATATTGGGCTGTTTGGAGCCATATCAAAAGAAGAAGTAAGAGCGTTTGTTTCTCAAAAAAGTGATTTATTGGTGAATTATTACAAAGAGGAAAAACCTGAGTTAGATTACATTGCCTCAAAAGCCAACTCAGATTTTAAAGCAGGATTTTTCACAGAAAAAAACGCTATAAATCATCTCTCAATTGATTCGTCGCTTTCGGATTATAAAATATTTTCCGAAGAAATGTTTAAATATTTAAAAGCTTTCAATAAAATATGAAATCACTTATAGGTACAGGAGTGGCATTGGTTACTCCTTTTAAAAAGGATTTATCTGTCGATACACAAGCGCTAAAAAAAATTGTTCGTCATACTATTGATGGTGGAGTAGAATATTTGGTTGTACTAGGAACAACTGCCGAATCGGCTACTTTGTCTAAAGACGAAAAAGAACTTGTTATTCGCACTGTAATAGAGGAAAATGCAGGTGTTTTACCTTTGGTTTTAGGAGTGGGAGGAAATAATACTCAAGAAGTGGTAAACGAACTAAAAACCAGAGATTTATCAGCTTTTTCTGCTATCTTATCGGTTTCACCCTATTACAATAAACCTACACAAGAAGGAATTTATCAGCACTTCAAACTAATTGCCGAAAACAGTCCTGTTCCTGTTATTTTATATAATGTCCCTGGCAGAACTGCTAGTAATATGCTTCCGAGCACGGTTATTCGTTTGGCGAATGATTTTAAAAATATTATCGGAATCAAAGAAGCAGCAGGTGATATTGTTCAGGCCATGAAACTCATTCAGCTTAAACCCGAAGGTTTTTTAGTTATTTCCGGAGATGATATGATTACTCTACCCATGGTTTTGGCAGGAGGAAGCGGAGTTATTTCGGTTATAGGAGAAGGCTTTCCGAAAGAGTTTTCAGAAATGGTTCGCTTAGGATTATCCGGAAAAGTAAAAGAAGCTTATGCTTTGCATTATCAACTGGCAGATAGCATAGATATGATTTTTGAACAGGGAAATCCAGCCGGAATTAAAGAAGTATTTAAACATTTAAACCTATCTGAAAATACGGTTCGTTTACCTCTGGTAAATGTGAATGAGGACTTGTCGGATAGACTAAAAGCATTTGTAAACACAATAAAATCGTAATGCGTTTCGATTTTAGATTTATTAATTAAAAAAGAATATTTATGTTAACCAAAACATTAGAAACAGCACTAAACAATCAAGTAAAGCTAGAAGGTGATTCTTCTCAAATTTATTTAGCGATGGCTTCTTGGGCTGAGGTTAAAGGATTTGAAGGGATTGCTACTTTTATGTACAACCAATCTGACGAAGAGCGTATGCACATGCTCAAATTGGTGAAATATATCAATCAAAGAGGCGGAGAAGCTAAAATTCCACAGATAGAAGAACCTCATTTAGACCACTCTTCGTTTAAAACTTTATTTACACAACTTTTTGAACACGAAGTATTAGTATCAAAAAGCATCAACGAACTAGTACACATATCACTTCAAGAAAAAGATTATGCCACACATAACTTCTTGCAATGGTACGTAGCAGAACAAATCGAGGAAGAATCAACAGCCAGAACAATTCTTGATAAAATAAATCTTATCGGAGATGACAAAGGAGGATTGTACTTGTTTGACACAGATATGAAAAGTTTTACCGGACAAGCTCCTGTATAGTTTTTTATACAATTTGAGAATAAGTGTTATCAAAACCTTAGACCTCAAACAAAAACATCTTGATTATAAGAAAATAATGACTAACTTTGCAGGCATTTTTCTGCTTTTGCAAGAAATATTATAAGTTAAAAATGAAAAAAATATTTTTCCTATTATTTATAGCTATAAGCTTTACTTCGTGCAGCGAATATCAAAAGGCCTTAAACGGAGAAGATATTGCTCATAAATATGCCGTTGCCGAAAAAATGTATAATAAGGAAAAATACAATAAAGCTGTTCGACTTTTTGAACAAATTGCTCCAGGATATAGAGGCAAACCCGAAGCCGAAAGAATGTTTTATATGTATGCCAAATCTACCTATGAAATGAAACAATACGGGATGTCTGCTCATTGGTTTGAACGATTTGTAAACAATTATCCACAATCTGATAAGGTAGAAGAAGCTTGGTTACTTTCCGGTAAAAGTTATGCTGAACTATCTCCGAGATATTCAAAAGATCAAATAGACACATATAAGGCTATTGACAAATTACAAGAATTTATAAATTTGTACCCAAATTCTGAATATGCTACTGAGGCCAACGAAATTATTATTGAACTGAATCAAAAAATAGAAAAAAAATATTTTGAGATTGCTAAACAGTACAATACTATAGCCGGATATACCAGAGATTATAATGCTTCAATTGTTGCACTTGATAACTTTTTAATTGATTATCCAGGAACAATTTTTACGGAAGATGCCCTATATTATAAGTTTGACTCAATGTATCATATCGCTATGAATAGTGTCCAAGCCAGAAAAAAAGAGCGATTAGAACAAGCCAAAGAAGCATATAATGTTCTGAACAGACATAATGCAGCATCAAAATATAAATCTCAGGCAGATAAAATGCTCGAGCAAATAGAAAAAGAATTACAAAAAAGCTAATTAATATTTAATATGGATTTCAAAAAGACAACAGCACCTGTAAACACAATTACATACAATAAAGATGTTATTGAAGCACCAACAGGAAACATCTACGAAGCAATTACTATTATTGCTAAAAGAGCAAATCAGATAAATTCTGAAGTAAAAAAAGAATTGTCTGATAAACTAGATGAATTTGCTACTTATAATGATTCTTTGGAAGAGGTTTTTGAAAATAAAGAACAAATTGAAGTATCGAGATTTTATGAGAGACTTCCGAAACCTCACGCAATTGCAGTAGAAGAATGGATTGAAGGAAAAATCCACTATAGAAATACAAAGTAATAAGCTTATGTCTGTTTTACAAGGTAAAAAAATCCTGCTAGGAGTATCAGGAGGAATTGCTGCCTATAAAACAGCACATTTGGTACGACTTTTTATAAAATCAGGAGCAGAAGTTCAGGTCGTAATGACTCCATCTGCCAAAGATTTTGTAACTCCACTTACATTGGGAACACTTTCTAAAAAGGAAGTGTTTTCTGCTTTTTATGAACCTGATGACGAAAATGCCAAATGGAATAGTCACGTAGAGCTAGCCTTATGGGCCGATTTAATGCTGATTGCTCCTGCTACAGCCAATACGATGTCTAAAATGGCAAACGGCGGATGTGATAATCTATTGATGGCCACATATTTATCAGCCAAATGTAAAGTGTATTTTGCTCCAGCTATGGATTTGGACATGTATAAGCACGAATCAACACATGAGAACTTCAAAAAGTTAGAGTCGTTCGGAAATGTAATGATTCCTGCTGAATCAGGCGAACTAGCCAGTGGACTTTCAGGAGAAGGACGAATGGCAGAACCAGAAAATATTATTAAATTCATCGAAACGGATTTAGAAAAAGACTTACCGTTAAGAGGAAAAAAAGTTTTAGTTACTGCAGGTCCAACCTACGAACCCATCGACCCGGTTCGCTTTATAGGAAATCACTCTTCGGGTAAAATGGGATTTGATATTGCCAAAGCTTTAGCAAATTTCGGAGCCAAAGTTACGTTAGTTTCAGGACCAACACATTTGGATATACAACATTCCAACATTAATCTCGTTAGAGTACTATCTGCTCAAAATATGTATGAAGTGTGCCACCAGATTTATAACTCTATAGATATTGTAGTGGCCGCAGCAGCCGTTGCAGATTATCGTCCGAAGTATGTTGCAGAACAAAAAATCAAAAAATCTGAAGATAGTTTGATTATCGAATTAGAAAAAAATAAAGATATTTTAGCTTCATTAGGAGCCATAAAACAGCATCAATTTTTAGTAGGTTTCGCTTTAGAAACCCAAAATGAGATTGAAAATGCTAAGCAAAAGATTCAGAAAAAGAACTTAGATTTAATTGTTCTAAATTCCTTAAATGACAAAGGAGCTGGTTTTGGAGGAAACACTAATAAGGTAACCTTTATTAATAAAGATTTTGAAATACAAGAGTTTCCGTTAAAAACAAAAGAAGAAGTAGCTCGTGATATAGTAAATAAAATAATAGAAAATTATGCGTAAAACATTCCTACTTATATTCTTATTGATTATTGGCTATACCGGAAAAGCTCAAGAACTAAATTGTACAATAACAATTGGTCATGAGCGAGTAAACGTAACCAATACTCAGATTTTCAGAACACTAGAACGAGCCTTAAATGATTTTATGAACGGAACACGTTGGTCTAACCAAACATTCAATCAGAACGAAAAAATCGAATGTGCGATGTTTATAAACGTGACCGAGCTCAGCGGAAATACTTTTACAGCAACTTTACAAGTACAATCATCCAGGCCAGTTTTTGGTTCTACTTACTCCTCTCCTATTTTCAATTATATGGATAGGGATTTTACTTTTAATTATATAGAATTTGAAAGTTTATTTTACAACCCAAACAGCTTTGATTCTAACCTTACATCTGTTTTAGCTTTTTATGCAAATATTATATTAGGTTTAGATGCGGATTCGTTTAAACTCAACGGAGGAACTCCCTATTTTGAAGCGGCCAACGCTATAGTAAATATTGCCCAATCAAGCGGATATAAAGGTTGGAGTCAGCAAGATGGAGGGAATCAAAATCGCTTTTTTATGGTTCAAGACCTAACCTCTAATGCGTATCAATCATTCAGAAAATCACTCTATGAGTATCACATCCAAGGACTAGATTTGATGAGCGAAAATGTAAAATCAGGAAAAGAAGGCGTAAAAAAAGCAGTTACTACATTAGGCGGAGTACACAATCATCGTCCAAATGCTTTTTTAACTCGAATCTTTTTTGATGCAAAAGCCGATGAATTAGTTCAGATATTTTCCGGAGGTCCTCAAGTTACCATTGCTGATTTGGTAGAAAACCTAAACAGAATTTCTCCGCTAAATTCTTCGAAATGGAGTAGAATGAAGATGTAAAATCTAAAAAACAACCTCAAAACATTTAAAATCCCGAAAAATATTTTTAGGGATTTTTTTATGGCACAATGATTGACTTTAGTGTGATGTAAAAAGAATATAACACATTTGATTTACAATTAGTTATATTCTTATCTTTATCTAAAAATAAAGAAAACCATTACTAATAATGACAAAATGACTTATAAATAACTATGTCGAAAGAAAAAATAATATCACTTGACAGTTTGTCACTACAGAATTTTGATTCAGAAGCAGAATTAATTCCATTGATGACTCCAGAAGATGAAGAGGAAATGAATAAAGAGAAACTTCCTGAAGATTTGCCTATTTTACCTCTAAGAAATATGGTGTTGTTTCCGGGAGTAGTAATTCCGATTACGGCAGGAAGAGACAAATCCATCAAACTCATTAATGATGCTAATGCAAAAGGAAAAGTAATCGGAGTCGTTTCGCAAAAAGAAGAAGATGTAGAAACCCCGACTGCTGCTGATGTAAATTATATTGGTACAGTTGCCCGAATACTCAAAGTTTTGAAAATGCCTGACGGAAACGTAACGGTAATTATTCAAGGTAAAAAGCGTTTTGAAATTGAGCAAATCACATCCGAAGAGCCTTATCTAAAGGCAGTTGTTAGAGAATTTGCAGAAACTCGACCAGACAAAAATGATACGGAGTTTAAGGCAATTACCGAAAATGTCAAAGAATTAGCTACAAAAATAATTCACGAAAATCCAAATATCCCGACCGAAGCTACTTTTGCAATTCAAAATATAGAAAGTGACTCTTTTCTTATAAATTTTGTTTCGTCAAACATGAATCTTGACGTAAAAGAAAAGCAAACCTTACTTGAGATTTCGGATTTAAAAGAACGCGCTTTAGAAACGCTTCGTTATATGAATATCGAATTGCAAAAACTCGAATTGCGCAATGATATTCAATCTAAGGTTCGTCATGATTTAGACCAACAACAACGGGAGTATTTCTTGCATCAACAAATGAAAACTATTCAAGAAGAATTGGGTGGAGTTTCGTATGATCAAGAAATTGAGGAAATGCGTCAAAAGGCTAAATCCAAAAAGTGGAATCAAAAAGTACAACAGCATTTTGAAAAAGAACTGTCTAAATTACAAAGAACAAATCCACAATCACCAGATTTTGGAATTCTCCGAAATTATTTAGAACTATATCTTGAACTCCCTTGGGATACTTATTCTAAAGATAAGTTTGACCTTAAACGTGCACAAAAAATTCTGGACAAGCATCATTTCGGGCTCGAAGATGTCAAAAAACGTATTATTGAATATTTGGCTGTCTTGAAATTGCGAAATGATATGAAATCTCCGATTATTTGTTTGTATGGTCCTCCGGGAGTAGGAAAAACATCCATCGGAAAATCCATAGCAGAATCGCTCGGAAGAGAATATGTTAGAATTTCGCTCGGAGGACTGCGAGATGAAGCAGAAATTAGAGGACATCGAAAAACCTATATCGGAGCAATGCCAGGTAGGATTATACAAAGTATAAAAAAGGCGGGAACATCTAATCCTGTATTTGTTTTGGACGAAATCGATAAACTTTCGAGTTCACATTCGGGAGACCCTTCATCAGCAATGTTAGAAGTATTAGACCCAGAACAAAATTCAGAGTTCTATGACAACTTTTTAGAAATGGGATATGACCTATCAAAAGTAATGTTCATCGCAACTTCTAACAATATGTCAACCATTCAGCCCGCCCTTCGTGATAGAATGGAAGTGATAAATATGACCGGCTATACAATTGAAGAAAAAATCGAAATTGCCAGACAACATTTAGTACCAAAACAACTCAAAGAACACGGACTCACCGAAAAAGACGTAATAATTGGAAAAAGACAATTAGAAAAAATTGTTGAAGGATATACTCGTGAATCAGGTGTTAGAGGACTAGAAAAACAAATCGCCAAACTTATACGAAGTATTGCTAAATCTATTGTAATGGAAGAAGAATATGAAGTTAAGATTTCGGACGAAAAAATCATTGAAGTTTTAGGTACTCCAAAACTAGAAAGAGATAAATATGAAGACAACAATGTAGCTGGAGTAGTAACAGGTCTTGCTTGGACACAAGTAGGTGGAGATATTTTGTATATCGAGTCTATATTGTCTAAAGGAAAAGGAACGCTGACTTTAACCGGAAATTTAGGAACGGTAATGAAAGAGTCCGCTACTTTGGCAATGGAATACATTAAAGCCAACTCAGAGGCTTTAGGTATTGACAATGAGTTGTTGACCAATAGCAATATTCACATTCACGTTCCTGAGGGAGCTACTCCAAAAGACGGACCAAGTGCGGGAATTGCTATGCTTACTTCGTTGGTTTCGACCTTAACACAAAAAAAGGTAAAGAAAAACTTAGCCATGACTGGAGAAATTACTCTACGAGGGAAAGTTCTTCCTGTTGGAGGAATTAAAGAAAAAATTCTTGCAGCCAAACGTGCTAAAATCAAAGAAATTATTTTGTGTCACGAGAATAAGCGCGATGTAGACGAAATCAAACCTGAGTACATCCAAGGATTGACGTTTCATTATGTAAAAGAAATGAGTGAAGTACTACAAATTGCTATTACCAATCAAAAAGCAAAAAACATAAAAAAGGTATTCCCTACCGAGATAGCTTCATAAAAAATAATAAAATAATTAACCTGAATTGAATTTTAAAGTTTGATTCAGGTTAATTTAGCTTTTACTAAGGCTAAAATCTTATCAAACTGCTCTTTTCTTGTTAGGTTTGAATTATCTATTTCTATCGCATCAGTTGCTTTGATAAGTGGAGAATCTTCTCGATGCGTGTCGATATAATCTCTCTCGGTTACGTTTTTGAGAACTTCATCAAAAGTCACCTGTTCTCCTTTGGCTATAAGTTCGTCAAATCTTCTTTTTGCTCGTACATTTGCATCCGAAGTAATAAACAATTTGAGTTCGGCTTCAGGAAAAACCACTGTTCCGATATCTCGTCCATCCATCACAATTCCTTTGTCTTTTCCCATTTTTTGTTGTTGTTCCACCAATTTCGAACGGACTTCCGATACTTCTGCCACTCTACTTACGTATTGCGAAACCTCAATAGTTCGAATCTGCTTCTCTACATTTTCACCATTCAAATATGTTTCAGAATATCCTAAATCCGAATTGTATTTAAAACCTATTTTTATTTTATCTAGGTTCCAAATTAGATTTTCTACATCAAAACGATTTTTATCAATCATCCCTTGTTGCATGGCAAAATAAGCTACTGCTCTATACATTGCACCGGTATCAACATAAATATAGCCTAAATATTTAGCCAATTCTTTAGCAATAGTACTTTTTCCGGTAGAAGAAAACCCATCAATAGCAATAGTTATTTTTTTAGTCATTTTAGGAATCATGTTTAGAATGTAAAGATATAAAACCTCCTTTTGAAGCTCGTTGCATTATTGTAAATTTATCATCAAACCAAAAAGATTAGTGCTTCCTGCAGTGGTAAAACGAGAATAGGAATAATTAAACCTAAGATTTCCCATTTTAATACCAATACCAGCCGAAAGTCCTGCAAAAGTACGTTGTTCTTCGAGTTTAAGTTCTTGACCTCTTCTGAAGTTATATCCTACACGAATATTAAAGCTTTTTTGAGGAAATAGCTCCGCTCCGATAATCACATGTCGCAAGGCATTATTAATAGATGAAGGCTTATCTTGGGTAACTTGTCCGTCAAGGTTTTGTTCTGAATATACCGGATTAGAAAAAGCCACATTCCATTGCTGAAGATTTTCGATGGTAATATGCCATCTGAGTGGTACGTGTTCTAATTCTTGTGAAATTCCTGCAATAATCTCTAAAGGGAGTTTTTCGTGAGTTCCTGCATAGGTTGTGATTTGAGTTCCTGCATTTCGTATAGCAAGCGCAATATTGATATCATTTCTTTCATCTATATAAATTGCTCCTAAATCAAAGGCAGCTCCAAAAGAATGATAACTCTCAAGGGTCGAAGATATAAGTTTTAGGTTAGCACCCAAATAAATATCAGTCCAAGGTATATTATAAGCATATCCGAGCGAAAGAGCTCCTTCGCTTCCTGTAAAATCTCCTGTTAGGTTTCCGATTTCGTCTCGTCCTTCGAATGTTCCGTAATTTACGTAACTCACTCCTACGTGAAGGGTTTGCACTCTTCTGTCCCAAGTATAGGCATAAGCTCCTGTTCCGTAACTTACTTCTCCAAAATAATTTCCGTAATTGGCAGAAAGCTGATTGTCCATATCCGGATTGATAACAGCAGGATTAAAAATGGGTTGATTAACATCATAATCATAAATGGTAATCACTTTTCCTCCCAAGGCGGCTTGTCTAGGAGAAGTCATCATATTGAGAAATTGATATACCGACTGCCCTCCTACCTGACTAAAACCAAATAAGTTACACAACAAAAAACCAATAATAATTTGTTTTTTAAACATCGGAATGTCTCGTAAATTCCCTACTTATAACGAGGAAACGAAGATATTATTTTAGTTTGAAATATGTATATTTTTCTTGCTATTTTAATAAGCAACCCTTATCCATAATCAAAGCGGCTAAAGGCCGCTTTGATTAGTGTTTACTACGAGTTTTTCAGTAGTACTATTTATTTTTATATGCTTCTAAAGCGTGCTTTAATACTTCAACTGCTTTTATAAGATCTTCTTTTTTCAATACATAAGCAATACGAACCTCGTCTAATCCGATTCCTTTTGTTGAATAAAACCCTGAAGCAGGCGCAACCATAACCGTTTGTTGGTTGTAGTCGAACTCCTCTAACAACCATTGAGCAAAGTCGTCTGCATTTTGTACCGGAAGCTTAGCTATACAATAAAAAGCTCCTTTGGGTGTAGCTACCTGTACTCCTTCTATCTTTTGTAATTCAGCGATTAACGTATCTCTTCTGTCTTTATATTCTGCAATTACTTCATCAAAATACGATTGAGGAGTTTTAAGAGCTGCTTCGCTTGCAATTTGCTCATAGGTTGGTGGACTCAAACGAGCTTGTGCAAATTTCATTGCGGTTTGCATTACTTCTTTGTTTTTAGAAACAATACAACCAATTCTAGCTCCACACATACTGTATCTTTTAGAAACAGAGTCAATCATAATAGCGTGTTGCTCAATTCCTTTTACTTTCAAAACGGAGTGATGCTCTACTCCCTTATCATAAATAAATTCTCTATACACCTCATCAGCAATCAAGAATAAATCATGTTTTTTGACAATTTCGGCCAATTTTTCGATTTCTTCTTTTGAATACAAATATCCTGTTGGATTCCCTGGATTACAAATCAGAATAGCTTTGGTTTTTGGAGTAATTAACTTTTCGAATTCTTCAATCGCAGGCAAAGCAAAACCTGTTTCGATTCCGGACATTACCGGAACTACATTGATTCCAGAAGCAACCGAAAATCCGTTGTAATTTGCATAAAACGGTTCTGGAATGATGATTTCGTCTCCCGAATCCATCGTACTTCCCATAGCGAACATCAAAGCCTCTGACCCTCCAGTCGTAATGATTATATCTTGCGTTTCAACTGGTAAACCTATTTTTTGATACGATTGTGCTAGTTTATTTCTATAACTTTCAAAACCTGCAGAATGGCTGTATTCCAGTACTTCAATCGCTGCATTTTTAACCGCTTCGATAGCTACTTTTGGAGTTTTGATATCAGGTTGACCAATATTTAGGTGATATACTTTATGTCCTTTCTTTTTAGCAGTTTCTGCAAAGGGAACTAACTTTCTAATCGGTGATTCAGGCATTTGTAAGCCTTTAGTCGAAATTCTAGGCATATTGTTTTAGGTTTTTATTTTTAGAGTTGCGCAAAGTTAATTCTTTATTTAGGATTTAAGAATTTTGTCCTAAAATTTTATAAATATCAGTAATTAATTAGTAACTCTTTGTTTGTTAAAATTTATCAGACTAAACAGCATAAAATTATGTGATTTTGTGATAAATTTATCTTAAGTTTGTTGTCTTATTTATGGGCTTTTGAACAATTTTTAATTGTGAGAGTTAAAAATACTATTCAGGATGATTTCTACAGAACAACGCATCAAGAATACTTATAAGCTTCTTTTAAAAGATTCTCAAACTATTTTGGGTATTTCGTATGTGATTGCTATTGGGATAGGTATGCTTTTTACCTATCAAAAATATTCCAAATTCGGTATCAATATTTTTGATTATGCAAGTATTTTTGACTTTCTAATCGCTCCTTTTTCTGATTTCAGAATATTGTTTTTCACCATTATTTCTTTAGTAGGAACCTATTTTTTGTTTGTCTTTGATTCGTTTTACCAAAATAGATTTCCTAAATCTTATTCCAAAGTTAATTTTGGATTAGACCAGAAAAAATGGTATCGTTCTTTACGCTATTTTTCTACTACCCTTTTATTTTTTCTATATCTTTTTATTTCGGCTATTAGTTACGGTACTATTTCTAAAAAACGTGTTTTAAAACAGCATAGTATTCAAGTAACATTTGCAGACAACCAAATCAAAACCGGAAAAATGATCGGAAAGACCAAAGAAGTTCTTTTTTTAACCAACGAAAATTCCGTTGATGTTATCCCGATTACAGCCTTGGTTAAAGAGATTAAGGTAAGTGAGTAAA
>CAZOQH010000012.1:0-17088 GCA_964581855.1 uncultured Flavobacterium sp.
CAGAAGGAATTAACCAAGAAACCACTATCAACACCTCTGCTTTTAAAAACAAAACGACTGCTAAAAAATTTATTGGTAAAAAAGTTGGTGATACAGTTACCGTTTCTACCAAAGGATTATTTGCTGACGACCACGATTTGATGAAGTATTTAGGAGTTCCGCACGATAACGTTCACGGATTAGACGTAGAGGTTACCTTTACTATTGCTGAAATCAACGGATACGAATTGGCTGAAATCAACCAAGAACTTTTAGATAAATTATTTGGAGAAGGAAACGTAAAATCAGTAGACGAACTTAAACAAAAAATCAAAGAAGATGCAGAAGCACAATTCGCATCACAAGCTGACCAAATGTTCCTTAACGATGTAACCGAAAGCTTAATCGAAAATACAAAATTCGACTTACCTGCTGACTTCCTAAAAAGATGGTTACAACAAGCTGGAGAGAATCCGATGACTCCGGAACAAGCTGAAGAAGAATACAATAAATCAGAAAAAGGATTGCGTTATCAACTCATTGAAGGAAAAATCATTACAGAAAACAACCTTCAGGTAACTTTCGAAGAATTAAAAGCTTTTGCAAATGATATTATCAGAAAACAAATGGCTCAATTCGGACAAATGAATCCTACTGATGCAGATATCGAAAATATTACAGCGAGAATTTTGTCGAACCAAGAAGAAGTAAAACGTTTGTCTGACCAACTTATCAGCCAAAAAATGTTGAATCTTTTTGCAGAAAAATCAGGAGCAAAAACCAAAGAGGTAACGTACCCTGAATTTATCAAAATCTCTTACGGAGAATAATTCACATATTTTTAATATATTTGAGTATCAAATTTGCGTAAATTTGATACTCTTTTTGTTTAATTAGACATATTATACTTATGAATTACGGAAAAGAATTTCAAAAATTTGCTACCAAGCACCACAAAATAAACAGTATGTATTACGATAAAATCGTAAGTAGAGTGACACCTCCTGTAGGAATGACTCCATACATCTTAGAAGAACGACAACTCAATGTTTCTCAAATGGACGTTTTTTCGCGTTTGATGATGGATAGAGTTATTTTTTTAGGAACCGGAATTGATGATCAAATCGCAAATATTGTCCAAGCACAATTGCTGTTTTTAGAAAGCACCGACGCTTCTAAAGACATTCAGATTTATGTAAACTCTCCGGGAGGAGGCGTTTATGCAGGATTAGGTATTTATGATACTATGCAATACATAAAACCAGACGTAGCTACAATTTGCACCGGAATGGCTGCTTCTATGGGAGCGGTTTTACTTTGTGCAGGAGCAAAAGGCAAGCGTGCGGCTCTCCCACATTCAAGAGTAATGATTCACCAACCGCTCGGAGGCGCTTCAGGTCAAGCATCGGATATCGAAATTACAGCTCGTGAAATTTTAAAACTAAAAGACGAATTATACCAAATAATTGCACATCATTCAGGACAAACTGTAGAAAAAGTAAACCACGATAGCGATAGAGATTATTGGATGAAAGCCGATGAAGCAAAAGCATACGGAATGATTGATGAGGTATTAACCCGATAAAAAACTACGAATGATAAATATTGACGGATCTAAATAAATACAACGCAGATTCGTCAAAACCATCAAGATTCGTGAAATTCATAAATAAAAAACACAAGATAATGGCAAAAGACTTACAGTGCTCATTTTGCGGAAATAAAAAAAACAATACAGACATTTTGATAGCTGGCCGAGATGCACACATTTGTGATAACTGCATCGAGCAAGCTTACGGAATTGTAATGGAGGAATTAGGAAGAGAATCTAAACTTCATAAACAAAATTCTGATTTAATCCTCAAAAGACCACTTGAAATCAGAGAGTTTCTAGACCAATACGTTATCGGACAAGAACAAACCAAAAAAGTACTCTCAGTTGCAGTGTACAATCATTATAAGCGTCTTACCCAAGACAGCGACGATGATGGCATTGAAATCGAAAAGAGCAACATCATCATGACCGGACCAACCGGAACAGGAAAAACACTTATTGCAAAAACCATTGCAAAAATGCTAGACGTTCCGATTGCTATTGTCGATGCAACGGTTTTGACCGAAGCAGGTTATGTCGGAGAAGACGTAGAAAGTATCTTGAGCAGATTACTACAAGCTGCGGATTATGATGTAGACAAAGCAGAAAGAGGTATAGTATTTATTGACGAGATAGACAAAATTGCACGCAAAAGCGACAATCCATCTATAACACGAGATGTGTCTGGAGAGGGAGTTCAACAAGCACTTTTAAAACTTTTGGAAGGAACAATTGTTAACGTCCCACCTAAAGGAGGACGAAAACATCCGGATCAAAAGTTTATTGAAGTAAATACCGAAAATATCTTATTTATTGCAGGAGGAGCCTTTGACGGAATCGAACGCGTAATCGGAAAGAGATTGAACTACCAGTCTATGGGATATAAAAATGGTAAACAGCAAGAAATTGATGCTAACAATTTACTTCAATACATCATCCCAAAAGATTTAAAAGATTTTGGATTGATTCCGGAAATTATCGGACGTCTGCCGGTACTAACCTACATGAATCCTTTAGATAGAGAAACATTGCGTTCTATACTTACCGAACCAAAAAATGCTTTGATAAAACAGTATAGAAAGTTATTCTTTATAGACGGAATCAAACTTTCAATTACGGATGAAGCACTTGATTTTATCGTAGATAAAGCCTTAGAGTACAAATTAGGAGCAAGAGGATTGCGCTCTCTATGCGAAGCCATTCTTACCGATGCCATGTACGAACTTCCAAGTTCTGACGTAAAAGAACTTATAGTTGACAAAATTTATGCTGAAGAAGCTTTGAATAAAAACTTATTAAAGCTAAAGTCCGCATAACCCGATAATCGTCTGACGTAAAAAAACCTTGTTAAAACTATGTTCTAACAAGGTTTTTTGTTGTAATAGGTTTTCAACAGATTATCGATTTAATTATTTTAAAAAGAATTACCTTTGCAAACTTTTATTAAGTATAAATTATGAGAACCAAATCAATCAAAAAGAATAAAATTAACGTAATTACCTTGGGCTGTTCTAAAAACGTATATGACAGTGAGGTCTTGATGGGACAACTTAAAGCGAGCGGAAAAAACGTAACTCATGAAGCGCAAGGAAAAGACGAAGGTAATATTATTGTAATCAATACTTGTGGTTTTATAGACAATGCCAAAGAAGAATCAGTAAATATGATCCTGAACTATGTAGATAAAAAGGAACAAGGCTTGGTAGATAAAGTTTTTGTAACAGGCTGTTTATCCGAAAGATATAAGCCCGACTTGATTAAAGAAATCCCCGATGTCGATCAATATTTCGGAACTACAGAACTGCCCCTTTTACTCAAAGCCCTTGGAGCAGATTATAAACACGAACTTTTAGGAGAACGACTAACCACAACACCCAAAAACTATGCTTATCTAAAAATATCAGAAGGATGTGATAGACCTTGTAGTTTTTGTGCTATTCCGCTTATGCGAGGAAAACACGTATCTCAACCTATCGAAAAACTAGTTAAAGAAGCCGAAACATTAGCTAAAAACGGAGTTAAAGAACTAATTTTAATCGCACAAGACTTAACTTATTACGGACTGGATTTATACAAGAAAAGAAATCTGGCCGAACTCTTAGAAAATCTTGCAAAAGTTGAAGGAATCGAATGGATTCGTCTGCATTACGCCTTCCCTACCGGATTTCCGATGGAGGTTTTAGAACTGATGAAACGCGAACCTAAAATATGTAATTATTTGGATATTCCGCTACAACATATTTCGGACAACATTCTCAAATCTATGAGAAGAGGAACCACTTATGAGAAAACAACCAAACTTCTGAAAGAATTCCGCCAGGCTGTTCCAGAAATGGCAATTCGTACAACTTTGATTGTAGGATATCCGGGAGAAACCGAAGAAGATTTCCAAATTCTCAAGAATTGGGTAGAAGAAATGCGTTTCGAACGATTAGGATGTTTTACGTATTCACACGAAGAAAACACGCATGCTTATCTATTGGAAGATGATGTTCCACAAGAAGTAAAACAACAAAGAGCTAACGAAATTATGGAAATTCAAGCTCAAATTTCGTGGGAATTAAACCAAGAAAAAATCGGACAAACTTTCCGTTGTATAATTGACCGAAAAGAAGGACAGTACTTTGTAGGAAGAACAGAATTTGACAGTCCGGACGTAGATAACGAAGTTTTGATTGACGCTACTGATACTTATCTAAAAACCGGAGACTTTTTCAATATTAAAATCACGGATGCCACAGAATTTGATTTATACGGAATTCCTGTTTAACCTTGATATAATCCTAAATTATTACTGCTGTTGCTATAAATAAACTGCAACAAGCAAATCACAATGCAAAGTATCATTTTATTATTTCTTTGTTTGATTGTCGGTATAGCTCTGCAAAGGGTTCGCGCTTTTCCTAAAAACACTCATACGGTTCTCAATCAATATGTTTTGTGGGTAGCGCTTCCTGCCATGGCTTTGTATTACTTACCTAAGATAGAATTAGGATTAGATTTACTTTTCCCCGCTTCGGTGGCCTGGATTTCGTTTGGATTAGCATACTTATTTTTCAATTTTTTAGGAAAGCAATTCGGTTGGAGCAAAAAGCTTATCGGATGTTTGATTCTCACAGGAGGATTAGGCAATACATCCTTCGTAGGAATCCCGGTAATTGAGGCTCTCTTCGGCAAAGAAGGATTGGAAACGCTAATTATCGTTGACTTACCAGGAACATTTATCGTTCTTTCGACTTTAGGGATTTTAGTTGCAAGTACTTATTCCAAACAAAGGCAATCTACTTCTTTTTTGAGAAAAATAGTGTTTTTTCCTCCTTTTATTGCGTTTGTTCTGGGTCTTTTGATGGCTATTATCAAAATAGATTTTCCGTTTGAGTTATCCGAAACTTTTAAAACTTTAGCTGCCACGGTTTCGCCTATTGCGCTTATTTCGGTCGGTTTTCAACTTAAATTTCATCGAAACAGTAAACATTACCGATATTTGGCCTTAGGGTTGACCTTTCAGTTGCTAATTGTTCCTGCTGTTATTTTTGGGTTGTTTTATGGAGTTTTCGGAAAATCAGATTTAGCCACACAAGTTTGCATTATTGAAGCAGCCATGGCTCCGATGATTACCGGAGCAATTTTAGCGAGTTCTTACGGATTAAAACCACAGCTCTCTAATATGATGGTCGGTTTTGGAATTCCGATTTCGTTTATAACAATTAGTATTTGGTATGGAATTATTCAAATGACAATGTAATCCGAAGAATTATATAGTTAACTATAAATCAACACCTTATTTCGTTATGATGATTTTACGTTACCCGGAAGCTATACTTACAAAAAAACTTACAAAAAGATATGAATTATATTTGTATTCTATAAATATTTTTCGTTTCTTTGCACCCTAATTTTAGAATTAACGAATAAATACTGAAGATAATGTCAAGAGTTTGTGAACTTACAGGCAAGAGAGCGATGGTAGGAAACAATGTTTCTCACGCTATGAACAAAACGAAAAGAAAATTTTCTGTAAACTTGTTAAAGAAGCGTTTTTACCTTCCTGAAGAAGACAGATGGATTACTTTGAAAGTATCTGCATCTGCTATTAAAACAATTAATAAAAAAGGAATTTCTGCTGTACTTAAAGAGGCGAAAGCAAAAGGTATTGCTATCTAACATATTTAAACAGCATTAAAATTATATCAAAATGGCAAAGAAAGGTAATAGAATTCAGGTAATTTTAGAATGTACCGAGCATAAAGAAACTGGACTTCCGGGGACTTCTCGTTATATTACTACAAAAAACAAAAAGAATACTCCAGACAGATTAGAGATTAAAAAATTTAATCCTATCCTAAAAAGAGTAACAGTTCATAAAGAAATTAAATAATTGAGTCATGGCAAAGAAATCCGTAGCAACACTAAGAACTAATTCAAAAAGATTAACCAAAGCTATAAAAATGGTTAGATCTCCGAAAACTGGTGCATACACTTTCGTAGAAGCTGTTATGGCTCCAGAATTAGTAGATGATTTTCTAAAAAAGAAATAACATCTTAAACAATACAAAAAAAACCTCTTGAGTTTTCAAGAGGTTTTTTTGTGACTCATATTTTCTGAAAAAGGAAATTATCAGCTAGTTTTTATCAAATTCCACTCGCGCTTTTATCGGATAATGATCAGAGAGTTTTACTTTATTAAAAGTTTTGAATTCTTTAACCTTCAAAGATTTATCCGAGAAGATATAATCAATCCGAGCAGGATAATACTTAAAGTGATAGCTTTTTCCGAATCCTTTTCCCGCCTGTTCAAAAGCGTCATTCAAGTCTCCTTTTACATTTCTATACACATACGAAAAAGCACTATTATTTAAGTCCCCACATATAATTATCGGATAACTACATTCGTTTTTGTGTGCTTTAAAAACAGTTGCTTGTTGTTGTTGTTCTGTAAATGCTTTGGCTATTTTCTTGACTATAACTTCAGACTTTTCTTGATTTAACTCATTTTCTATTTGAGCAATATCTTTAGTAATCTGAATAGATTGTAGGTGCATACTATAAACACGTAGTGTATCCTTGCTTTTTACAATATCTACAAAAATTACATTATTATTAGAATTGTCAAATTTGATAATACCTTGATTGATAATCGGAAAATTCGAAAAAATGGCGTGTCCAAATGTTTTTGATTTATTTACATAATGTACGCTTTTGTACTTATATTGTTCAAATTGCTTTTCGCCCCAATCCGAAAATTCCTGAATACATAAAATATCTGGTTTTTCGGATGCAATGAATTTTTTGGTTTGAACAAGTACCGAGTCATTATCCAACCATTTATACTTGTTAAAAAGCCTAACATTATAGCTCATTATCGTAAAGTCATTTTCGGATTCAGGTAAGTTTTCGGGCGAAAACCGATACCATTTCGATACAAACCCGATACCTATAAGTAAAACTAAAGCCGATAGAAGCAATTGTCTTTTGACTTGCAACACCCAATAAAAAAAGAACAACATGTTCAATAACAACAAAAGAGGAAGCCCTAGGGTTAAGACAGATAAAAGAGGAAACATTCTTGGGGCCAAAAAAGGCAACAAATATCCTGCAAATGTCAAAATTGCAAGTAGTATATTTAAGAAATATACAAGTTTGTTAAACCAAGATAATTTCTTCATTTAATTGTTATCTAATATTAAAAAACTCCATACTACTCTTCCCTACCCTTATTTTTGTTTAAACAAAAAGTCTTTTTCGTCTTTTGTCAAACTATCATATCCTGAACGACTTATTTTATCTAAAATTTCGTCTATCTGTTGTTGATTTTTATCTTTTTGGAAGTTTTGCCTTGAAGTTGTTTTTCTGTTTACGTGAACTTCTTTAAAGGGTGAATATTTTGGTTTTGTTTTTTTAGAGAAAATCCCTTTGACAAAACCAGCTATACGCGATATAAACTTGGTTAAATCAACCCCTTGTTTAAGCAAAGTAACAAACAAAAAACCAAATAAGGCTCCCGCTAAATGCGAGATATGCCCTCCTGTATTGGTCAAACCAATTTGTAAAATATCAAGAAGCAAAATAACAGCTGCGATATGCCACAATTTTACATATCCGACAAGCAACAAACGAACTGTCATAAGCGGAGAATAAGTAACCGTAGCAAACAAGATTGCCATAACCGAAGCCGAAGCTCCTACCAAAATGGCATTTCCTAAAGGTAAAAAAGTATAAGCCAATACATATACCAATCCAGAAAAAACAGCTCCTAAGATATAAACCCCTAATAATTGTTTTTCGGTAAAAAATGTCTGAAACAATCTCCCTGAGAAGTTCAACACAATTAAATTAAAAATCAGGTGGAACACTCCTCCGTGCAAAAAAGAATAGGTTATAAAAGTCCACGGAAATACAAACGAAGTTTCGGCAGCACTTGACAAAGCTAGCCAAGTGGGATAGTGAAACCTACCTATCGAAAATTGATAGAAAAAAACAAGCAAAATTAAAAACAAACCGATATTCCAAAAGATTAACTTCTGGTTCATTCCTCCGAATTTATATTGCTGCTTGATATCTTCTAAAATATTCATTGTATGAAGTATTTAGTTATAACGTATAGCTATTACTAATCCCAACGATTTTGATTAAAACTATTTTTCTTCCAGTACCACATAATCAGAAATCCGGTTAAAGCTCCTCCTAAATGGGCAAAATGAGCAATTCCGGTACTTGAACCAAAAATCGCTCCACCGTTCAACCCTGAAATCAAATCAATCAATAAAATTCCCGGAACGAAATATTTTGCTTTAATTGGGATAGGTATAAACAACATCATTAATTCTACATTCGGAAACATAAAGGCAAAAGCTACGAGAATTCCGTAAATAGCTCCCGATGCTCCAACCACAGGGATTCGATAAGCTCCCGATATCGTATTCACAGCACTTTGAATTTCAAGCTCATTACTACTTGCATTTTTTGCTCTCACAGAACCCTCTTCTAACAAAATATTTATCTCGTTATGAGTTAATCCATTATCTATCAAAATATTATAAGCCGACTGAAACTCTAAATAATTCACTCCTTGATGAATTAATGCTGCACCCAATCCACACGAAATATAGAAAAACAAAAACTTTTTAGCTCCCCAAAACTGTTCTAAAGTAGAACCAAACATAAACAATGCAAACATATTAAAGAGTAGATGCATAAGTCCTCCATGCATAAACATACTCGTTACTGGTTGCCAGAATTGAAATAAAGGATTCTCAAAAAAATACATCGGAAGATAAGCCTGAGCCTGAGGCACAAGATAACTCCCGATAAAAAATATTATATTAATTATAATTAACTGCTTAACTGTTTCGGTAATCCGCATCATAGGTTTCTATTTTTCAAAAACATACAAAGATAGTATTTTTTTCAGTGTTTGAAGGGCAATCTTCTGTAAACCTCTTTATTTTTCACAAATAATCAGTGTACTAAAAACGGAATAAATGAACACTATTTTATATCTTTGCAACTTTCAACACAATTAAACCTTTATTTAATGAAATTTTTTATTGATACTGCAAATCTTGCTCAAATCAAAGAAGCACAAGAATTAGGAATTCTTGATGGAGTTACGACCAACCCTTCGCTTATGGCAAAAGAAGGAATAACCGGAACAAATAACATTCTGAAACATTATGTTGACATCTGTAACATTGTTGATGGAGACGTAAGCGCAGAAGTTATCGCAACGGATTTCGAAGGAATGATTAGAGAAGGTGAAGAACTAGCTGATTTACACCAACAAATTGTTGTAAAACTTCCGATGACCAAAGAGGGAATTAAAGCTTGTAAATATTTCTCTGACAGAGGAATAAAAACCAACGTAACCCTTGTTTTTTCGGCAGGACAAGCACTTCTAGCTGCTAAAGCAGGTGCTACATACGTTTCGCCTTTTATCGGAAGATTAGATGACATCTCAACAGACGGATTGAATCTTATCGCTGAAATTAGAGAAATTTATGATAATTATGATTACCAAACCGAAATTTTGGCTGCTTCGGTTCGACATACAATGCATATTGTAAATTGTGCTAAAATTGGAGCAGACGTAATGACAGGACCTCTTTCGGCTATTTTAGGACTGTTAAAACATCCATTAACCGACAACGGATTGGCTCAATTTATCGCAGATTATCAAAAAGGAAATCAATAAAATCACAAAAAAGGCTCTGACTTCAGAGCCTTTTTACATTATAATTTGCCTATTTACCAAGGCTTTATTATTTTAGCAAACTATTTTAGAACCTATAAAAACATTAGACAATGTTAGAAGAAAAGAATGATAACCTGCAAAATGCAGATGGAAACTCGGAGAATGTAACAAATAAAGAACTTCAATCTACTTCGGAATCAACCGAAAAGATTGACACTACTCAGACCACGCCTGAACAAATTGAACAAGCAGTACCTGAAGAAGTAACTAATAATACTGTTGAAGCAAATGAAGTTGCTCCAGAAATTATAGAAAAAGAAACTATAATTACGGATGAAAATAAAAAAGCATTAGAAGAAATCGAAAACTCTAATGCTGAAGAATCAGAAGATGAGACACTTTCGGAACGTCACGAAATTCCGATGCTTGAGTATGATACGATGTCAACAGATGCCTTAGTCTCTGAACTACAAAAACTTTTAGAATCCGGAAAAGTAGCATCAATTCGAGAACACGTAGAAGAAATTCGCAAAGAATTTTTAGCAAAATACTCAGAATTATTTGACCAAGCCAAAGAAAAATTCGCCTCCGAAAATGATGGAGAAACGCTTGATTTTGAATTCCACTTTCCTTTAAAACAAAAATTTGACGCTCTTTACGAAGAATATAAAGACCGTAGAAACAAACATTATACTGCTTTAGAAAATAACCTGAAAGCAAACCTAAATAAGCGATTAGAAATAATCGAAGAATTAAAAAACTTGGTAAATCCAGAAACCAATATTCCGGATTTATTCAAACAATTCAACGAAATTAGAGATCGCTGGAGAACAGCAGGACCTATCCCGAAAGACAAATACAACCATGTTTGGAATAATTACCATTTTCACGTAGAAAACTTCTATGATTACATTCATCTGGACCGAGAAGCACGTGATATGGATTTTAAACACAATTTGGAGCAAAAACAAAAAGTAATAGCTCGTGCCAAAGAACTCTTGGAAGAGTCTGACATGAACAAAGTTTTCAGAGAATTACAACTTTTACACAAGCTCTGGAAAGAAGAATTAGGACCTGTAGCAAGAGAACATCGCGAAGAAATATGGAACGAATTTAGCGCTGTTACGAAGCAAATACATGACAAACGCGAAAACTATTATCAAGAATTACGCTCTAAGGAAGAAGAAAACCTAACCCGAAAAGCCGAAGTCATCGCTAAAATTGCTCAGGCTACTCAAGAGGAAATAAGCTCGCATTCGCAATGGCAAAAGCAAATTCAAAAAATTGATGCTTTACGTGAAGAATTTTTTGCAATCGGAAGAGTGCCTCTAGAAAAACGCGATGAAATTTGGGAAGAATTCAAAAACATTACCAAAGAATTCAACCTGAAAAAAAATGCTTTTTATAGAAATATAAAAAATGAACAGCAAGAAAACTTGAGTAAAAAACAAATTCTTCTGAATAAAGCCATTGAGCTTAAAGACAGCGAAGATTTTGATAAAGTTACTCCAATTATGAAGCAAATTCAGGAGGATTGGAAAGCAATCGGACATGTTCCGAGAAAAGTTTCGGACGAAATCTGGAAGCAATTCAAAGAAGCTTGTAACCATTATTTCAATCGCCTGCATGCAAAGAGAAATCAAGAAAACTCGGTAGAGTTAGAAGCATACGAAAAGAAAAAAGAATACCTTGATACTCTTAAAAACGTTGAACTTTCCGGAGAGCACAAAGCGGATTTAGAGCTTATCAAATCACATATCGAAACCTGGAAAAGCTTCGGAAGAGTACCTTATAACAAACGTCATATAGAGGCAAAATACAATAAAGTTCTAGACATCTTGTTCGACAAACTAAGCATGAGCAAGAGAGAATCAGAATCATTGCGTTACAGCAGCAGAATTAGTAATTTGGTAGAGGCTGATGACACCAGAAAATTAAATTCTGAACGTATTTTTCTTTCCAGAAAAATTGACGAAATTAAATCGGATATTCGCCAATTAGAAAATAACATCATGTTTATCACAGGAGCTAAAAACAACAACCCTTTGGTAATAGAAGTTAACAAAAATATAGAACGACAAAAACAAGAACTTCAAACCTGGAAAGACAAACTTATTCAGTTGAATCAAGCCATCCGCAAAAGTCAAAATCAGGAAGAACAAAAAGATTCTGACCAAAACACGGATAAAGAAAACGAAGCTTAAAACTTTTCGACCATGAACGACCATCAGTTTTTTAAACGTTGGGAAGCCATAAAACAAAAAGGAAGATTCCATTATGCCTTAACTCAAGGTGTAAAGTACGGAATCTTCCTTACTGTTTTTATGAATGTAATGAAATTAACCAAAGGTTATTCGTTCTCTCAAGCATTTTTAAACAAAAGTATTATAGTGGAATGGATAATTTTCACACTTTTCGGAATGTTACTTTTCGGAACCTTTATGTGGTGGCTAAACAACTACTTTTACAATAAAAAGAGCGGAAGCTGAGAAAACCCTTTGAGCAGGACTTGTCTAAGTCAAAAAAAGTTATTTGCTCTTTACCTGTTGTTATTTTTCGGTTTTAAAACCTAAAGATGACAATTAACCTATTCCCTACTAGCCTATTAGATAAAAAACAGAAAATGAACATTTTAATACATCCGACTTATTTTCCGTCTGTAGCTCATTTTGCAGCAATGCTTCAGGCATCACATATAACTTTTGAGGTAGAAGACAACTTTCAAAAACAAACCAACCGAAATCGAACCTATATTTATAGTCCGAACGGAAAACAGCTCCTAAATATTCCTATAAAGCATTCCGGAAATATTCCTCATCAAAAACTCAAAGAAATCCAAATTGACTATTCTGAAAATTGGCAAAAGCAACATTATAAGTCTTTAGAAATGGCTTATAGAAGTTCTCCTTTTTTTGAATATTTTGAAGATGACTTACTACCTTTATTCGAGAATAAAACTAAATTTTTAATCGATTATAACTTTGAAGTATTCGAGGTATTGCAATCGTGTTTAGGAACCAATCTTGAGTTTGACAAAACAACCGAATTCATCAAAAAACCTGAAGACATAAAGGATTTCAGGTATTTAGTGGATGGAAAACGAATGATTAACCAGTTTGAGCCTTATACACAAGTTTTCGAAGAAAAACACGGGTTTCTGACCGATTTATCTGTTCTGGATTTATTATTTAACGAAGGACGATATGCCGTAGATTATCTGAAAAAACAAGAATTACAATCTTTTTAGAAGACTAAAAATCACATTTTTACGTTACTTTTACCAGAAGTAAAACAATCGCTGGGTGAGAATTTTTATTTGTTTGATGTTTCTGTTGTTAGGCAATTTTGTTTTTGCTCAAAACTTCTATTTGAACCTATCTTCTCTATCAGAAAAAGAAAAGCAAATCATAGATTCACTTTCGTATCAAAAAATACACCCTAATCCGAAATCTATAACGGATGAAATCCATATTTTTTCTGAAAGACTTACCAAGATTGGATATTTACAAAACCGTGCACTCAGCCCCGAAAAAAATAACGATTCAACTTTTACGACTTTATTCTCGTTAGGGCAAAAAGTTGATTTTGTTCATATTTCGACCCACCAAACTCCATACCTCAAAGAAATAGGAATAATAGAAAACGATTCGATTATGATTCCGTTCTCAGATATCGAGAGCTTTATGAATGTCATCATGCAAAAACTCGAAACTCGAGGTTATTCGATGTCTAAAGTAATGCTAAAGAATTTTTTGTTTGACAAAAATATCCTCAAGGCAGATTTGGTTGAACAAATTTCCACACAAAGACAATTAAATGACATTGTGGTTCTGGGATACGAAAAATTTCCGGAAGGACATAAACGTCAGCTCAAACGAATCTACAGAAATCGAGTTTTTAATCAAGAAACCTTAGAAGAATTATACCAAGACCTTCAAAAAATGGCCTTTATCAATCAGATTAAATCTCCTGAAATTCTGTTTACTCCAGATTCTACTCGAGTCTTCTTGTACTTAGAAAAAGCACGAGCCAATAATTTTGATGGATATGTCGGATTTACTACAGATGAGAGTAACAAAATGGTTTTTACGGGATATCTGGATTTAACGCTTCAAAACGCACTTAATTCGGGAGAAAAGTTCAAATTATATTGGAAAAATGACGGAAAAGACCAGCAAACTTTCGATTTTTCGGCAGAACTTCCGTATATTTTTAATTCTCCTTTAGCACTACGAGGAAACCTGAACATTTTTAAACAAGATAGCACCTTTCAGACCACCAAAACCAATCTAGATTTAGGATATTATTTTAAATACAACACCCGATTTTATTTGGGATATACCTCAATGAGTTCAAATGATATCCAAGGAGCAAATGTCTTAAATTTGAATGATATTGAAAGTAAATTTTTCACTTCTACCTTAGAGTATTTTGATTCTAATCGGGAAGATTTTTTATTTCCCGAAAAAAGAAATTTCACTTTAAAAGGCGGAATCGGAAATCGTTCTTCAACATTCGGGGATAACAACCAGTTTTTCGTACACCTCAACGGATTTAATAATTTCTATCTCAACTCAAAAAATATAATCAACCTGAAGGTTGACGGATATTATTTAGATAGTGATTCGTATGTAATTAATGAATTGTATCGATTTGGAGGAATTAATTCGATTAGAGGATTTAATGAAAACTCTCTACAGACCAGCTTTTTTTCGGGGATGATGGTTGAATACCGCTATGTTTTGGCTCCTACGATATACATACATTCGATTACCGATTTCGGTTATTTTCAAGACAAAGCAACTGATATCAATCAAAATCTGTTAGGCTTAGGATTTGGTTTCGGACTTTATACCAACAACGGATTATTTAATATTGTGTATGCCAACGGAAGTGTCGATGGTCAAGAAATAAAACTCTCAAATTCGATTATCCATTTGAGTTTTAAAGCAAGTTTTTAAGATTTTAATATCCTTGCTGACTTACCCATCTTTGATATTTAGCTGCATTTACATTGTGTTGTGCCAAAGTTTTAGCAAATTCGTGATATCCGAAACGCTCTACACTAGCACAAAAATATAAATAATCGTGTTGTTCCGGATTTAATACTGCATCAATAGCCGAAATATCAGGCATTGCAATCGGTCCGGGAGGAATACCTGCAAACTTATAGGTATTATAAGGAGAATTTACTTCTAAGTGATGAAATAAAACCCTTTTGATTACTTGATTAAAATCTCCGGAATGTTTTTTATTTGCAAAAATTACTGTCGGATCAGCTTGAAGCAACATACCTCGTTTGAGTCGGTTTAAATATACACCTGCTACTCTAGGTCTTTCATCTATTTTTACGGTCTCTTTGTGTACAATAGAAGCTAAAGTACTTACCTCTTGTATAGTCATATTTAAAGCCTCGGCTTTTGCTCTTCGTTCTTCGTTCCAAAAACTTCGATATTCTTTTGCCATTCGTTCTCTAAATTGTCGAGCAGTTGTATTCCAAAAAAACTCATACGTATTCGGAATAAACATGGCAATAGCCGTTTCTGGAGTAAACCCATTTTCGGTCAAAAAATCCGGTTCGGTAATAGCTTGTAAAATCGAAAGACTATCCGGTTCGATTTGTTGCGCAATTCTTCCTGCAAACTCTTCGATAGTTTCTTGATTGTTAAAAGTTAATTTTACGGGAATATTTTGTCTTAAAGCATTTACAATATCATTGCTATTCATACCTTGTTTTAGAGCAAAACGTCCGCTTCTGACATTAGCCGGATAATCTTTTTTTTCTGCTGTCATCCTAAAGTTATCCATGTTAGAGATATAAGGAGTCAAAATTTGTTCTACTTCTGCATAGGTTGCATCAGTAGGTATATGTACAAACATTTCTCGTTCTGAAAACGAAATATTATCTGCAAATATTTTCTTATAAATCGAATACCCATAAGCCGAAGCCACAACAACTATGACTACTAAAAGTAAAGCAATAATATTTTTTAATTTCATATGTTTCTCTGTTTATAACTTTTCCAAAGCACAGAACTTTGGAAAAGTTAATTGCTTTTTATCAATTGAAAAAATAATTCATCTTTATAAACTTCTCCATCAAAAATCCAATCTTTTTTAACCCCAACCTCCTTAAAGTTATGCTTTATAAAAAGATTCTTACTCTCTTTATTATCAGTAAGTATGTTACAAAACAATTGATGTAATTGCAATATACCAAAAGAATACTCAATCAAAGTCTGAAGTGCTTCTGAAGCATATCCTAAACCTCTATTTTTTTGGTCAGAAATCAAAATTCCTACTCCTGCCCTTTTGTTTTTCGGATCAAAATCAAACAAATCTATCAAGCCTATTTTTGAATCATCTTCCGTTTTACAAATTACTAAGCGAAGCTCTTTTAAAGCATAAATATCTTCGGATAATGTTCGTTCAATATATTGCTTTAAAACAAATCTGCTGTACGGAGTTTGGTTGTTGCTTAATTCCCAAATATCCGGATTATTTTCAGTTTCGTACAAAAAATCCAAGTCTTCGGGCTCAATTGAGCGTAAATAGATATTTTTATTTTGTAACTTCAAGTTTATATTTTTTTGTACTAATTTTAATTAGAAGTTTGGAGTCAAATTGTATTTCTTATAGAAGTTATTCAGTATTTCGATAACTTCATCTTCGTGGTCTACAACTTTAAACAAATCCATATCTTCCGGACTAATATTGTTATTTTCTTCTAGAAGCACTTTTTTGATCCAATCGATAAGTCCACCCCAAAATTCACTTCCTACCAAAATAATCGGGAAACGTGCATTTTTATGCGTTTGAATAAGAGTGATGGCTTCGAAGAGTTCGTCTAAAGTTCCGAATCCTCCAGGCATTACTACAAAACCTTGCGAATATTTTACAAACATAACTTTTCGTACAAAAAAGTAATCAAATTGTAGGTTTTTATCGCTATCAATATAAGGGTTAAAGTGCTGTTCGAACGGTAAATCGATGTTCAATCCGGCTGAGACTCCACCTCCCAAATGAGCTCCTTTGTTTCCGGCTTCCATAATTCCTGGCCCTCCACCTGTAATAACTCCGTAACCAGCTTGTGTGATTTTATATGCAATTTTTTCGGTCAATTGATAATATTTGTCATCCGGTTTTGTACGAGCCGACCCAAATATCGACACACAAGGTCCGATTCGAGACATCGATTCATATCCGTTTACAAATTCTGACATTATCTTAAAAATAGCCCAAGAGTCATTGGCCTTTACTTCATTCCACGTTTTTTGCGTAAATACTTCTTTAATTTTCTTGTCCGTCATGTTTTATGTTTAAA
>CAZOQH010000012.1:17188-26333 GCA_964581855.1 uncultured Flavobacterium sp.
TCCAACCTGCTAATATAGCTCTTTTTCTAAAAATTTAGCTGTATAGCTTTTTTTGTTTTTTACGATTTCTTCGGGAGTTCCTACTGCTACTACCTGTCCTCCTTCTTTTCCTCCTTCATAACCGATATCGATAATATAATCCGAAAGCTTAATTACGTCTAGATTGTGTTCGATAATCAATACTGTATTTCCTTTGTTTACCAGCTTATTAATGACATCCATCAAGACTTTTACGTCTTCAAAATGTAATCCTGTGGTAGGTTCGTCCAAAATATAAAACGTATTACCCGTATCTTTTTTTGAGAGTTCGGTTGCTAGTTTTACTCGTTGAGCTTCTCCTCCTGACAATGTGGTACTTTGCTGCCCAAGAGTAATATATCCTAATCCTACGTCTTGGATAGTTTTTATTTTTCGATTGATTTTTGGGATATTCTCAAAAAACGGAACTGCCTCATCAATAGTCATATCGAGTATATCGGCAATTGATTTTCCTTTATAGCGAATTTCTAAAGTTTCACGATTAAAGCGTTTGCCGTAACACGAATCGCACTCTACATATACATCAGGTAAAA
The DNA here is from genome assembly GCA_964581855.1 of uncultured Flavobacterium sp. GTDB lineage: Bacteria > Bacteroidota > Bacteroidia > Flavobacteriales > Flavobacteriaceae > Flavobacterium. The sequence goes on from CAZOQH010000012.1 coordinate 17,761, forward strand.
ACCCCATTTCAATAGTTTTCACTCCCGAACCTTGACAAGTTTCGCATCTTCCTCCTTTTACGTTAAAACTAAAGCGTCCGGGTTTATATCCACGAATCATTGCTTCGGGAGTTTGAGTAAATAACGAGCGAATTTCCGTAAAAACCTCTGTATAGGTAGCAGGATTTGAGCGTGGCGTTCTCCCGATCGGACTTTGGTCAATAGCTATTACTTTGTCAATATGTTCTAGGCCTTCAATTTTTTTATAAGGCATTGGCTTCTTGACTGCATTAAAAAAGTGTGCATTCAGAATGGGATAAAGGGTTTGATTAATCAAAGTTGATTTTCCACTTCCTGATACTCCTGTAACTCCTATCAGTGTTCCGAGCGGAAATTCCACCGAAATATTTTTGAGGTTATTTCCTGTAGCTCCAGAAAGTTTTAAGAATTTTCCGTTTCCTTTTCGCCTTTGTTTCGGAACCTCAATTTCTTTAATTCCGTTGAGGTATGAGGCTGTTAAGGTTTTTTCCTGTAGGAGTTGTTTCGGAGTTCCTTTACTGACGATTTCACCTCCAAACTTTCCTGCAAACGGACCAATATCAATCACATAATCTGATTCGAGAATCATATCTTTGTCGTGTTCTACAACCAAGATAGAATTTCCGATGTCTCTCAATTGCTTGAGCGAGGTGATTAATTTTTCGTTATCGCGTTGATGCAAACCAATACTCGGTTCATCCAATATATATAATACTCCAACCAATTGTGAACCAATTTGTGTAGCCAAACGAATTCGTTGTGCCTCTCCACCCGAAAGTGAAGCCGAATTTCGGTTAAGGTTTAAATAATTTAGTCCTACATCCAACAGAAACTTGAGTCTTGTAGCGATTTCTTTGACGATTTCATGTGCAATAGACTTTTGTTTTTCGGTAAGATGATTTTCTACATCCAAAAACCAATTATACAAATCTTCAATATCCATTGATGCTAATTCGTAGATGTTTCTGTCGTTTACCTTAAAGAACAAAGCTTCTTTTTTAAGCCTGCTGCCTTGGCAAGTCGCACAGGTAATTTCATCCATAAATTCTTTTGCCCATCGTTTAATAGAGGATGAATCAGATTCGTTATATTGGTTTTTTATGAAATTGGCTATTCCTTCAAAATCCACTTTATAATCACGAGTAATTCCCATTACCTCTGATTTTACTGAAAATTTTTCGCTTCCTCCGTTCAAAATCATATCCATAGCCTCTTCCGGAATGGACTCGACAGGGTCAGATAATTTAAAACCATATTTAGCCCCAATGATTTCCAATTGTTTAAAAATCCATGAGTTTTTATACTCTCCGAGTGGAGCAAACCCTCCGTTTCGGATAGACAATTTAGGGTTCGGAATAACTTTATTAAGGTTAATCTCGTTTACCACTCCAAGTCCGCTACAATCCGGACAAGCTCCCTTAGGCGAGTTAAACGAAAATGTATTGGGTTCTGGGTTTGCATACGAAATTCCTGAATCTAAACACATTAGCGTTCGACTAAAATATCGAATCTCTTGGCTTTCTTGTTCCAAAACCATAAGCGTATCATCTCCGTGATACATCGCTGTTTTTATGCTTTCAGAAAGCCGATTGTCAAAATCTTTAGAGTCTTCAACCAACAACCTGTCAATAACAATTTCGATATCGTGAGTTTTATATCGGTCGAGTTTCATTCCTTTTTCAAGATCTCGAACCTCTCCGTTTACCCGAACTTTTATGAATCCTTGTTTGGCTATTTGTTCAAATAATTCTCTATAATGTCCTTTTCTGGAACGAATTACAGGAGATAAAACCGAAATTCTTTTTCCTACATATTGAGTGATAATCAAATCTTTGATTTGTTCATCTGTATAGCTTACCATCTTTTTTCCGGTATTGTAGCTATATGCATCTGATCCTCGGGCAAACAATAGCCTTAAGAAATCGTAAATTTCAGTCACAGTTCCAACGGTTGAACGCGGATTCTTACTGGTGGTTTTTTGTTCTATTGCAATAACAGGTGAAAGCCCATCGATTTTATCTACGTCCGGACGTTCTAACCCTCCTAAGAACTGTCTTGCGTAAGCAGAAAAAGTTTCGATATACCTGCGTTGTCCTTCTGCATAAATAGTATCGAAAGCCAATGATGATTTTCCTGAACCCGAAAGTCCGGTAATAACCACTAATTTTTCTCTCGGAATGGTAACATCTATATTTTTCAGGTTGTGAGCTCTCGCCCCAAAAACTTCTATATTTTCTTGTATTTCAGACATAAATTTTCGGCAAAATGCAAAGGTAAGGGTTATTTAGGAAATAGAAATTTAGTAACAATAAAAAAACCATTATTCCTTTCGGAAATAATGGTCTTGTTATCTATATTGTATATTCTATTCTCTTAATGCTGCGAGTTCACAGCGGTAGGATTATGTTTATATTTAAATAAAACTGCAAACATAATAGTTACAACTAACGAATATGTTGCAAATATATACCATGAGGTTTGCCAACCTGCCAATTGCGCTTGAGCAGTTTCGTGAGAATAAACAAAATGATTCACAACAATTTGTGCACCAAGCATTCCGATGGTTGCACCAAACCCGTTAGTCATCATCATAAAAACTCCTTGAGCTGATGAGCGAATTTTTTTATTGGTTTCTTGGTCAACATATAACGAACCTGAGACATTAAAGAAATCAAAAGCAATTCCGTAAACAATCATCGAGAAGACAAACATCCAAACACCATCTCCTGGATTTCCTGTTGCAAAGAGTCCGAAACGCAAAACCCAAGCTACCATAGCCATCAGCATTACTTTTTTAATTCCAAATTTCTTCAAGAAAAACGGGATAAGTAATATACACAAGGTTTCTGACACCTGAGAGAGCGAGATAAGGGCATTTGCATTTTTAGCACCCCAAGTATTTGCATATTCTGGAATATTTTGGAAACTTTCGATAAACGGATTAGCATAACCATTAGTTATTTGTAGAGAAACTCCCAACAACATCGAAAAGATAAAGAAAATTGCCATTTTTCGTTCTTTAAACAATGCAAAAGCCTTTAGTCCTAAAGCTTCAGCAAGTGTTTTCTTTTCTTCATCTCTATTAATAGCACAATGCGGAAGACTAAAACTATATAAAAACAATATAATTCCTAAGGTTCCTGAAACAAAGAATTGACCATAAGTATTCTGAAAACTCACAAAAGATTCTTTTCCGGTGAAATTAAACCCAATACTTCCGTTTTGAGTTCCCATGAAGTTTACCAATAGCATTGCAAAAATAAATCCAACTGTTCCTAAAGTACGAATAGGTGGAAACGCTTTAATAGTATCATAATTATTATTGGTTAATACCGTGTAAGATACCGAATTAGAAAGTGCAATTGTCGGCATATAAAAAGCCACACTACAAGAATATAATAAAAATAAAATAGAGAATTCGGCTTGTGCACCGGTTGTCATTCCGTAATATCCGGCTGCAATAATAAATACTGCTGCTAATCCGTGGCAATATCCTAAGAGTCTTTGAACAGGAATCCATCGATCTGCAATAATTCCCATAACTGCAGGAAGAATAATTGATACAATTCCTTGCATGGCATAAAAGAGACCTATTTTAGAGGCCATTCCGATCGAAGCTAAATAACTTCCCATCGAAGTAAGATAAGCTCCCCACACAGCAAATTGTAGGAAACTCATTATTATTAAACGAAGTTTTAAACTCATAAATGTATTTGAGATTTGAATTAGTATTGCTCGTTTTCGTTAGGGAAGTCAGATGATTTTACGTCTGTCACGTACTGTCCTATGGCTGTAGTCATTTGCTCATAAAGATTTAAATATCGTCTTAAAAACCTCGGATTAAATTCATTATTCATCCCAACCATATCGTGAATAACAAGAACTTGTCCGTCAACTCCTCCTCCTGCACCAATCCCAATTACAGGTATTGAAATACTTTCGGCAACTTGTTTGGCTAATTTTGCAGGAATTTTTTCTAGTACTAACGAAAAACAACCAATTCTTTCGAGCATTTTGGCATCTTCAATAAGACGTGTAGCTTCTTGTTCTTCTTTGGCTCTAACTGTATAAGTCCCGAATTTATAAATAGATTGAGGAGTAAGCCCAAGATGTCCCATTACCGGAATTCCTGCATTCAGAATTTTTTTGATACTGTCTTTGATTTCGCTTCCACCTTCGAGCTTAACTGCATGTCCTCCGCTCTCTTTCATAATTCGTATCGCTGAACGAAGAGCTTCTTTTGGATCGGATTGATACGTTCCGAAAGGCAAATCTACTACTACTAAAGCTCTTTTGGTCGCTCTCACCACACTAGAAGCATGATATATCATTTGGTCAAGCGTGATAGGTAAAGTGGTTTCATGACCTGCCATTACATTACTGGCCGAATCACCAACCAATATAACATCTACTCCCGATTCATCAACAATTTTAGCCATCGTAAAATCGTAAGCAGTAAGCATTGAAATTTTTTCTCCGTTTTGTTTCATTTCAAACAAGGAGCGAGTTGTAATTCTTTTATAATCTTTTTTTGCTACAGACATGTTTTGTATTATTTGTTTGAACAAATATATGAAAAGAGTTTAAAAGCTGTTTGTTTTTTGGTAAATTTGAAGGACTTTTTAATTTTATCTCTAATGAAAAAAATCATAACAGCTTTAGGATTAGCAATCGGACTACTTTTTGGATGTCAAAATAAGATAATCACTAAACCCACATCAGAACTTATGGAAGATAGACCCAACATTTATTCGTTTACGGTAGAAAGCCTCAGCGGAGAAACATTTGATTTTTCAACCCTTAAAGGAAAGAAAATTATGATTGTAAATACTGCTTCTAAATGCGGACTGACTCCACAATACAAAGAATTGCAAGCTTTATACGAAAAATATAAAAACCAAAACTTTATCATTGTCGGATTCCCCGCTAACGACTTCATGAGTCAAGAACCAGGAACCAACGAAGAAATAGCAGAGTTTTGCGAAATGAATTACGGAGTAACTTTCCCGATGATGAGTAAAATCTCTGTAAAAGGAGCCGAAATGGCACCTATTTATGAATTTCTAACCCAAGAATCAAAAAACGGATTTTCAGATTCAACAGTAGAGTGGAATTTTCAAAAATATCTATTGAACAATAAAGGTCAATTAGAAAAAGTTATCGGACCTAGAATTAGTCCGATGGATAAAGAAATTATTGACTGGATTGAGAACTAATATAGCCTAAAAAAAGGTCCGTATCATTTCGTGAAACCATAATTTTATTCCTATAAAATTATGGTCTTTCAAATTATTTTTTGTTTAATTTGTACAAACAATAATTTTTCATGAAAATCTCTATTCAAAATACGGACTCCGGAATTTTATACAAACTACTCACGGGCTTGGTCATTCCAAGACCCATCGGTTGGATTTCTACCGTCGATGAAAACGGAATAAACAACCTTGCTCCTTTTTCTTTTTTCAATGTGGTGGGAGAAGACCCTCCTCACGTGATGTTTTCGACCGTTCGGACGGGAAATAAAAACAAAGACACCCTAAATAACGTACTTTCCAACAAACAATTTGCAGTCAATTTAGTTACCGAAGATTTGGTGGAGCAGATGAATGCTACTTCAGAAATGGTGGAATCTTCTGTTGATGAATTCAAACTCGCTAACCTCACTCCTATCGACTGCAAAATCATCAAACCCAAAAGAGTTAAAGAAGCCAAAGCCCATTTTGAATGCGAAATGGTGCATCATTACTTTTTAGAAGACCACAAAAACGGAGGAGCTTGTGTGGTTATCGGAAAAGTACTGATGATGCATATTGCTGACGAAATACTTATGGAAAATTACCGAATCAATTTAGATAAATACAAGCCTGTTGCCCGATTGGCAGGATCGAATTATAGTAAAATGGGAGAAATTTTCTCTATCAAAAGAAAAGTTTAACAACAATCCTTTCAGGGTTTTAAACCTAAAAGGGTTAACTCAATAAATAAATGAAAATAACAGTTATAGGTGGTGGTCCGGGTGGACTCTACTTTTCGATATTGACAAAAAAAGCAATGCCTCATTGGGAAATAGACGTTTACGAACGAAACAAACCCGATGACAGTTTTGGTTTTGGAGTGGTTTTTTCTGATGAAACTTTGGGCGAATTTCTCAAAAGGGATATGCAATCGTATGAACTCATCAGAAGCAAATTTGCTTATTGGGATGATATCATCGTGGCTCGTGATGGTGAACAAGTAAGCGTTGCAGGAAATGGTTTTTGTGGTTGTTCACGTAAAACTTTATTGCAATTGCTCCATCAACGTTGCCAAGAAGAAGGTGTGAATCTACATTTTGAACAGAATATTGACGATATATCACAATTTGCAGATTCTGATATTATTGTAGCTGCAGACGGAATCGGGAGTACGATTCGCACACAATTTCAACAAGAATTCGGAACCAACATAGAACTGAAATCCAATCGCTTTGTATGGCTAGGCTCTACAAAACCGCTTGATGCTTTTACCTATTTTTTCAGAACCACACCTTTTGGAAGTATCGTGGCTCATACCTATCAATACGAGGAAGGAATGAGTACTTGGATTTTTGAGTGTAGTGACGAAACTTGGAACAAACTCGGTTTTGAAGTAGAAAACGAATCAGATACCGTATCAAAATTAGCTGAAATTTTCAAAGAAGAATTAGACGGACATCCGCTTATTACCAATAAATCGCATTGGAGGCAGTTTCCACACGTTACCAACAAAAACTGGTACCACAACAATATCGTTTTGTTAGGCGATGCCAAAGCTACGGCTCACTTTTCAATTGGTTCGGGAACAAAATTAGCAATGGATTGTGCGATCGGACTTTTTGATGCACTAATGAAAAATCCTGATGATGCGCAGAGTGCTTTTGCTGAATATGATAAAAAACGAAGAAATCCTGTCGAGATGATTCAATATGCCGCTTCGGTTTCTTTGGATTGGTTTGAAAATATGAGTCGTCACAACCAACATCCGTTTTATCAGTTTGCTTTCGGGTGTATGACCCGTTCCAAAAAAGTAACCTACGAAAATCTTCGTTTAAGAGATCAATCTTATACTGATAAAGTTTTGGAAGCGTTTAAAACCGAAAACAACTTCACTTCAAACAGTCCCGCTTTTACGCCTTTTCACTTACGAGAATTACAACTCCAAAACCGCATTATGATGTCCTCAATGGGGCAATATGCCGCTGAAAACGGTTTGATTAATGACTGGCATTTTCAACATTATACCTCAAGAGCCATCGGAGGAGTTGGTCTGATACTAACCGAAATGACTGCTGTATCTCCAAACGGAAGGATTACCGAAGGCTGTGCAGGGATTTATAATGACGAACAAGTTCAAAGGTGGAAAAAAATCCTTGATTTCATTCATAAAAACACTTCGACTAAGGTAGGTATTCAGCTTGGACACTCTGGTAGAAAAGGCTCCATAAAAAAACCTTGGGAAGGCACAAACGAACCTATCGAACAACCTTGGCAGCTACTTTCTGCTTCTGCTATTTCGTTTAACGATAAAATGCCTGTTCCGAAAGAAATGACCATAGAAGATATGGATATGATTGTTAATCAATTTGTATCAGCTACTCAAAATGCAGAAAAAGCAGGTTTTGATCTCATTGAATTACAAGCTCATCACGGATTTTTGTTGGCTTCGTTCCTATCACCTTTAACCAATACAAGAACGGATGCATACGGAGGAAGTATCGAAAACCGATTGCGTTTTCCACTTCGTGTATTTACTGAGATTCGAAAAGTTTTTCCGCAAGAAAAGCCCATTTCTGTACGAATTTCTGCTTATGATTGGGTAGAAAATGGCATTACACAAGATGATGTTCTTACGATTGCAACCGAATATAAAAATGCAGGTGCAGACATTATCAATGTTTCCACAGGAAATACAGTTTCAAACCAAAAACCACAAATGGGCAGAATGTGGCAAGTTCCTTTTTCGGATAGGATTCGCAATACCGTTCATATTCCTACTATTACAGCAGGAACGATTACCGATATTGACCAAATAAACACCATCATTTTAAGCGGAAAAGCTGATTTGGTTGCACTTGGCAAACCGCTTTTGTTAGACCCTTATTTTGTGAGAAAAGCACAGGCTTATGAGCAATTTGAGACAAATGACATTCCGAAACCTTACGAAAAAGCGATACCCAATTTTTACAGCTCAATCCTATCCGAACGCAAACAAACCGAAAATATGAAACGGGCTTTGAAGCCGAAGAGTAATAAGAAATAATCCTTTTACAACTCCGACAGAGTTTTGAACTCTGTCGGAGTTAAGAAATAATAACAATATGAAAGACAATTTTGCTCATAACAGTTTACCTAATTTAGACTTTCAACCTGAATACACTTTTTTAGATTTACCACAATTTCGCCAATCTAAAAACCTGAATTGTGTCGAACGGCTTTTGGATGATCATATCGAAAACGGCAAAGGTGATAACATTTGCATTCAAACTTTTGATGAAGTTTGGACCTATCGAGATTTATACGATAAAGCCAATCAAATTG
>CAZOQH010000013.1:0-26100 GCA_964581855.1 uncultured Flavobacterium sp.
AGCATAGCTGTTTGAATTTTTCCAGAAGCCTCTGGCTGACGAGCGATAGCATCCATAGCAGAACTACCAATTCTACCAATTCCTAAAGCTACCCCAATCACGATAAGACCAGCTCCGACAAAATTTAAACCTTCCATAGTATATAAATTAAATTAAACATTCAAAATTAATGTGCATCTGCATGCGCATGTTCCTCTTCATGATGTTCTTCGTTTGCAGACCCAAAATAAAGAGCCGCCAACATTGTAAACACATAAGCTTGAAGAGCCGCTACAAATATCTTCAACAACATCAAAGCAAAAGACAAAAAGAATGACAAACCACTTCCTACCCAGCTCTGAAATATAAAAATCAAACTTATAATTGACATCAACACAATGTGTCCAGCTGCCATATTTGCATAAAGACGAATCATTAGCGAAAACGGCTTAATAAAAGTTCCTAAAAGTTCTATAGGAGCTAAAATTATCTTCATAAGCCAAGGCACACCCGGCATCCAGAAGATATGCTTCCAATAATTGCGATTTGCTGTAAATGTAGTTATCAAATAAACTATAATTGCCAAACAAGCTGTTACCGCGATATTCCCCGTAACGTTCACTCCTAGTGGAGTTAATCCGAATAAATTCAAAGCCCAAACAAAAAAGAATACAGTTAATAAAAAACTCATGTATTTCTTATAGTTTTTCCCGATATTAGGAATAGCAATATCATCTCTTACGTACAAAATTACTGGCTCAAGAATACGTCCAACTCCGGTTGCGAGCCCTCCATTCTTTTTATACGAACGCGCAAAAGGAGCAAATAACAGCAACAAGAACACACCCGTAAAAATCATCATCGTTACGTTTTTAGTAATCGACAAATCCAATGGAGTTTCGTTCGTAGGAAAGTGTTTCTCATCATAAGTTATTGTACCCTCCACATCTGTTTGATAAATCTTAGAGTGATATAACTTATAGTAATTCCCTTTACTTTCCACCACAGCATCCCCATGTTCAAATTTAGACGACATAAAAAAATGCAATCCTGCTTTATCATAAAAAATAACCGGTAGAGAAAACCCATAATATTTTGTAGTTCCGTCTTCCTGCTTGGATTGTGTAAAAATAAAACTATGAGAATCTAAAAGGTGATGTGCTATAAACTCATCTATTTCCTTTTTCTGTTGTGTTTTAGGATCAAGTTCTTCGGTTAAATTTTCAGCTGGAGCTGCAAAAACGAAAATTGAAGAAAAGACAAAGAAAATTGTCGCTATTACTGAGAAAGTTTTATTTAAAAACACCATTTTTAAAAACTGAGTTTAAGCTATTTTAAATTTTGTGCAAAGGTAAGTTTTTTTATAATACTACAAAGAACTAATTATAAAAAATAACCTTACTTATCAACAACATTCATTATTTGTTTTTAGAGTTCAGAATTTTTGCAGTTACAATAGTTTCTATAATCAAAAAAAGAATAAAAAGTATTATAAAGTTTATTTTCTCGTAATTTATTCCTTCAATAACATTTGGAATTCTAGGTTTAAAAATGAAATAAACCACAATCATTTTTAAAGTTATCATTCCTAAAAACGTCATACCTACCTGATTATAATCTTTTTCTTTTACAATAAGTAAAGCAAACGTAATAAGCGCTGATATAAGCCCGAAAACAAAATATAGCAACTCTAGAGGAGTATTAAATTCTGAAAACACTTCGGATAAACCTAAAAAGTAAATAACCGTTTTGTGAAGGAGATAAAATACTAGTGAAATTATCAACACCAAAACTACAGAGCTATATTTTTTTGAAAACATTATTTTTTATTATTAATTCTAACAACCTGCCTATAAACATTAAACATCGCCACAAAAACCCCAATTACAGCAAATAACTTGTAATAGTACAACTTTTGATGTGGATAATTTTCATCTAGATATCTACCAAGATATACAAACAAAAACACAATCACTCCCATCTGAAATGGGATATTTATTAGTGAGAGCCATTTATTGTACGAGTTCTTTTTGGAGTTGTGGTCTTTCATTTGAAGTCAATAAATTTTTAACCCCTGCGTTTTCTCTCATCTGACAAACTGCAGTAAATTCGGCACCTGGTTCTACAGATAATTTCCCTACAACCAACTCTCCTTTGATTTTGGCTTTTGATTTTACCGAAAGAAGCTCTAAAACTTCGGCTTTTCCTTCGTAATACCCTTCAATATCCAGGTTTTTGCAACTAATATTACCTATCACCTTTCCTGACTCTCCGATAACGAGTTTACCCGAAGAGGTAAAATTACCTATAAGTTCTCCGTCTAACCTGAAATCAGCCACAGAAAGAATATCCCCTTGCAATTTAGTTCCTTCGACAATACGGTTAGTTTTACCCAAAAGATCTTTTCCGTTATTGTTTTTTACTTTGTCAAACATGATATGCTATTTTATGGTGTTGGATTTATTTTTTGCAAATACGTGTTATAGTTTTTCTTGATTTGTATCACTTTATAATCTTCGGACGAAACCACAACGAATTTTTCTGTTATTTTATAATCTTTGTACTCTTCAAGAAGAGTAATTAAATCTTTAGCTCTCTGCTCAGAATCAATATTGTGAATTACTACAAAATCTTCGTTATAAGTATAACTATCTAAAGTAATTTTAAGCTTATCGTTTGGTCGGTCAGCCATAAACACATCTAATTTTTGGCTAAGTTCCGAAATATCTTCACCGTGTTGAATCTTATAAATAAGCTTCCAACTAAACGAATCTTGACCAAAATCTAATTTTTCGAGTTTAGGAATATTGGTACTTAAAATACTTTCTGCTTCTTTACCTTCGGCACTATTCGGATAGGTCAAAGCCACATAATTCAGTGCTTTTTTGTATTCACCAAGTCCTTTAAGATTACCTATTGCATTGGCTTTTAGAAGTTCTAATTTTGATATAATCTCTTCTCCTGAGTATTGATCAATAAGCGGTTCTATTTCTTGTAGAAGTAATCTAAAGTCGCCTGTTTCGTAAATTCTGAACATTTCTTTATAGACTACATCTGGAGAACCCTCAAGAGCCATATCTGAATTAGGATTATTGATTACGTATGCATACCTAGAATCGGGATATTGCGAGGTTATTTGTGATTTCATCGCAGCCATTTTGTCTGACAACCCTAATGCTTCGTATGTTTTGTACAGATTATACATAGCAGGCAAAATCAATCTTTCTTCTGGATTGCTATCTAATAATCCTTCCAATTTTTCTTGGGCTAATTCATATTCTTTGAATTTATCTTTATAAATAATCCCTAATTGATAATACGCAAAATTTCGGTCTTTTTGCAAGCTATCAATCACCGTTTTATGGGTTGGAATCTGACTAGTATAAAATTCAGTTGTAAATCGAGGTTCGATATAATTTCTGTCTCTTACAATTTCATTTCCTTCTTCATCAAATTCAGGTTCGTCAGTCACTGTTGAAATACTTCCGGAATAATTTACTAACCTCCAATAATCTTTAAGCGTTCTGTTTCCCCATCTTTTTCTAAACTCACTCTTACCTGTAGCCACAGAAGCTTGATTATAAAAGTAAAAACTTGACGAAAACGAAGATGTTCCGGGAGGAGCTCCTGGAGCTCTCACCTCTCTCAATTGAGCACTCGAAGCATCTCTTATTGCAGCTTGCCTACTCAGTTCATTTCCTCTTGTTGTACCTGCACTTGCTGTTGAACCAGCGGTTTGTTGTCTGCTCATAATCTCTTCGAGCTCTTGTCTTTTCTTTTCTTCTTTTTGAAGTTGAGCTACATAGTCTTTAAAGAAATTCTCTCGTTCGGTTTCTGACATACGAACCAAAGCCAAAATACTATCATTATTCACAGCAATGGTTTCGTATTTAATCACGTCCTCAAGATTCTCTCTTTTTCTTTTGATATTTCGAAACTCTCTGGTTTTATTATCCAAATGAACTAGTGTACTGTCATAGTACTTCCCTGCTAACAAATACTTGGCATTATAAAAATTTATTTCTGCAATATTTCTGTAATTCGAAGCAACTCTATACACATCCTGAGATTTATTTTTCAGCGATTTATTATAATATTCAATTGCCAAATCATCTTCCTCGAGTTTATCGTAATGCAAGGCTACTTGATGATTGAGCACATCCAGATAAGGTCTGTTTTCTCTGTCCTTGAGCAATTTATCAAACTTTTCTTTAAAGTCAGGGCTGTTTTGTTGAATAGCAGCTATTTTAGCATGAGAATGAATCACGTATTCTCTCGGAGATTTGCGATTCATCTCTATAACTTGCTGAAAAGCAGAAACGGCTTGGTCATATTCGCCTTGCTTTTCGAGCAATTGACCTAAAATAAAAGTGTATCGTGCTTTATTTTCATTAACCTTAGTAAAGTCTTTAGCCTTTTTGAGGTAAATTATTGCGCTATCGTTTTGTTCTTCTTTATAAAAAGCGTTGGCTAAGGCTGCATTGGCTTCTGCCATAATTTCTGTATCCTTAAACTCTATCTCGCGTAAAACTCTTTTCAAGCCTTGGATTGCCAAAGTATTGTGCTCTAAACGGATATGGGTTTTTTCTCTCCAAATCTTTATTTCGTTTATTCTATCACTATCTGGATATTTATACATAATAAAGTTAAAGGCTTCTAGTGCAGGAATAAATCTTTGGTCGTAATACCTAGCTTTACCCAACAATAAATAAGCTTCATCCATTTGAGGGTTTTTTTCTACACCTCCTATATCCATAGAGTGCTTTTCGACCGCTTTTATGGCTTTGTCTTCTGCTCTTCTAAAATTGGCATTTCGAGGGATAGAATCCTGTCCGAATACAGGCTCTATGATTTGCATTTTTTCTACAGGAAGCACATCCCAATAATTATCAGGAATCATTTCTAATTCTTGCATTCCTGCTTCAAGAGCTAAATTTCCGTTATATAAAATATTATACTCTGTTGTAACCGAATGGAAAGAGCGATTGACAAACGAATCTTTTGTGGTAGAACAAGCCACAGTTATAACTGCTATGACACTTATAATCAAGAAATATCTTACTACCTTTGTTTTCAAAGTAAATGTTGTTTTAGAAAAACAAAACTTATAAAAAAGTGTTTTATTGTGATTAACGTGTAAAATTACATTTCTTTTTGGAATACGAATAGCTTTCTTTGAAAAAATTACGGAAGTTAAATAAAATTACAAGTCAAAAACCGAGCTTCTCTTGGTGTAAACCATGTCTTTTAGTTTTAACAAAAAACCTATCGTAAGATATACCCCAAACCACAATCCTGCTGTTACAAACGAAATATAGATAAAAAACAAACGAACATTCGTAGCCCTCATTCCTAGTCGATCTGACAAACGGGAAGCCACTTGAAATCCGTTTTTTTCAAAATAATGACGTATGTTAGTGATGAATTTCACGAGTTACTGTATTTAATTAGGTGTACCTTATTTTTGTACAAAAGTAAAATATTATTTGATAAACCTATCAATTGCACTCAAAATCACAAATCTCTTTTCTTTAGCAAACGGTAAGAAAGATATACAAACAGGGTGGTCCAAACCAATACGATTAAAATCTGAAAATAATTAACTCCGTAAATATTTTCGTTTATAATTCCAGCGTATTGTTCTGCATTTTTAATTACTGACATCCTTCTGGCAGGGTTAAAAATCAATAAGCTCATCGATTCTAACGGAAAAAATCTCGAGACATTTTCTGCAATTTCTGTATCTCTGAACAATCCCCATTTCATAATACCATACAGAATCCATTCTACTATATTCCACAAGATTAAAAACCCTAAAGCAAAGGCAGAACGCTTTACTAAAATCCCTAAAAACAAACAGAAGGAGAAAAAACCTAAAAGCTTTACGAAGTAAGCTAACAGATAGTCGATATCAGTCAGAACAATAGAAAGTTCGGTATATGAAGAAAAACTATAACCTAAAATTATGGACAACAAAAAGATAAAAAACGTCGAACCTATTGCAAATAAAACAACAACCAAAAACTTAGACAGAACAAATTCTTTTTTACTCAATCCATCAATTAGGTTTTGTTTTAAGGTTCCGTAACTATATTCGTTGGTCATCATCGACACAATTACTACTGCCAAAAATATTTTAAGAAGTGCAGCCACATAGGTGTTAAAATGCCATATAAACGGAAAATTAAAAATTCCTTGCTCTGCTATTCTAAAAGGAACTCCTCCGAAATTGAACTCAATCGAAGCAATTAAAGAAATAAAACACAGGATAACGAAATAAGAAATAATAAGTACTTTAGATGCTTTGTTTTGCCAAAGTTTTTGAAATTCTATAGAGAGTAGTCTTTTCATTGATTCAAAATTGATGATTAACGTTTTTTGATTGCAAATGATTCGTAATTTTTAATTGGTAATTTGTAAAAACTGTTCTTCCAAGCTGTGTTTGCGTTTTACCAAATGAGAGAGGATGATATAATTGTCAAAAACGAGTTTATTCAACTCCTTAGCTTCGAGTGGAGCTTTGAGATAAACCATCAGCTTTCCGTCTTCATGTTCAATTGTTTTAACTGATGGATGGCTTATTAAAACGGCTTTGAGCTTTTCGTTATCGTCTGAATCGAGTTCGAAAAAACCTTCGTTCGAAGTCATTCCGCTTACTGTTCCGCAATACAGCATATTTCCTTTTTTAAGAACCACTACATGAGTACAAACTTTTTCGACTTCGTCTAGCAAATGCGAAGCCAACAGAATTGTTGTTCCTTGATTGGCGATTTGCCGAATGATGTCTCTGATTTGTCGTATTCCTTGCGGATCGAGTCCGTTTGTAGGCTCATCAAGAATCAATATTTCGGGGTCGTTCAAAAGTGCTGAAGCAATTGCCAAGCGCTGTTTCATACCTAGCGAAAAAGTTCTAAACTTACTGTTTTTTCGTTCTAAGAGTCCTACTAATTCTAATTTCTCATCAATTTTAGAATACGAAACACGTTTAATTTTAGCTACTAATTTTAGATTTTCATAAGCGGTCATGTACGGATAAAAGTTCGGTCGCTCGATTATTGCTCCAACTTTTTCAAGAGCTTGATGTGTATTCATTGTTCCGTCAAACCAAGAATAACTTCCTGCTGTTTTGTTTACCACATTCAATACAATACCCAAAGTAGTAGATTTTCCACTTCCGTTCGGACCGAGAATTCCGTACACATTTCCTTTTTCGATTTCAAACGAAACTTGATTAACAGCTTGTAATCCGTGATAGTTTTTAGAAAGATGGTCTATGGTGAGTATAGTTTTCATGTGTTGTGAATTTTATAATCAATTGCAAGTACTGCCAATGACGTAATTTTGATTTTGTTATATAAGACGATTATAAAAGATATTTGTTACAGACAAAAAACCAAAGATTATCAATGTTTTATATTTTTTTAAACCCTTTTGATTTTTTAGATATAAACTAAAATCGTATTTTCGCAACTCAAAATAAATACTTCAAACACAATGAAACATATTCCGTTAAGACACATTCACGAGGCTCTGGGAGCAAAAATGGTTGATTTTGCAGGATTTTATATGCCTGTTCAATATGAAGGAGTAAACATCGAACACGAAACCGTACGCAACGGAGTCGGAGTATTTGATGTTTCACACATGGGAGAGTTCCTTTTGTCCGGAGAAAAAGCGCTTGATTTAATCCAAAAAGTATGTTCAAACGACGCTTCGACTATCGAAATCGGAAAAGCTCAATATTCTTGTCTTCCTAACGAAAACGGAGGAATTATAGATGATTTGATTATCTATCGCATGAAAGAAGACCAATATCTTTTGGTAGTAAACGCTTCAAACATTGACAAAGACTGGGAATGGATTTCGAAACACAACGACATGGGAGCCGAAATGCGCAACTTATCGGATGAGTATGCTCTTTTGGCTATTCAAGGTCCTAAGTCTATTGAAGCCATGCAAAGTTTAACTTCGGTAAAATTATCCGAAATTCCTTATTATGGCTTTGTAGTAGGAGAATTTGCCGGAATCGAAAACGTAATTATTTCTGCAACAGGCTATACAGGTTCGGGTGGATTCGAAATTTATTGTAAAAATGATGAAGTAGAGCAAATCTGGAACAAAGTTTTTGAAGCTGGTGCTTCATTCGGAATAAAGCCTATCGGATTGGCTGCTCGTGATACTTTGCGTTTAGAAATGGGATTCTGCCTGTACGGAAACGATATTGACGATACAACTTCGCCTTTAGAAGCAGGATTAGGTTGGATTACCAAATTCACTAAAGATTTTGTTGGGTCTGAACAGCTGAAAAAACAAAAAGAAGAAGGTGTAAACCGAAAATTAGTTGGTTTTGAATTAGTAGATAGAGGAATTCCTAGACAAGGATATGAAATTGTTGATGCAAACGGAACTATCATCGGAAAAGTAACCTCAGGTACTATGGCTCCATCATTAGGAAAAGGAATCGGGCTGGGATATGTAACTACCCAGAACAGCAAAGTTGACACTGATATCTTTATCAAAATCAGAAACAACAACGTAAAAGCCAAAGTGGTTAAAACTCCTTTTTATAAAAAATAATTTCATCAAAAAAGGAACTTTAAATTAAAGTTCCTTTTTTGATTCTTTTCAGAATACCTTACTTTTGCAATCTAAAACCATCTGTTATACGTCTAACCCTTCAAGGTTAGTCTAACGAAATTAAATCAACGATTAAACAATTTATAGAAATGGGAAGAGCGTTTGAATTTAGAAAAGCGAGAAAAATGAAACGTTGGTCAGCTATGGCTAAGACCTTTACCCGAATTGGGAAAGATATTGTTATGGCTGTAAAAGAAGGAGGTCCGAATCCTGAAACTAATGCACGATTAAGAGCTGTTATGCAAAATGCTAAAGCAGCCAATATGCCAAAAGACAATGTTGAAAGAGCTATCAAAAGAGCTACTGACAAAGACACAGCTAACTACAAAGAAGTGCTTTTTGAAGGTTATGCACCTCACGGAATAGCAATACTTATAGAAACTGCAACTGACAATAATAACAGAACCGTTGCAAACATCAGAAGTTATTTTAACAAATGTGACGGAACGCTCGGAACACAAGGATCGGTGGATTTTATGTTTGACCATACTTGCAACTTCCGCATTCCGAATACGGGTCAAGATATTGAGGAATTAGAACTCGAAATGATTGACTTTGGTGTAGAAGAAATATTTGCTGACGAAGACGGAATCGTGATGTACGCTCCGTTCGAAAGCTTTGGAGCAATCCAAAAAGAACTGGAAGAGAGAGAAATCGAAATTCTTTCTTCGGGGTTTGACCGAATTCCTCAAGTAACCAAAAAATTGACTCCCGAACAAATGGCGGATGTCGAAAAACTTTTAGAAAAAATTGAGGAAGACGACGATGTTCAGAACGTTTTCCATACTATGGAAGAAGCGGACGAGTAAATTTAGTAATAAGCAGTTTTACGCAATACTGAGCAAAAAAATGCAATTTATTAAACAATTTTAAATTTCATTAAACAGTAATGTTTTTAAAAAAAATTAATCCAAACCTAAATGCTGCTTTAGCCAAAAATGGTTTTATGGAAGCTAACGAACTGCAGGAAGAAACTTTCTCGTTTATTAAAAGCGGAGCAGATTTGGTTATTTCGTCTCCTAACCAGAGTGGAAAAACAACTACCTTAGCTCTAAATGTAATTCATAAGTTGGATGAACCCTATGAATTGTCTCCAAGAGCTTTAATTATAGTGCAAAACAAAGAAAAGGTTTTAGAACTTGTCGAAATATTTGAAAAGCTAAACCATTATAACAAACTTAGAGTTTATTATTCTCACGAAAATACGGACCTTGACAACGATAAGAATTTAATTTCGGTCGGAATCGATATTTTGATAGGAACTCCTAAAAGATTAAGCGATTTGTTTTCGGGGGCAGGCTTTGACATCAATCGATTAAAAATGTACATTGTTGATGATTTAGACATCATACTCAAAAGCAGACACGAATCCATCATAACGCGTTTGTCGGACGCTATTGAGCGAACACAGCGCATTTTTACGGTTTCTGAAATTACCGATAAAGTAGAACTACTGGCTGAGAAACTCATGGTGAATCCTACTTATATCGAAATGGATGAGGAACAAGACTTTGAATAAAAAAAATGAGATTATCTTCATAATCTCATTTTTTTTTATTCTCTATTCAGAGGTCTTCTTTTTCCGAACTCTAAAATTCTTTTGTACCAAGATTTTTTATCTGCATCTGCTCCGTAGCCGTATCCATAGCCATAACCGTAACCGTAATAACCATAGCCTTTTCTAGAATAAGTGTCGTTGAGCAATATAGACATATTCGGAAGCTTCTGTTCTTTGTAGAGTCTTTGCGGAATATGCAGCAAACGTTTATCGAGATAATTTTCTCTAACAATATAAATAAAAGCATCCGCATTTTTGGCTACCAATAGCGTATCGGTTACCAAGTTCATCGGAGCTGTGTCAACTATTATGTAATCGAACTGTGTTTTAAGATAATCAAACATCTGTTCTACTTTTGTACTCATCAACAGCTCAGCCGGATTCGGAGGGATAACTCCCGGAGGCATTACGTAAAACTCTTTATATCCGTCTTGTTTGATGATAACACTTTCTAAGCTCAATTCGCTAGAAGCCAAATAATTGGTCAATCCTTTTGCAGGCAATTTAAGATATTCGCTAAGTCTAGGATTACGAATATCCATTCCTATAAGCAATGTTTTTTTGCCCGATAAGGCGAAAGTTCCGGCTAAATTTACGGCTATAAAAGTCTTACCTTCTTTGGGCATGGTAGAGGTAACAAAAATTGTTTTAGCTTGTTCTTCAGGTACCTGACTCAACATAAACTCCATATTTGTCCTTACAATGCGCAAAGCTTCGGCTGAACTCGATCTGCTCTCAGAACGAATAATTTCTTCATGCGATTCTGAACGAGGAACATCTCCTAAAAACGGAACAGTCAAATACTTTTCGATATCCATTCTGCTTTTTACTTTGGTATCGAGTAAATTAATTACATAAATAATCGCAAACGGAATCAGCACTCCTAATATAAGGGCTGCTAAAAATATAATCATCCTCTTTGGAGATACCGGAATATCTGGAGCCAATGCTGAGTCAATCACCTTGGCATTTGGAGCTAAAGACACCATTGATATTTCGGTTTCTTCTCGTTTTTGCAATAGATACAGATAGAGTGCTTCTTTCACTCCTTGTTGTCTTCCGATTCCTTTAAACTCTTTTTCTAAAGCAGGTACCGAACCAATTCTTCCGCTTAACACACTTCTTTGTTTGTTGATTTCGGATCTTGTCAGCAAAAGATTAGACTTTAATTGATTTAAGTTATCCCGTATGGTTTTTTTAAGAACTTCGATTTCTAAATCAATTTGTTTTATTCTTGCATTTTCTGGTCCTGCGCTCGGAGCCAATTCGTTTCGTTCAAGAACCATTACGTTGTGCTGATTGATAACAGCAGCTAGTGCAGGATCACTTGTTAGGGCATCTAGCATCGGAAAGGTTTTCCCGGTTGTATCTTCGTCTAAAAATCCTTGAGTTACATTGTCTATAATTCCTATTTGAGTATTTATATCAATGTATTTTTTCTCGAACTCACTTGCGTTTTGAATGTAAATATTGGCTTCCGAAATAATATCAGTTACTCCTTTTTCTTTTTTAAACTGCTCTACTTCTCCTTCAACTTCGGTTAATTCTTTGGTTAGTATTTCAAGCCTATTACTCAAAAAATCAGAAGTATTTTCAGACACAAACCTCCGGTCTGCAATTCCTTCAGAATTATACAATTCGATTAAAGTATTTAAGTAATCTTCTGCTTTTTCTCGGTTAGAGTTCAATATCGAAAGTTCTAATACACTTGTGAATTTTCCGGTAGAAATTACCTGAAATCCGTTTCTGAATCTTCGTGCTGCTCCTTCTGGAGTTTCGACCATTACAGCTATTTCGAATTTATCTTTATCTACCTTTGCTTTATTTCGTTTGACTACAAAAACTCCTAACGAATTGTTTACTTCTTGATTGTAAGTATAAGTACCTATTTGTTGTTCATCTAAAAAAAGTGAATACGTGTTTTGGTCTATTCCTTTTATCAACAATCCTGATATTCCGTTTTTGTAAAATTCATTGGTTTGAATAAATTCAATTCGTATAGGAGAATTTTTGTACAAATCCACCGATTTGATTCTTCCCTCGCTAAAATATGAAATATGGAGGTTTAGCTTCTTAACTGTCTTTTCTGAAAGTGTCCGTGAGTCTAAAACGTGAATTTCGTTTTCTACATTGTCTTTTCCTCCGAAACTCAAATCCGAAAGTATTGTAAGCTCGTTAGCTGCTCCTCCTCTATAATCATCTTTTAGCATAATTAAGGCAGAAGCTTTATATACTGGAGTAGAATATCTCAAATATAAAAAAGCACACAAAAGACTTAAAAACACTCCTAACACGAACCACTTCCAGTGTATTAGATATAATTCTATCTGCTGACGAATGTTTATATTTTCTGATTGTTCGTTTTCGTAATTATATTCTGTTGAATTCTCCATAAAGTTTACTATCGCGTTAATACAGCAAATACGGTTACCAATAAAGATATAGCCGAAATAGCTACGGTTAGATTCGGTCCGACAACCGACGAATTGACTCTCGTTTTATTTGGTTCTACATATACTACATCGTTTTGTTTTAGGTAATAAAAGTCTGAATTAATAAAATTCGGGTCTGTTATATCTACTTTAGTAAAAGTCCTTTTTCCGTTAAATTCTCTGATGAGCAACACTTCTTTCCTCTTTCCGTAAATGGTCATATCTCCAGCCATACTAAGGCCTTCAAGCAAGGTAACTCTATCCGAATCCACACGGTATACTCCCGGTCTGGCAACTTCACCTTGAATAGAGATTTTATAATTCAATATTCTAAGGTTAATCCTCGCATCCGAAAGATGAGGCTGCAAGGCTTGGGTTAATGTAGTAATTGCTTCTTCTCTGGTCAATCCTCCTAATTTTATTTTACCAATTTCCGGAAATTCAATATATCCGTCTTTATCAATCAGATAGGTCTGAAGGCGTTGCTGAGCCGTCATAGACTCTGAGTTGGTTTGTAATATTACTGGAGGAGGATTAAAATCTAAAGCTAATTTTGAGGCTTTAGAATTAACTATAATACTCAATAAATCATCGGGTTGCAATGTGGTTTCATACGAACTGAGTTCTTCGGTTTTGTCACCTTCTAATTGACTTAAATAAACTACATCTTTTCTTGAAGCACATGAAGTTAACAACAGTAAAAAGATAAAGGATATAAATATTTTATTCATTTTTTTCTAATATGAGAATGAGAGTGCAAAGATATATTTTTTAGGAATTTAAAAGCTTCGAATTTAATGTTTTATATCCAATGCTTCGAACTCGGAGTTCATGCTTAAAAATTCAGGAACTATTTTTTTCATCTGAACCACAACTCCTTCTTTGTCAAAGGTCTGAGCTTTACTGATTAACGAGTCGATTTCTACTCCTGTAATCTCGAACTCTTCGCAAGGTTCTTGTGCAATCATTATTTTTTCGTGATGTGTAGGAAGCGTTTTTGCCGAATCATTCAATAATTCTTCGTATAATTTTTCTCCGGGACGAAGTCCGATCGTTTTGATTTTTATATCCTTCTCTGGAACAAATCCTGCAAGTTTAATCATCTTTTGAGCCAGGTCAATGATTTTTACGGGTTTCCCCATATCAAAGATGTAAATCTCTCCTCCTTTTCCCATACTTCCGGCTTCGAGCACCAATTGACAAGCTTCTGGGATAGTCATAAAATAACGAATAATATCCGGATGTGTGATGGTTATCGGTCCTCCTTCTTCAATTTGCTTGGTAAATAACGGAACTACCGAACCATTAGACCCCAATACATTTCCGAAGCGCGTAGTGATGTATTTGGTATATATCCCCTTATTTTCTTTTTGTAATTTATTATGCAGAGATTGTACATATTTTTCGGCAATTCGCTTGGAAGCTCCCATCACGTTACTAGGATTAACCGCTTTATCGGTAGAAACCATCACAAACTTATCTGATTTGTATTTGTCTGCTAAATCTGCTACAATTTTGGTTCCGAGAACATTGGTTAAAATAGCCTGAGACGGATTTTCTTCCATCAAAGGTACGTGTTTATAAGCTGCTGTGTGATAGACTACATGAGGAGTAAACTTCTCAAAAATTTGTTCCATCATTAATTGATTGCGTACATCAGCTATAATAGGCGACACTATTGTCGAAAACTTCATTTTGTCTAATTCTAATCGCAATTGGTGTAACGGACTTTCGGCTTGGTCAATCATTATGATTTGTTTGGGATTAAAATTGATTACCTGCCACACAATTTCACTCCCGATAGAACCAGCAGCTCCGGTGATTAAAACCACTTTGTCTTTGAGCTGATCAGAAATACTGTCATCGTCTAAGACAATAGGTTTTCTTTCTAACAAATCTTGAATCTGAAAATTCTTTACTTTCTTAGAAATTTCTTTGCTGTCTTCCCAATCCGAAATCAAAGGAACGGTATAAATTTTAAAATTAAACTCTAAACAACTGTCAACAATGCTCATTTTTTCGTCTTTCGAGAGAGCTTTATCTGCTATAATAAGGGCTTCTGCTCCATTGGCTCTAAGGTGAACCGGAACTTTCTTATAATGTAAGATAATCGGTAAATCCAGAATTCTTTTAGAGGTATTGGTAGATTTTTTGTCTAAAAAACCGAGTATTTTAAATCTTGCAGGAACTTCTGAAAGTAATGCGTTGGCAACCGAAATTGCATTTGCATCTGTTCCGTAAATAAGAGCTTTAATCAAATGGCGGTTTTTGCTTTCGGTCAGATAATTATCAAAAATCTTTTTGATTAAAATTCGGTAAACAAACAAAGCGGAAAACGAAAACACAAAATTTATAAGTAAACCTGTGGTTAAAAACAGTTTATCTACCTTAAAAACAACGGTAAAAATACCATTTACGAATAGCGATAGCATGAACCACGAAATCTGTGAAAAAAAGATTTTGATGGCATCTATATAAGAGGAATGTCGGATAATTCCTGCATAAACTCGAAATATTCTAAAAGATATTACATTAAAAAAAACATATAATCCTAAGGCTAAAAAGGTGAAGTTTTGCGGCACATAGCTTTGTCCGATTCCGTCAATTAGCCAATAGGTCAGTAGGGCTGTAAACAAAACGATGAGTGTGTCAATCAAAAGAATGACCCAACGTGGAACATAACCAAGATTATGAACCCGTATGCCTAACCAATCAAGAGAAATAACCCTTTTTACGATATCGATTAGGTCTGAACCCTGGGTAGTTTTTCCTTCTTTCATACACAACCAAAAAGCTAATTTAACATTTTATTTACACATTTAAAAATAATCCTGAAAAGCATGGAGTATTCTTGTTCTGTCTTGACTTGTAAGGTTAGACCCTGATGGAAGACAAAGCCCTTTTTCAAACAATTGTTGTGCCACCTGTTTGCCGTAATACGGATATTTTTCGAAAACAGGTTGTAAGTGCATAGGCTTCCAAAGCGGACGGCTTTCAATATTTTGTTGTTCGAGTAGCAGTCTTAGCTCTTCTCTGCTTTGGTACGAATCTAATACAATACAACTCAACCAATGATTTGAAAAATAATCTGAATTTGGCTCCGACAAAACTCTTACTTTAGGTTTTGTTGTGAAATATTCTACATAAAAATGGTGCATTTCTCTACGCAAAGCTATGTGCTTGTCTAACACTTTCATTTGTCCTCGTCCGATTCCTGCACAAATATTACTCATCCGATAGTTGTACCCTACTTCTGAGTGCTGATAATGTGGAGCATTATCTCGTGCTTGAGTGGATAGAAAAACAGCCTTGTCTTTTTGTTCTTTGGTATGTGTTACAATTGCTCCACCACCCGAAGTGGTTATAATTTTATTACCGTTAAACGAAAGTATTCCGATATCTCCGAAGCTTCCACACTTTTGACCTTTATAGGTACTTCCGAGTGCTTCGGCTGCATCTTCTAAAATCGGAATTTGATACTCATCTGCTACTTTTCGGATGGCTTCAACCTTATAAGGCATTCCGTAAAGATGAACAGCTATAATTGCTTTGGGCTTTTTACCTTTTGAAATTCTATCCTGAATAGCTTCTTTTAAAGCTACCGGACACATATTCCAAGTTTCGGGTTCGCTATCTACAAAAACAGGAATTGCACCTTGGTACAAAATAGGATTTGCAGAAGCCGAAAAAGTCATACTCTGACAAATTACTTCATCATCTCTTTGTACTCCTAATAAAATTAGGCCTAAATGCAGAGCAGCCGTTCCGGAACTTAACGCACCTACAAAAACCTCCGAATTCAGATAACTTTCTAAGTCTTGTTCAAAGCCCGTAACATTCGGACCTAACGGAGCTACCCAATTTGTATCAAAAGCTTCTTGAACGAATTGTTGTTCGTATCCTCCCATATGAGGTGAAGAGAGCCATATTTTAGAATCACTCATCTTATGTATCTAAATATTTTTACAAATATATAACGAAATCCCGAAAGAATAGGTTAATTTACGCTTTATATTCACATTTTTTATTCATTCTAACTAATAATTATTTTTTAAGTTTTGTTTTATTATTAGGTTTTGAGTTCAATACCAGAAAGATGTATCTAATAGTCAATGCATTTGGTTCTAACAAAAGCTTTTGTCGGGTTGTAACAGCTTTTGCTCGGTAGCTAAATTTATTTAAAAACTCCTTAACAAAACAGGTGTTTATTGGGTTCTTCTACTACCGAATCTATTCGAAAAAGAACAAATATTACCGGAAAATCGTTTTGAATAAGATTTTAAGGTCAAGCCAAAAGGATTGTTTGTAGTAATATTCGAGGTTCATCTTTACTTTATCCGGAAAAATCACCTCATCGTTATATTGCAACGGATTGGGTTGTTGTTCTAAAACCACTTCCTCGTTAGCGTATTTGATACTGGCTTCGGAAGTAATTCCGGGTTTAAGCTCAAGAATCTTTCGGTTTTCTCCTTGCAATGTATCATAATATCCAGGAATATCCGGGCGTGGGCCTACCAAAGACATAGTTCCAAACAAAACATTAAACAGCTGTGGTAATTCGTCTATTTTTGATTTTCGCAAGAACTTTCCTGCTCTTGATATCTGCTTTGTTTTGGGGTGAATCGTTTTGAACTTATATATAGTAAAAAGCCTTCCGTACTGCCCTACTCTTTTTTGGGTAAAAACTCCGTTTGATTTGGTGTCTAAACTCGCAACAATATATCCACAAAGCAAAACCGGACTTGCTATTACAAGCAAGAACAACGAAAAAAAAAGGTCAAAAAATCTTTTGAAGTTCACTTGAGTAGGGTTTGTTTTATCGAAGCAAATCTAAGGTTCAACTTTTTTGGGCTGTGACTACAAATATAGTTTTTTGATTCTGGTTTACATAGGTATATTCTTAAAAAATCGAACTGAAAAATTTTGATTATAAGAAAAAGAACAAGCAGAACCTTCACCTACGCTCTATTTTAAAAACAGCTAAAAAGACATCAAAAGACATTGATTTTCAAAACCTTATACTTGAAGCAGCTGTCTTTGGTTTGAAACTTCCGCATAAAAGTTGTATATTTGCCGTATTCCTAAAGGAATTACTTCTTGATTTCTAGGTAAGAAATCGACATTACATATACATAGAAAATTAGTTTTTCTGCTCTACAAACTTATTAGCGCATACTATTTTTAGAATGCCTAAGAATCAAGTTAAGATTCGTTTAAAGAAAAGTGTTTAACTATCTTTTTTGCACCTATGCAAAAGAGACTAAAAATTATTTTAATAATATGACAAATTTTAAAGTGGGTATTATTGGTGCCGGTCCTAGCGGATTAGCCATGTTGAGAGCTTTTGAAGCCGAACAAAAAAAAGGAAATCCGATACCCGAAATTAAGTGCTACGAAAAACAAGACAATTGGGGAGGAATGTGGAACTATAACTGGCGAACAGGTGTAGGAAAATACGGTGAACCTATTCACGGAAGTATGTACAAATACTTATGGTCTAACGGTCCGAAAGAGTGTTTAGAGTTTTCGGATTATAGCTTTATGGAACATTTCGGGCAACCGATTTCGTCATACCCTCCCAGAGAAGTACTTTTTGATTATATCGAAGGTAGAATCAAACGCAGTAATGCCCGTGAATTTATTACTTTTAATACGGTAGCTCGATGGGTAGATTATCTGGAAGATAAAAAACAGTTTCGCGTAATATTTGACAATCTGGCTAAAAACGAAACTTTCGAAGAATATTTTGATTATCTGGTAGTAGGTACCGGACACTTCTCAACGCCTAATATGCCTTATTTTAAAGGTATCGAAAACTTTCCGGGAGCCGTTATGCACGCTCACGACTTTAGAGGAGCAGACCAGTTTATCGATAAAAACATACTTTTGATTGGTAGTAGTTATTCGGCTGAAGATATCGGAGTACAATGTTACAAGCACGGAGCTAAGTCGATTACCCTCTCGTACAGAAGCAATCCTATTGGAGCAAAATGGCCTGAAGGAATTAAAGAAAAACCTTTGGTTACTCATTTTGAAGGTGATAAAGCAGTTTTTAGAGATGGAACTTCAGAAGCTTTTGATGCGGTTATTCTCTGTACAGGATACCAACATAAATTCCCTTTTTTACCCGATAATCTACGCTTAAAAACCAAAAACCTACTCTATCCGGACAATTTGTATAAAGGAGTGATTTATAACCACAACGAACGTCTGATTTATCTAGGAATGCAAGATCAGTATTATACCTTTAATATGTTTGATACTCAGGCCTGGTTTGCTCGCGATTATATGTTGGGCAGAATTGCTTTGCCTAGCAAAGAAGAACGAACAGCCGAAATCAAATACTGGATGGACTATGAAGCGCGTACCGAAACCGGTTATGACCATGTTGACTTTCAGACGGATTACATCAAAGATTTGATATCCTTTACAGATTATCCTCCGTTTAACCTCGATAAAGTAGCCGAAATGTTTAAAAGTTGGTTGCGAGACAAAGAAGTGGACATACTCAATTATCGAGACAAGGTATATACTTCGGTTATGGATGGTACAAAAGCCAACAAACACCATACACCTTGGATGAAAGAAATGGACGATAGCCTCGAACGATATTTAGACGAAGTTACTGCTGATGAAAAAGAATTAAGCAGGGAAAATTATTACTAATTTTCAACCCTAAATAACTTCTGTAAACCATAAAAAATCCCGAAACAACTCCCTTTAGGGGTGGGGAAAATGTTTCGGGATTTTGATAGTTTCTTTGCCCCAACCCTAAAGGGAGGCAACTATCAAAATCTTTAGAAATGAAGTGATGGAATTAGTTTTAAATTTTACTCTAACCTTAAAGGGAAAAAATCTTTGAACAAAGTCAAAAAAATCCCGAAACAGCTCTCTTTAGGGATGGGGGAAATGTTTCGGGATTTTTTTATGAATTGGTTAAGGTTGGTTATTTTATGGTTTGCATACTGTACAAGGGGTATAACCTAATTTTTGGGCTTGTGATTTGGTAGTTTTAATTTTGCTTCTCTTTAAATGATGGCAACTGCTTTTGTGGTAACGTTTACCTGTTTTGGTGATGTACACCACTTGTTCGACTGCAGTAGCCTCAACCATAACCGGTGGAGCTGTATGGGTTGAAAAAACAGGAAATAACCCTAAGCAAAGGACACAAATAAATACAAGTAATTTTTTTATCATAACAATAGATTTTTATTTTATAATTCTTCCCGGATTACCTACGACCGTTACTCCGTCAGGAACATCGTGGATGATAACCGCACCTGCTCCGATAGTACACCACTTCCCGATTTTAACACCTTGAATGACACAAGCTCCGATACCAATATGCGTACCTTCTTCTACAATAACATTTCCTGCTAAGGCAACGTTAGGCGAAATATGCACATAATCTTCGATTATACAATCGTGTTCTATAATTGCATTGGTATTTATAATACAATGTTTCCCTATTTTAGCTTCCGGATTAATTACCGCATTTGCCATCACTACTGTTCCTTCTCCTATTGTTGAAGTTTCAGAAATTATAGCACTATAATGAATTGCTTTAAAAAAACTTCCTTTTATTTTTTCAGAGATTTGTTTTCTGAATTTATTATTTCCGATACTGATAAGCCACTGGTGAGCCTGATTATTCAAAACCTCAGGATTGCTCAACAAAACAGGAATATCCAACAAAGAAGTTACTTTGGGATTATCGTCATAAACAACTTCTATTTGAAGTTCTTTGACAGAAGTCTTGATGATATCAACAACTACTTTTCCGTGACCGCTTGCTCCGAATAAATACAAACTCATTCTTTCTCTATTTTATCCAATAAATAAATCTGTACCCACTCTGGAATCTCTTCCGAATAAATTTCTACATGATTCCCTTTTTTCTCAATTAAAACATTTTGAACTTGGTTATCTGTTGAATTATCAAAAATATATGCCCTATCCGCATTTACAAAAGCTTGGGATAATAATTCGATTGAGTTATAATAACGGTTAATAATCTTATTTTCGTCCACATCATGCCCTCCTTTATTTTTTCTGATACGAACCCGATCAACATTAATGGAAGGGTCTCTCGTACTAATAAAATATAAATAAGTTTTGAATCCTTTAGCTTTAGCCTTTTTTAAAAAACAAACTTTTGATTTGTGTGACATTACCGTTTCAAATGAAAATGTATTATCACACTCAAGAAGTATAAAACGTAAAAACTCTGCTATAAGAGCTGCTGTATAACTCCCAATAGTAGATTCCGTGGTTAAAATTCCATCAGTTATTTTAATAGAATTTAATATTTCAGGAGTAGCCCTTCTATCTTGAGCTATAATGATGGGTTTAAACTTTTCCCAGTCTGCTTGATGAACCAAAATAGGTAGATAATTATTACAATCAATAAATTTTGTACCATTTAATTTGCGTTCAATATCATCCGCATTAACATAGAAGCCTAATAAATCTTTGTTTATTTCTTTAATTAAGGTGGATTTACCCGAACCATTAGGACCAGCAAACATTCGGAAACGCTTCATATTACTTTTTCAACTTAAAGCTTTTCTGCTTTACTTTTACAGTTCCATATTTAGCTTTCCCTATTTTTATTTTAGTTCCATCTTGAGAGACCTTAAAAAGTTCTCCACTTTCCACTATCATATAAGGCAAACCTAAAGCTTTATTTTCACGTATGGCATTCTCTACTGCCTTTTGTTGCAAATAATCCAGACCTTTTTTCTCTACATCTATCGTGTTCATATTTATTCTTTTTAAGTCCTTATAAAGATACAATATTTTTTTTATTTACTTAATTCCCTTTAAAAACTTCCATGGTCACTTGTCCGTCTTGAGAGATTCCCTCTCTGACAAACACTTTTTTGATGGTTAAAAATAAGATTTTTATATCTAACCACAAACTTATATGATCTACATACCAAACATCATATTCAAATTTTTGTTGCCAACTGATTGCATTTCGTCCGTTGACTTGTGCCCAGCCTGTAATCCCTGGACGTACTTCGTGTCGCCTTTTTTGCACTTCATTATACAAAGGTAAATATTGTATCAGCAAAGGTCTTGGCCCAATCAAAGACATATCTCCTTTTAATACATTTATAAGTTGCGGAATTTCGTCTAACGAAGTTTTGCGGACTAAACCACCTATTTTGGTCAAGCGTTCTGCATCAGACAAAAGATTACCGTTTTTGTCTTTTTTGTCGTTCATGGTTTTGAATTTGACAATTTTGAAAATTCTTTCGTTTTTACCCGGTCTTGACTGGAAGAAAAACGGTTTGCCCTGATTAGCAAAAAACAGACCTATCATCACAAATAAAAATATCGGACTTAACAATATCATTCCTATCAATGAGGCTGAAAAGTCAATTATTCTTTTAAAGAAATTTTTGTACATAAATAAAGGATTTCCAAATGATGAATATTTGTTTACAAAATAAAGTCTCGGTAATTTTCTTTTGAAACTACGAGCGTTTCAGCAGGTTGATAAGCGTTTATGAATTCGTTAGGAAATTTCACCTTGGATGAACTCCACTTAAATTCAAAAGCATCTAATTTTCCGTTGTTTTCTTCTACATAATCAATTTCCTGTTGATTTTTATTTCTCCAAAAATACGTATTTGTATAGTAATTGGTATAAGCGTTGCGTTTCATTCGTTCTACAATCATAAAGTTTTCCCACAAAGCTCCTACATCATTTCGCATTCCCAAAGGATTAAACTGATTGATGATTGCGTTTCGCAGACCATTATCGTAAAAATAAATTTTTCGGGATTTTTTTAATTCGTTACGTAGATTTCTGCTGTATGTACCTAAACGAAAAACAATAAATGCTTTTTCGAGCAGGTTGATATAATGTTCTACGGTTTGATTATCCAATCCACTCATATTCCCCAACTCGTTGTATGACACCAAATTTCCGATTTGAAATGCAATAGCCTGAACTAATTTTTCCATACGGTCGGGTTTTTGAATGCGTTCCCAAGTCAAAATATCTTTGTATAAATAACTGTTAGCAAGTTGTTTCAGGATATTTTCAGCATTATCAGGATTGTTAATAACATCAGGATAATATCCGTAAACAAGGCGGTTTTCGAGCAAACGGTTTTCTTCCAAAAGACTTGTATGATTTGCCATTTCGGAAAAACTGAGCGGAAACATTCTGTATTCCCATTTACGACCTGTAAGAGGTTCGTTTATTTTGTTTGCCAATTCAAATGCAGATGAACCCGTAGCTAAAACTTTTACGTCTTTGATTTGGTCATAAATAATTTTCAGGCACAAGCCAATGTTTTCGATACGTTGAGCCTCGTCAATGACCAAAATCTTGTTATTTCCTATCAGATTTTTGAGTTTTGTCGCATTTGGATTGGTAAAATATTCACGAGTATCAGCCTCATCACCATAAAGCCACAATACCTTATTTAGGTTTTCGGTAAGTTTAGTTAAAAGCGATGTTTTACCCACCTGTCTTGCACCAAGCAACACCACAACTTTGTTGTCGTTGAAATTTTTTAGTATCTCCGGTTCTAATTGTCGCGTAATCATTTTTCCCAACTTTTGCGATTCAATTCGCAAATATAATAAACTTTTTGCGATTCAATTCGCAAAAAGTTTTATTTTACATCTTTTTTGGAAAGAATTAAACTTCTATATTCTTTCAGAATTTCATTCCAAACCACTTTCTGTTCGTATCTTGACGTAATCATATTACGGGATTCTTTTTTCAGAATTTGATATTTTTCAGAATTTAACAACATTGCTTGGGTTAATTCTTCTGTATTTTTAACAGGAATAATAATTCCGTTTTTTTGATTTATGATGATTTCGTTGCAACCATTGATGTCGGTTACAATACTTGGCAATCCCATTGCTCCCGCTTGCATCACTACATTCGGAAATCCCTCTCGGTAACTCGGAAAAACCAAACAATCCGAAACAGCAAAATAAGGTCTTACATCTGGTTGAAAACCTACAGAAATAATATTTGGATTTGTTTTGATTATTTTTTCGGTTTCAGGTAGTAATGGGTCTAATTCTCTTTCGTAATTTCCAACCAAAAGAAGTTTTGAGTTTTGAGTTTTGAGTTTTGAGAAAGCACTTATCAATTCGTTGATTCCTTTGTCTTTTACAATCCTTCCGACAAAAATAAAAACAAAATCTGCGAGTTGTATGCCTAATGATTTTTTAAGATTTTCTTTTTGTTCCTCTGATATTTGATTCGGATTGAAATAGGTGGTGTCAATTCCGTTTGAAGAGCCTTTACCGATTACTTTCAGCTTTTCTGTTGAAGTAAATTTATTTTCTAAAATAAAATCATACAGACCTTTCGAATTCGGATAAACCTTTGTAGCACAAGCATAAGTAAGTTTTTCTACAAAGTCCAAAATTTTTCTTTTGATTCCTTTTTCTTCCATTAGAGGTAAACCTGCAACCGTATGCAAACGAATCGGGACTCCTGCTAATTTTGCTCCTAACATTCCGATAATTCCTGCTTTTGGAGTGTGAGAATGTACAATATTCGGTTTTTCTTTTTTACATAATTTATAAAAATTCCAAAGTGATTTTAAATCCGAAAAAGGAGAAATCGTACGAGTCATCTCTAATGCTACAACCCTAATATTTTCATCATTTTTTACGTCTTCTAACTCTTGTCCTTTACTTGAAACTCCAACCACCTCAAAACCATTTTCAGACATAAAACGATGCTGTCCTTTTAAAAGGGTTTTTAAAGAAACCGGAACGGTGGTAATACGGATAAGTTTAGGGTTGGTCATAACTTAATTTTTATAAAATCAACTAATTGCAGAAAATAGTCTGTTGTCCAAATGTCGGTTTCGGATTGATTTTTTATAAATGGACGTACATCGTTTTTTACCAAATTAATGTCTGTTTCAGAAATTCTTTTTTTAAGCATTTCTTTGAATATAGGAGGAGTAAGTGTTTCGTTAGTGAAATTATGTGTTTGTGCAGCTCTTTTCAAAAAATGTTCAAATCCCAACGGAATATCATTTCGTACGTACCATTCAAAATCATACCAGTCTCGTCCTTTCACCCTGTTTTTCCAGTTTCTAAACAACAAAGCGTGCATTTTTCCTGCAAATAAATCCGGAAGCGTATAGCATCTGACCATAAAAGAAAAAGGCAACAACAATAATTTTGGTTCAGTCGAAAATCCTAAAGGTGGCTGTGTATCGACTTCTATTTTGATTTTTATGCTTTGCGTGGTTTGAAAGCTCAAATTATAAATTTCGGTTGTATCTTTCAAAAAAGCAGATTCTACCTGTGATAGATTTTTTTTCTCTTTTCTTGAAATAACTACTTCCCTGCCTAATGCCTTAAATTCGTCAATGACTGCTTCAAAATAATTTTCCAAAGAAAAATCACTTTCGGGTTGCAATAGGGAAAAATCCAAATCTTCTGAAAAACGAGGCAATCCGTGAAAAATCCTTAAACAAGTGCCTCCGTAAAAAGCAGTTTTATTGAAAAATCCTGCCCTATACAATCCTGCCAAAGTAACCTGCTGCATCACTTCGTGCAACGCATTGATGCGGTCATTCTCTGTTTGTATGGTATATCGAGACAGCATTTGGTCAAATACAGTGTTACTCATTTTCCAGCAATTTTAAAAGTTGTGTCAGTTCTGTTTTTTTCTTTCCTTTTTCGATACATTCACGGATAATTTCGGTATTCCAAACTTTTTTTTCAAACAAATCTATCCTTAAATTTTCTTCCAAATACGTTTTTACTGCTTTTACAGACTGTAACCTCAATCCCGAAGTAAGCAGTATCATATCACACAACGCTTTTTCGGGAGAAGCTATCAGAAATATGCTTTTACTCTTGGTTTCTTCTTGTTGGATACCTATCGAAAAATAATTTTCTGGAACTGTCCGATAATCAAATTCTCCTAAAGGAGTGGTGTATTGCTTGGCTCGTTTTGTTGTTACCGAACGAACGTTATACACTCTTTCAGGAATCAATCCGTAATAAGACAAAGCACTTTCGAGCGATATATAGGATGGTCCGTATAGATGATTGGCTATCAGCTCACGTGAAATTTCGCTTTTACTCACTTTGGGAGCTACCACATACAAACCTTTTTTGAGCCGTATCAATTGGTCGCTTTTTTCCAAAGAGGCAATTTTGTCTTTTGCAGAACGGTATCCGTTCAATACAGAAGTCAAAGTAGCATACTCTACAGGAATGTTTCCAAAACGGGCTAAATTTATCATTTATGTATTTTGTATATTACTTTACCCAATATAAACGAATTAAAACACCAAGCGAAAATAGTAAAATATGTTTAGATAATCGAAATAAAACCGATTATTTATGTAAAATTCACTAAAAAATGATTTTTTATAACCACGTCAAAACCACTCTCGGACATAAAGCGATGCTGCCCCTTTAAAAGAGTCTTTAAAGAAACCGGAACGGTTGTGATACGGATGAGTTTGGGTTTGTTCATTTTAG
>CAZOQH010000014.1:0-25952 GCA_964581855.1 uncultured Flavobacterium sp.
TCAAGATTGTGAGAAGCATTCATTGCCCAACCTACCATTCTGGCAGAACGAGCCATTCCTAAATGTTTAGCAATTGCTCCATAGGTAGAAACTCTTCCGTACGGAATTTGTCTTGCCAAATCATGAACACTATCAAAAAAAGACTTTTCCATTTAAGAATTTTAGTTTTTACTAAATTCTAAATTCCCATTTCTATCTGAAAACGAACGTACCAATTGTTTTTGGTGTCTCCGTTAAGGTAATTTAACTCGTCAAAAGTAAGTTCTGCCTGCATCTTAAAAGCATGTTCCCAAAAATATTTGGTAACTCCCATACTATATTGTTTTTTGTCAGGAGTAAAGCTTTTTACGTCTTTATGCATATTTTGAGTGGAATATCTTCCTAAAAGTTCAAAATTACTCGGAAATAAATAACTCAACTGATAATCCATTCCGTCTCCTACATACACATACGAAATGTCTGTATTGTCATCCGGGTTATACGTTATCGGATTGTCAGCCATACGACTCATATAAGCGGTTTGAAAAGCCCATCCGTTATACTTTAACATTGCATCCAAAAACAAAGAAGCAATATCTTTTTGTTCGAACAATTTTTCACCAAGCTGTCCTTGAGTTTTGGTAGCTTTATTGTTAAAAGAATATGCTCCCGAAATCATCAACTTAGGTTTTGATTCTCGTGCTAAGTCACCTTCAAAAAAGCTTCCGTTTTTTGTAAATGCTCCTAACGGATATAATTCAACTTTTCCGGTATATGCCAATCCTGTATCGGAGTTTTTTGTATCATTTCTTCCTTCCCCTGTAGTGATGGCTCCTTTAAAATTATACGAGAATTTATCTTTAAACTCGTTTAGATTCTGAATCTGAAATCCGAAATCTCTGTCGATATTAAAACTTGCATTATTGATGGTTCTGTCAGTAAACTGCAAAGCACCAGATGAGTTTGTTCTTTGACGATTCCCTGGTAGTTTCGTTTGTCCGAATCCAAAGGTCCAGTTTTTATTGGGTTGATAAAACACAACCGCATCACGAATAATTTGCAGATTGTCTCCTTCTTCTATACTTCCTCCGGTATCTCCCGGAGAAAACGAAAGTTGAATAGCATACAAAAATCTAGGGTCTCCTACATATCCATCAAAACGCAAACGAAGTCTTCGGATTTCCGCATTAATTTCGTCTTCTTCAGCTCCTTCTTCGCTTAGGTAGGTTGCCCTATTTTGCATTCTAAATCGAATATTCAATTGAAAAATACTATCTGGAGAAGTCATTCCTACTCCTTTACCAAAATTATAATAAGGTAAAACCGAAAAGCGTAAATCTTTGTCTTCTTCTACAGTGTTTTCTTTCTGAGGAAAAGCTAGAAAGCCCATCATGATAAAAAAACAACAAACTATTTTTTTCATTTCTTTTATGTTAAATAATTGTACAAACGTATATAAAAAACCCGAAAGAATCTATATAAAATCTTTCGGGTGGGTTATTAAAATGTTATTCTAACGTTAAGCATTAGGTGCTCCTGCCAAAATCTCATCGTTTGCAAACTCTTCAAATTTCTTGAAGTTAGTTCTAAACGATTGTGCCAATTCTTTGGCTTTAGCATCGTATGCAGTAGCGTCTTCCCATGTATTTCTCGGATTTAACACTTCTGATGGAACATCTGGGCAAGATTGAGGAACTGCGATTCCGAAGACTTCGTGGTTTACAAACTCTACATTATCTAATTTTCCTTCGAGCGCAGCAGTAATCATAGCACGAGTATATTTTAATTTCATTCTGCTTCCTACTCCGTATGGACCTCCTGTCCAACCAGTGTTAACCAACCATACTTTTACTCCTGCTTCTTTCATTTTAGCACTTAGCATTTCAGCATACTTAGTTGGGTGCAAAGGCATAAATGGAGCTCCAAAACAGGTTGAAAAGTTCGGTTGAGGTTCGTTAATTCCTGCTTCTGTTCCTGCCACTTTAGCTGTATATCCCGAAATAAAGTGAAAAGCAGCTTGTCCTGGAGTTAATTTCGAAATCGGAGGCAATACTCCAAAAGCATCAGCAGTCAAAAAGAAAATATTTTTTGGGTTTTTTCCGACAGAACCTTCTTGAATATTTTTTATAAAATGTATTGGATAGCTTACACGAGTATTTGGAGTAATTGAATCGTCTTCAAAATCCACTTCATTTCCGTTTTTAAAAACCACGTTTTCTAGTAAAGCTCCTTTTTTAATAGCGTTATAGATATCCGGTTCTCCTTCTGCACTTAGATTGATCACTTTTGCGTAACATCCTCCTTCGAAATTGAAGACTGTATTTTCTGAGGTCCAACCGTGTTCGTCATCTCCGATAAGTTTACGGTTTGGATCAGCCGAAAGGGTTGTTTTTCCTGTTCCTGACAGCCCGAAGAAGATAGCTGTATTTCCGTCATTTCCTACGTTTGCACTACAATGCATCGGGAACGTATTTTTGAATACAGGTAAAATAAAATTAAGTGCTGAGAAAATTCCTTTTTTCATTTCTCCTGTATAACCTGTCCCTCCAATCAAAGCAATTTTACGTGTAAAGTCAAGAATTGCAAAGTTTTCTTGACGTGTTCCGTCTTCAGCCGGATCCGCTAAAAATCCTGGTGCGCAGATTACGTGCCATTCTGGTGAGAAGTTTTCTAATTCATTTTTGTCAGGACGCAAGAACATATTGTAGCAGAAAAGATTTGACCATGCGTATTCTGTAACTACTCTTACGTTCATTCTGTATTTATCTTCAGAACAAACATAGCTATCACGAACATATATTTCTTTTTCGGATAAATAAGCTGCTACTTTGTTTAATAGCTTTTCGAATTTATCTGAGTCAAACGGAATATTTACATTTCCCCACCAAACCTTATCTTCGGTAATGCTATCTTTTACGATAAATCGGTCTTGAGGTGAGCGTCCGGTAAATTTACCTGTATTTACGGCCAATGCGCCTGTAGAACTTTCGACACCTTGTCCTTTTTCAATTGTTATATTATGTAGTTGTTCAGGAGAGAGCTGGTAGTTTATTTTAGCGTTCTTAATTCCTAATTCTTCTAATGAAACTGTTTTTATTGCGTTTGTCATCATTAATTATTTATTGTGTTGTGTAAAGAAAATAAAGGCAAAATTATGAATTATTATCAATTTAAAGACAAAAATTGCTCTAATTTTACTTCTTCGATAAAATATTAAAAAGCAATATCACCCAAGCTAAAATTAACAACATTCCTCCGATGGGAGTAATAAAAGCAATTGAGGTGATATCTATTGAAGTAATTTCTCTTGTCGTCAATAAGTAAATAGAGCCTGAAAAAAATATTATTCCGATTAAAGTAAGTATATAAACACCTTTTTTCTTTGACTCTGGTATTATATTGGTCATACCTACAAACAACAAAAAGAAGGCATGATACATCTGATACCTAACTCCAGTTTCAAAACTAATTAATTGATCAGCAGTTAAAACTTTTTTGAGGGCATGAGCTCCGAAAGCACCAAAAATTATAGCAATAATTCCAAAAACAAGAGCAGTAATTATGATTTTTTTATTCATTCTATTTGTATAAGAATTAAAAAAACAAAGTCCGTTTTTATAATAAAAACGGACTTTGTTTGGGTTTATTTCATTTCAAAAGATTCCATAAACTTTGTTGTATAATTTCCTGCTACATAATCAGGATTATCCATTAGTTGTCTGTGGAATGGAATTGTTGTTTTAATTCCTTCTATTACGAATTCGTCTAATGCGCGTTTCATTTTCGCAATTGCTTCTTCACGAGTTTGGGCGGTTGTAATGAGTTTTGCAATCATCGAATCGTAATTCGGAGGGATTACATATCCGTCATAAACGTGAGTATCTAGGCGAACTCCATGACCTCCCGGAGCATGAAAAGTAGTAATTTTTCCTGGAGAAGGTCTAAAATCGTTGTATGGATCTTCTGCATTAATTCTACATTCAATCGAATGAAGATTCGGGAAATAATTTTTTCCTGAAATCTTAACTCCTGCTGCCACTAAGATTTGTTCACGAATCAAATCATAATCTATAACTTGTTCCGTAATAGGATGCTCTACCTGAATTCTCGTGTTCATCTCCATAAAATAGAAATTTCTATGTTTATCTACTAAGAATTCTATGGTTCCTGCTCCTTCGTATTTAATGTATTCAGCTGCTTTTACGGCTGCTTCTCCCATTTTTTTACGAAGTTCATCGGTCATAAACGGAGAAGGAGTTTCTTCAGTGAGTTTTTGGTGACGTCTTTGAACCGAGCAATCTCTTTCAGACAAGTGACATGCTTTTCCGTAAGCATCTCCCACGATTTGGATTTCGATATGGCGAGGTTCTTCTATAAGTTTCTCCATATACATTCCGTCATTTCCGAAAGCAGCTCCTGCTTCTTGACGTGCACTCTCCCATGCTTTTTCTAAATCTTCTGCTTTCCAAACTGCACGCATTCCTTTTCCTCCACCTCCAGCAGTTGCTTTAAGCATTACTGGATATCCTATTTCTTTTGCTACTTTTTGAGCTTGTTCAAAAGATTCTAATATTCCTTCTGAGCCTGGTATGGTAGGTACTCCTGCTTCTTTCATGGTTGCTTTAGCAGTAGCCTTATCTCCCATTTTTTCAATCATTTCAGGAGAAGCTCCGATAAATTTAATTCCGCTTTCCTGACAGATTTTAGAAAATTTAGCATTTTCAGACAAAAACCCATATCCTGGATGAATTGCGTCTGCATTGGTAATTTCGGCTGCTGCTATTATATTTGACATTTTCAAATACGATAAATTACTTGGAGCCGGACCGATACAAACTGCTTCGTCTGCAAAGCGTACGTGAAGGCTTTCTGCATCAGCAGTAGAATATACTGCCACGGTCTTAATCCCCATTTCACGACAAGTTCTGATTACACGAAGTGCTATCTCTCCCCTGTTGGCAATTAATATTTTTTTAAACATAATTTCGTTTGTTAGTTTACAGTTAATAGTTTGCAGTCTACAGCCTGAATGCTTCATTCTCTGTTCTGCGTTCTATTTTCTATTCTCTTTATATCTAAAAAAGATTAAGATGGGTCAATTAAGAATAATGGTTGATCGAACTCTACTGGTGTTGCATCATCTACCAATACTTTTACAATTTTACCTGTATATTCTGATTCTATTTCGTTAAATAGTTTCATAGCCTCAATAACACACAATACATCTCCAGTTGCTACATTAGCTCCTACTTCAACAAATGCTGGTTTATCTGGAGATGGTTTTCTGTAGAATGTTCCGATTATTGGTGATTTTACCGTAATGTATTTAGAATTTTCTTCAGAAGCAGCTGATGCAGGAGCTTGTTCTGCTACCACAGTTGCAGGAGTTCCCATTTGAGGCATTGCTGTTTGCATAGGAATATGTTGTACGTAAGCTGTTGGTTCTCCATCTTTTTCAACTGTAGTTTTAATGGTGATTTTAACATCCTCCATTTCAAGTTTTACTTCTGTCGCACCGGATTTAGCAACAAACTTAATTAGGTTTTGAATATCTTTTAAATCCATAATATTCTTTTTTATGTTTAGGTTAGTTTTATTTAGTATTATATGCCCATTTTAGATAGATAGCTCCCCATGTGAAGCCACCACCGAATGAAGCAAAAATAAGGTTATCTCCTTTTTTTAATTTTGATTCGAAATCACTTAACAACAAAGGCAAAGTAGCTGATGTTGTATTGCCGTATTTATGAATATTGATAAGCACTTTAGATTCATCTAATCCCATTCTGTGAGCTGTGGCATCGATAATTCTCTTATTTGCTTGATGTGCCACAAGCCAATCAACAGTATCTTTAGTAAGATTATTTCGTTGCATAATTTTTTCGGCTACATCTGCCATTCCAGACACTGCATATTTAAAAACAGTTTGTCCTTCCTGATGCACAAAATGTTGTTTATTTTTAACTGTTTCTTCGGTTGGAGGAAGTATTGAACCTCCTGCATCAATTTTTAAGAATTCTCTTCCTATTCCGTCACTTCTCAAAAACTCATCTTGAAATCCGAGTCCTTCAGTATTAGGTTCAAACAAAACTGCTCCTGCTCCATCCCCAAAAATAATACATGTAGCCCTATCGGTATAGTCAATAATTGAAGACATTTTATCAGAACCTATAAGAAGAACCTTTTTGTATCTTCCTGATTCTACGTAAGCTGCGGCTGTAGACATTCCGTAAAGGAAGCTAGAACAAGCTGCCTGCAGATCGTAAGCAAAAGCATTTACAGCTCCTATTTGTGTAGCTGTATAAACAGCAGTTGCAGCAACTGGCATATCCGGAGTAGCCGTAGCTACTAAAACTAGATCAATTTCTTTTGGGTCTATGCCTGATTTTTCAATAAGATTTTTAGCTGCTCTGATGGCCATAAACGAAGCACCTGCTCCTTCTTCTTTAAGAATACGTCTTTCTTTAATACCTGTACGAGTAGTAATCCACTCATCATTGGTATCAACCATAGTTTCCAAGACTTTATTAGTCAACACATAATCAGGAACATACGCTCCTACTGCAGTTATAGCAGCTGTAATTTTTGTCATATAAAAAAAATTATTCTTTCAAAAATTTTACTTTTGAAAAGAAATAGCAAATTACAAAAAATTTTAATACTTCTCCAAATAAAAATAAAACAAAAAAACTCTCACTATGGAGAGTTTAAATTCTGTTATCAACGCAATTACGCTACAGTTTCTTCTGTTTTATCAATTACAACCTGACCTCTGTAGTACATTTTTCCCTCATGCCAATAAGCTCTGTGATATAAGTGAGCTTCTCCTGTAACAGGACAAGTAGCAATTTGAGGAGCAGTAGCTTTATAGTGCGTACGTCTTTTATCTCTTCTAGTTTTTGAGGTCTTTCTTTTAGGATGTGCCATCTTCTATACTTTTATTATTATTTATTATCTTTTTTTAGTAAACTTTTTAATTTCTCCCATCTTGGGTCTATTTCTTCTTCTGAAATTCTTTCTTTCGGTTCATCATTAGTAGAATATTTCTCATAATCCGAAACATCAATACTTCCATCTTCTATCCCGGTATGAATTCTTTTGGCAGGAACAGACAGAACAATCATCTCATATATATACTGAGCAACATTTACTTGATATTCTCCATGAGGCAAAATGAGTAACTCTTCGTTATCGTCATTATATTCCTCACCAAACTGAACCACCAAGTTCAATTTCCCTTTAACAGGCAAATCAAAGGGTTCTCCTGTCAAGTCACAAGGTACATTTACCGTTCCCGAATGCTTAAAACAAAGCTCCAAGATGGTTGATTTTTTCTCCAAAGTTAAATCAACATCAATCGAAACTTTCT
Source organism: uncultured Flavobacterium sp. (assembly GCA_964581855.1). Taxonomy (GTDB): domain Bacteria; phylum Bacteroidota; class Bacteroidia; order Flavobacteriales; family Flavobacteriaceae; genus Flavobacterium. Next base: position 7,349 of record CAZOQH010000014.1, read on the forward strand.
CAAACTGATTATATTCAAATTCCTGAAAGAACGTGTCGTCTATCTGATAATCAAAATGATGCTTGCCTAACTTTAAACCTACAAACGGTATGAAAAACGCTTTGATCATTCTTTATCTTCTAAACCTTTGAGCCGGCAAATATACAAAATATTTTTATACACAAAATTTATTCTTATAAAGATTTTGTATTAACTCAACCCTTTACATTTTTTTGAGTATTCTCTATCTTTCTCTAAAGAATATAACAATCGATTTTACAACTATCTCTTTGATTCGGACTGCTTTTCGGTAATTTTTAATGGATTTTTACTTATTTCGTGATAAATATTTCTGGAATTATAGATATCTAAGGCCAAATAAACCGCTTCTCTAAACGAGCTAAAGTCGGCTACTCCTTTGCCTGCAATATCAAAAGCAGTTCCGTGGTCTGGAGAAGTTCTAATTTTATTAAGACCTGCTGTATAATTTACTCCTTGACCAAAAGCGAGAGTTTTAAAAGGAATCAATCCTTGGTCGTGATAAGTAGCCAAGACTGCATCGTATTTTTTGTAGGCTTCGCTTCCGAAAAAGCCATCTGCTGAAAAAGGTCCAAAAACTAAGTATCCTTCATCAAATAGTTTTTGAATTACTGGTCTTAAAACCACATCGTCTTCTTTTCCGATGACTCCTCCGTCTCCACAATGAGGGTTTAAACCTAAAATCGCTATTTTAGGTTTCGAAATACTAAAGTCTTGAATCAAAGAGTTGTTTAATACCTCAACCCTTTTTCGAATAAGTGATTCGTTTAATTTAGACGAAACATCTTTTAAAGGGATGTGCCCGGTCATTAGACCGACTCTTAAATCCTCTGAAGTCAGAAGCATTAAGGCATCTCCTTCTAGTTCTTGATTAAGATATTCGGTATGTCCTGCAAATTTAAACTCTTCTGAATCGGCTGTATATTTATTAATTGGTGCGGTTACCAAAACATCTATTTTATCTTCTTTTAATGCTTTTGTTGCCTGTTTAAAAGATTGAACCGCATATTTTCCTAATTGTAAGTTTTCTTTTCCGAATTCAATACTCACATTTTCTTTCCACACATTCAACACATTGAGTTTACCAAACACAATCTGATTAAGGTTGTCAATTCCGTGAAAGCTAATGTTAGTACCCAAAACCTTATTGGTTAACGATAAAACTTTTGTGTTAGCAAAGATAACTGGCGTACAAAACTCCATCATTCGAGGATCTTCAAAAGTCTTAAGAATGATTTCGCCTCCTATTCCGTTTAAATCCCCTATCGAAATTCCAACAATTATATTTTCTGATTTCTTTACCATTATCTCTGCTTATTTATCGCTATTTTTACAGGCAAATTTAGAAAAAATAATTCGGATATGTTTACAGGAATTGTAGAAACTCTCGGAACCATCACGAACATTGATAAAGAGATGGGAAATTTACATCTTACTATTTCTTCAGAAATCACCAATGAACTAAAAATCGATCAAAGCATTTCGCATAACGGGATATGTCTTACGGTTGTAGCAATTAAAGGCAATGAATATACTGTAACAGCTATTCGTGAAACTATCGAAAAAACAAATATTGGTCTTTGGAAAGTAAATGATACGGTAAACTTAGAACGAGGCATGAAATTAGGTGACCGATTAGACGGGCATTTGGTTCAGGGTCATATTGACCAAACAGCAATTTGCACCCATATTGAGCCTGCCAACGGAAGTACCTACTTTAGTTTTGAATATGATAAATCTTTAGGAAACATTACCATCGAGAAAGGCTCTATTACAGTAAACGGAGTGAGCCTTACTGTTGTAAACTCCGGAATAAATACATTTAGCGTAGCTATAATTCCTTATACTTGGGAACATACAAACTTCAAAACTTTTGAAATTGGAAGTGTAGTAAATCTAGAATTTGATGTAATTGGGAAATACGTTACAAAGCTACAATTGCTTAACAATAAGTAGTATTATGCCTTTTTAAGCATTTTGTGTTTTTGAGAATAAAAATAAACTGCTAAAATCATTCCTGCAAACAAGACTATATAAAGCCCAGAACCGTCAATAAACAACTCATCACACACACAACCAGGAGGCTGAGTGCCGACAGAAACCCATTCACAATTAGGTGGACAGGGTGAGGAGCTTTGAGCAGAAAGTAATCCGACAGAACTAAAAAAAACAATCAATAAAGCTAGCAGTCTTGTTTTCATTATTTATTACGTTTCTCTATATAAGTTCAAAAAGCAATTTATTTTAGAAACCAGTTGCAATATTACAACTAAATTATAAAATAACAATCAAAAAAATGAAAAATAACTTTAGTACAACTTTAAAATGTATTTAAAGCTCAATTATTTTCCAGTAAATCTGGTCTTCTTTTTTGTGTGTGCTCTATAGATTTTTGCTCTCTCCATTTATCAATTTCGGCAAAATTACCGCTTAACAGAATTTCAGGAACCTTCCAACCTTTGTAATCTGCAGGCCTTGTATAAATCGGACCTGACAAGAGATTATCCTGAAAACTATCTGTAAGAGCAGAGGTTTCATCACTTAATACACCTGGTATTAATCTTATTAAAGCATCTGATAAAACTAGTGCACCTAATTCTCCTCCCGACAAAACATAATCTCCTATAGAAATCTCTTTGGTTATAAATTGATCGCGCACCCTTTGGTCTACTCCTTTATAATGTCCGCATAAAATAATTATATTTTTATACATTGACATCCTGTTTGCCATTTTTTGGTCGAGTGTTTCTCCATCAGGAGTCATATAGATAATTTCGTCGTATTCCCTTTCAGACTTTAATTTTGTAATACATAAATCTATTGGCTCTATCATCATAACCATTCCTGCTCCTCCTCCATATTGATAATCGTCAACGTTTTTATGCTTGTTAGTAGCATAATCCCTCAAATTATGAAAATGAACCTCTACTAATCCTTTTTGTATGGCACGCTTCATTATTGAAGCTTCAAAAGGGCTTTTTAGCAATTCAGGCAAAACTGTTATAATGTCTATTCTCATTTAAAATATATAATAATTTATTAGAGCTTATTATTCTCTAGTGTATTGATTTTTGATAAATCCTTTCTATATTAATATCCAAATCCAAAGGTACCTCAAACTCAATAAAGTTAAAAAGTTTTTGTGACAAATAAGGCCCCAGCATAACTCCACGAGTACCCAATCCGTTAAGAAGATAAATATTCGCATATTTCCAATGTCGCCCTACAAGCGGTTTTCTATCTTTTACCGTAGGTCGAACACCCGCAAAATGGTCGATTATTTCAAAGTCACAACTAATAATTTGGGTTAACTCCTTTACCAAATCTGTTTTGGCTTTTTCGGTAGGTGCATCCGTCTTATCTTGCCAATCATAGGTGGCTCCTATCTTAAATAGATTGTCGCCTATTGGAAGTACAAAAAGACCTGCTTTTAAAATAACATCTAAATCGAGCTCTTTTGCTTGGATTAAAAGTAATTCGCCTTTTGCTCCATCCAAAGGCAAATCCTTGAAAAAAGGATTAAATTTCATTTTATATCCTTCAGCAAAAACAATTCTCTTAGCCTTTTTACCTTGATATTCTACAAAATCATCCGTAATATTTAATTCAGAATAGTCAAATTTATGTTCGCACACACAAGCATTACTAATTAAGTACTCTTTATACGAATCAATCAATACTTGAGTATTAACATAGCCTGTTTGTTTCATCTGTCCATACCCAAAAGGAGCTTCCACAGATTTATATTTTTTAAAAACAATATCTGAAGACAAAAACTCTTGAAACAAAGGTCTGTCAGATGCTGCAATAAAGTTGTGTTGTTCTTCTATTGAGGATATCTTTCTATAAGTAGGTACATGATAAAAGAATAAAGTGTTTAATCTTTGTTCGATTTTCGGATAAAACTCTTTTAGCAAATCAATCTGAGCTTTAGCATCATTAACCATCGTAAAGCGTTTGAGTACAATTGCATTAAAAACTCCTGCAGCCACTTTTGCCGAAGGCAACTGATCGGGGTCATCAAACACCAAGAATTTTTTGTTTTGTTGTGCTAATACTTCTGAAAAGCACAATCCTGCTAAGCCAAAACCAACTATAAAGTAATCAAAAACTTCTTCTTTCATAATACAAAACAAAAACTCTTATCTGTTGATAAGAGTTTTTATAAATTTATAGATTATTCAGAGATTTAGTAACTCCACATATCTTGTTCGAAATTACGGATTTTTTCTTTTATTCTTTCAGCTTCCAAAAGTTGGAACTGAGCATTATCTCTCATATAATCTTCAATTCTTCTGTCACCGTAAACGTTTTCTTCCTGATAAGGAACAGAGCTAAAACGTCTAGAGTTTAACAAATGATCGAAATTATAAGGTGATGCCGAATTTTTTCCGTTAAAAGCCAATGCTTTGTGAAGTGTAGGTCTAGCGTCCGGGAAATAAACCCAGAACAAATCTACTGGTTCACCACGATCTCCATCACGCATCTTATCAAGAGCAGGAATAGCTCTAGGGCAAATTCCTATCAAGCGGTATTTAAGTTCTCCTTGACGAGCATCAAAATACCAATATCCTCTGATAGCGTATTGAATAACATCAGCTCCGGTTACTACAGATGTATCGAAATGCTCATCTGTTAGAATTCCTTGCTCGATAAGCTCCTCAACAGTTGAATCCAAGTATTGATTTCTTACATCTACACCGTATGGACTCATTTCTTTATGATGAAATACGGTTTTTACTTCTTCAAGTGTTTTTTTGGTTCTAAAATAAGAGTCTCCGTAAACTTCTGTAATTTCACCTGCTTCGATAGCAGCGATTAAAACATTAAACAACGAACGTCTTTCAACTCCTAGATTATCTTCTGTCGGATAATATAATGGAAAATTAGCTCTTTGTTCAAGATCAATAATTTCCCAAACCATTGTTCCTTGCAATACATCTCTGTCTTCGTTGATATATCCATAAGGAAGTGGGTTGTCATTCTCCAACATCTTTTGTTCCTCAGACTTAACTCCGATTTCTTGAGGTGTTTTAGCATTAAGAATATTAATCTGTGCTTGAACAGAAGTTAGTCCAACCAAAGAGAATATCGCTAATAAAAGGTTTTTACGGTTCATAATTTTTGTTTTAATCTTTATTTTAAAAATAACGAGATAAATAAAGTTTTATTGTATCTCCCAAGCAAATGGAGATGAATCTCTAATAATTACTGGAGAACCTGGTATTTGAGTTTTAACGTTTCCGATAACTACAATATCTCCTACTTTTGCTTTATTAATAGCTGCTTGAGCTGCTGCATTAAATCTGTTTCCTTGACAAACCACACGTGGACTACCTGGTACAGAAACCTCAAACTGAGTAACGTTTACGTTAATATCAAAAACAAAATCAGGGAATTTTACAGCAACTGTTGAATTTAACAAGTCGTTTTTGTTTCCTCTATGCGTTCCTTCTCTACCTCTGATTGAAGCTACTGGTGCAGGGATATTTCTAACAATAAATGTTTTCTTATCACTTACTGAAGTTCCGTCAGGAAGTTTACCTGTTACAGAAACCGTTGCTTCTGTTCCTTGAATTGCGTCTGGTCTCCACATGTATTTCCCTCCACTTCCAACAGATCTTAGACCTGGGGCAGAAGCTGTAACATTGTTATCAGATATACCTGCAAACGAGATAGTCATTGGGTTATCTACACCACGATAAATAGAGTTCATTTTATCCGCAGAAATAGTAGCTGAATTAGGTTTTGGAACCACCACATATTTACCTACAATTTCAACTGGTTTTTCTTCACCACCTTCAGTAAAAACAAATTGTCCTTTAATATCGTGCTCACCTACAGCTCCAGCTCCGAAAGAGAAAACAGCTTGTCCGTTTTCAATTTTAGAACCTGGCAGGTTATCAATTCTTGTAGGAACAGTTTTATCGTCATAGCGTCCTAGAACTACACGTCCTGTTACTTGTTCTCCTTGATAAAAAGCATTTTTGTCTAACACAACAATAGCCTGATAATTATCAATTGACACTTGGCTTATAAGCTCTCCTTCTAATAATTTGCTCAACACGTTAGATTCCACGTGTTTAATATCTGCTTGTATTTGAGTAAGTTTAGTGATAGAAGCTACCATCGGGAATCCGTAATAATGGTATTCCAACCAATCTCTAGAAACGTTTTCTCTGTCTTTTACCTTACCATTCTCATCTCCTGTAGAAAATCTTTTAGCTACATCTGAACGAAGATCAGCATAAGCAGGTTCTGATAATAGAGCCGATACTTCTTCTCTATATGAATTTATTTTATTTACAAATTCTTGTCCTTCTTCAGAGTATTTTCCTCCGCTTACAAAAAAGATATTATCTAGCACAGTGTTTTTATCCATTACTTGGTAGTCTTTAGGATCTTTCACGTCTGCCAATAATCTGCTTTTTAGATCTTCAATATATTTATCTAGATCAGAAGACATTGCGCTAATTTGCTGTGCTTTCTTAGCAACTTCTGCATATTGTTTTTCGTTTTCTTCAGCTTTTTGCTGAAGTCCTTGCATAAATGCATTGTTTCTAATATCTGCAGCAACATTTGATTCTTCCAGCCTTTCGTTCATTAGACCGAACGCTGACAGAACTTCTTTTGACATATTCATGGCCATCATAGCAATGTAAACCAGATACATCATATTAATCATCCTCTGTCTTGGGCTTAATTTTCCTCCTGCCATTTTTTCTTAATTAGTTTTTTGGTTAATAATTTTACGAATCCTAATTAATTATTTAGGCTTTGTTTCCCATTGCTGAAAGCATACCTCCGTAAACTTTGTTCAGAGAAACGATATTAGCAGTCATTGATTGCATTTGTTCTTTAAGCATTGCAGCATTTTCAGCAATTTCTCTATTAGCTTCTGCATTACGAGAAGTGCTTTCTAACTGTACTTTGTACAAGCTATTTAAAGATTCCATTTGCGAAGCAGCCAAAGCTAATTGCTCACTATATTTATTGGTAGCAGCAATTCCGTCAGCAGCAGGTGAAATTCCTTTTGCGGCAGATTCGAAATTTTTGATGCTATTTCCTAAACTTGCCATCAACTCTCCGTCAATTTTAGCTTCTTTCAATAAATTATCTAATTTTTTAGATAACAACCCTTGAGCGTCTTCAGCTTCTTTTTTAGCTTCTTTTCTTTTAGCTTCTCCTCCAGCTAGTTCAGGATAAACTAGAGACCAATCTACGTCTTTATCTACTGGTTCAAAAGCAGAAATCAAGAAGATAAGTGCTTCTGTCCCTAGACCTACAATCAACATAACGTTAGCACCTGGCCAATGCATTAATTTGAAAAGGGTTCCTGCAATTACAATCGCTGCTCCTAAACCATAAGCGAAGTTCATCGCCTTTTTACTTAAAATCGCCATAATTAAAATTTGTTTTTTTGTTAATAATTGTTTATTTAGTTGGTTAAATTAAATGCTTTTTGTGTTGTATTATCTACCTCCTATTGAGTTAGCTGTAACTTGTGTTCCCATATAATCCTGAACAGTTCTAAATCCGATATAGCTACGTGCAGAATCTCCATATTCATAATTACGAGTACCTAACTGAATATAATAAGCTACATCTTTCCAAGAACCTCCTCTGTATACTTTACGGTTATTAGTTGGGTCATTTACATTTGGATTCATAGTAGATACGAAGTTGTATGATGACATATCATAAGCTGCATCTGTCCACTCGGCTACGTTTCCTGACATATTATACAATCCGAAATCATTAGGATCATATGATTTTGCTTCTACTGTATACAAAGCACCATCGGCCGCATAATCTCCTCTGTTAGGTTTGAAGTTAGCCAAATGACAAGCTCTATCATTCATTGTATATAAATCTCCCCATGGATAAGTAGCACCTTGCAATCCACCGCGAGCTGCATATTCCCACTCAGCCTCAGTAGGTAAGCGGAACTTATTTACTTGGTTAGCTCCTTTTTTCTTTTTTACCCAAGCATTTTTGTACATTGTTTTCCAATTAGCGAAGGCCTTAGCTTGTTTCCAAGTAACTCCAACCACTGGATATTCATCATAAGCTGCATGCCAAAAATAATCGTTATGCATTGGCTCGTTATACGAATAAGCGAAGTCTTTAATCCATACGGTTGTATCAGGATAGATAGGTAATTTTTCTGTTTTTAGATACTTACTTCTTTTAGAACGGTAATCCGTACTTTGATCTTTGGCTGCCCCTTCTGTATCGAATTCTTGGTAATGAAAAACTAATTTAGAAACATCAAATGTTTTTAGTCCATTAAACCACTCTGAAGGAGGCAAGTATAAAGAATCCATAACCTCTACATAATATTCATCAGGATATTGTTGTGGGTCGGTAAAAAGTTTTACTTTTTTATTCAGTTTTCTTCCGTAATACAAATCATCATCCAAACCTAAGCTATAGTAGTTTTCGTACATGTATTTGTCATACGGAGACATATTTGAAGTATCTCCTCCGTCAAGAAAAGCAAACTCTCCGATTCCTCCACTTCCTGGTGTTTGTCCCATTTCGTCAGCCATGATTGCTAAACGTGTTCTGGTAATCGAGTCCTTAACCCATTCTACAAATTGACGATATTTTGAATTTGTTGTTTCAAACTCATCCATATAGAATGAACGAACCGTAACTGTTTTCGGATTTGCATCACCTCTGCCGGCCAAATCATCGTCTGATTTCCCCATAATAAAGGAACCTCCAGGCACAAGGGTCATTTCATAAGGAGTTTCTGAACGCCATTTTTTTCCTTTCACTCCTACTACTTCTCCTCTGTCACCGCTACTACAAGAGATTAACATCGACACAACTGACAATAATACAATTGACTTTCTCATATAAAACCAGGTATTTGATTTATTCTTTAATTTTAAGGGCGTAAACCTATTTATTTATTTTTTAAAAAACAACTTTTATTTGAAATAATTAATTCGCAAAGGGCAAATATATAAATCTTAAAAATAACTAAAACTATTTTATTATAATTTTATTGTATAGAATGTGATTTTTTTTGTTCTTTCCACCACCTTATTGGATAATCTCCTTTCAGAGCTTCTTTATAGTCGGCCTCTCTACACGGTAATAACGTAAAATAATTTAATTTATTTTTAACACTTTGGTCAAAAGAGACTTTCATCCACCATCTTTGCGATATTTCGCTTTTATAAAACACCAAATCCTCTTCGTCTTCAAAAGAAACTATAAATTTTGTGTAGTTTTCTATATCAGAAATTGGATTTTCATTATATCTATGTATAAATCCTTCTATAAAATACCATACTATCTGCGCTATCAATACAGCCTCTGAATTTAATCCTGTAGAATTAAATACTCCAAAAACTGAAGTTCTATCGCTAATTCCTGCATAACGAGAAATGGCACATATCTCTTTCCCTGTAAATCCGTTAGGAACAAATCTAGAAAAGTTTCCTGTATAAGCTGATTGAACTGATGTTAAATCCACGCTTACAATATCTGCGTTTCGTAAAACAGGTTCTGCCAAGGTTATGTCGGCTCCTAATTCTCCTAATCTATAAAAGTCAAAAAACATTTTATCCATTAGGTCAATTTCTTCTTGTGAGGTAAAATACGTTTGGAAGCCTAAATTACTGTAGTTATATAGGTTATTCGGCTCTTCCATAATTATTTTTGCCAAATAAGAGTCTGTTGTCATAGGTAGGAGTGAATTTCCAAAATCAAATTTACTATCCACACACACTAGATTCACCATTTTATCCAGCTTATCAAAAACCCTGTATAAAGGATAAGTAAGGTCTTGTGAACCTCCGACAACTATTAAAGTAATATTTTTTTTCAACAGCTCTAAAGCCACTTGATTTAATGCAAAATAAGTATCGCTTAACTCATTTCCTTGATTTATATTTCCTAAATCTACAATATTACAATCCCAATTTCCTGCATATAAGCTATAAAATTCTTTTCTAAAATCGTCTAAGTCTATTTCTTGATCAATTCCCGCTCCTCTATTTTCGGAAATTCCGACAATAGCAATACTAGTGTTTTCTAGGCTCGGAAATGCACCTTGCGAATGTATTTTAATTTTTGAGCCCAAATGCTGGATAGAAAGTGTGTTAACTAACTCAATTGTTTCGCTCGATACAGGTTGTAAAAAATCAAATTGCATTATTGATATGCTTATATATTAATGTATTGTAATGAAATATAATCCTAAAAACAATCTTTTTATCTCTCAAATGTGTATGAATTAACACAATATCCTATTATTAGCGATTATTTTTTCTTCTTTTTAGGGGCTTTTTGTTCGAGATAGGCCTGTGCTTGTTCTAAAGTAATTTTTGAGGCATCGACCTCTTTACCTAATTCAACTTTTACTTTTCCTTGCGTAATTACTGATCTCCCCCAACGTGCTTTTTCGATTTTAATTCCTTCTTTCTCCCAATGTTGAATTAATTTTTCCTCTTCTTTTTTGAGTTTATCTTCGATTAATTCTTCAATATCCGAAGGGGTAAGGTTATCAAAATTATATTTTTTATTGACATTGATAAACATTCCGTTCCATTTAATAAATGGCCCGAATCTCCCTACTCCTTTTTGTACAGGCATTCCGTCATATTCACCAATCGGAGCATCTGCCTTTTGTTTTTTATTAATGACCTCTATAGCTCTTTCCAAAGTAACATCCAAAGGTTCTTCTCCTTTATCCAACGAAATAAAACTCTTGCCAAACTTTACGTAAGGTCCGAAGCGTCCTACATTGACCTCCACTTCCTCTCCTTGATATTCTCCTAGTTTTTTGGGTAGTAAGAACAAATCTAGAGCTTCTTCTAAAGTAATAGTACTTATGTTTTGTTCTGGGCGCAATGAAGCGAACTGTTTATTTTCGTCTTCGGCATCTCCGATTTGAGCTACAGCACCGAATCGTGCTAGGCGCACCAAAATTGGTTTCCCTGTTTTTGGGTCTTTTCCTAAAACTCGTTCTCCAGTTTCTCTGTCTGCTGTTTCTTCGACCTTCTTTACCGTAGGGTGAAAATGCTTATAAAAATCGTTCATTACGGCCGTCCAATTTCGATCTCCAGAAGCAATTTCGTCAAACTCTTGTTCTACCTTAGCCGTAAAGTTATAATCCAAAATAGAATCAAAATGATTTACTAAGAAATCATTTACTATAATTCCGATATCCGTAGGCACAAGCCTTCCTTTGTCTGAACCTACATTTTCTTTTAGCTTCTTAGCTTTCAACTCAGTTCCTTTCAGAACTAATTGTATATAGTTTTGTTCTTTTCCTTCAGAACTCCCTTTTTCTACATAATTTCTATTGATAATAGTAGAAATGGTCGGAGCATAGGTAGATGGTCGTCCGATTCCTAACTCTTCTAGTTTTTTAACTAACGAGGCTTCGGTATATCTAGCAGGTGGTTTTGAAAAACGCTCCGTAGCTGTTATGTAGCTGTTTGTCAACTTTTCGCCTACTTTAAGGGCTGGCAACATTCCTTCTTGTTCTTCGTCTTCATCGTCATTCCCTTCTAAATACACTTTTAAGAATCCTTCAAAAAGCAATACTTCTCCTGTTGCTCCAAAAGTTTCTTTATGTTTATCGGATTCGATTTTTACGTTTGTTCTTTCGAGTTTTGCATCGCTCATTTGTGAAGCTACTGTACGCTTCCAAATTAAATCATATAATCTTGCTTGTTCTCTGTCTCCGGTAATAGTATGTCTTGACATATCTGTAGGACGGATAGCCTCGTGTGCTTCTTGAGCTCCTTTGCTCTTTGTTATAAAGCTTCTGGGATGACTAAACTCTTTTCCGTATGATTTCTCGATCTCAGCTTTGATAGCCGTAGTTGCTTCCTGCGAAAGATTCACGCTATCAGTTCTCATATACGTAATTAACCCTGCCTCATACAAACGTTGAGCAACTAACATGGTTTGTCCAACCGAAAAGTATAGTTTTCGCGATGCTTCTTGTTGCAGGGTAGAAGTCGTAAAGGGAGGAGCTGGTGATTTTTTAGCCGGTTTAGTTTCTAAATCTGATACTTTATAACTAGCACCAATACTTGTATTTAAAAAATCCTCTGCTTCTTTTTGAGAAGAAAAATTCTTTGGGAGCTTTGCCTTAAATGACTTCCCGTTTTCGGTTACAAACTCAGCGTTAATCGTAAAAGAGGCCTCTGTCTTAAATTCGCGAATTTCTTTTTCTCTTTCGACAATAAGGCGAACAGAAACCGACTGTACCCTACCTGCAGAAAGTCCTGATTTTACTTTTTTCCAAAGCACAGGTGATAGTTCATATCCTACTAATCTATCTAAAACTCTACGGGCCTGTTGTGCATCTACCAGGTTATAATTAATGCCTCTCGGATTTTGGATGGCTTTATCAATAGCTGATTTTGTAATTTCATGAAAAACTATACGCTTAGTTTTTTCTTCTTTTAACTTAAGTGTTTCTGCTAAGTGCCAAGCAATTGCCTCTCCTTCGCGGTCTTCATCCGAAGCAAGCCAAACTGTTTCGGCTTTTGAGGCTAAATCTTTCAACTTCTTTACAACTGCTTTTTTGTCAGAAGATACAATATAATTAGGCTTAAAATTATTTTTAACATCTACCCCTAATTCGTTAGAAGGTAAATCGGATATATGTCCGAAACTGGATTCTACCTGATAATCTTTGCCTAAAAATTTTTCAATCGTCTTTGCCTTCGCAGGAGACTCCACTATTACAAGATTTTTTGCCATTGATTTTAAAATTTTAACCGCAAAAGTAGTATTTTTTATTTAGAAAGGCAGAAAAGTGTTTTTTATGTATGTATATTAATGTGTAAATATACAAGTTTAAACACATCCTGTTTATCATAATGACGGAGCGGAAAGAAGTTTTTTCTTAAATAAAAACATAACCTTATTATTTAATATTATTGAATTATTGTATTATTTATTTATAAAACGTTATGTTATAGCATCGGACAATTCAGTATTCTACATAAAGAAAATTACCATCAATTTTTACACGAAATCAACTCAGCAGAATATCCGGAATTTTCACTTAACGGGACAGGAATCCACATACAATTAACAAATATCAAAAAACAACCTTTACAGCAAGACAAAGCCATATAATTTAACTACTTTTGTATAGTATTTATAACTATTTATGAGAGTTTATTTTAAATTAGGTTTGGTTTTATTCTCCTCTGTTTTTTTATCGTGTAAAGACAAGACTATTGAAGAATCGTTTGTTGACACACGAACACAAGACTCTATTAATGAACTAAAAAAAATCAAAGAACCTGAGCAAACTCGCCTACGAACAGCTCAAGACATAATTCTAACCAAAGAATTAACTTATGATACTTATACACTCCAAGACAGTTATCCTTACAAAGACACTATTCGAGTTTTTCAGTGGACAAAAATCAAAGAAAAACTAGCCTTTATCGAAAATTTCCAAAGAGAAAAAATCACCTACGCTATTTTACAGAACTATAAAAACATGAATCGTGAAGCTCCAACGGTTAAAAATTTTGTCCGAAACGAATATACGCGTGTTTCTGATACGTTGGGGGTAGAAAGATATCAATCTGCACCTTTGTATATTGTAGGAGAAACGGATGCACCTACTCTATACGGAAGAGATGGCTCTCTGGTAAAGCTTATTAGTAGTGATACTATCGACATGGTTGAGATCGAAGGCATTTCGTTTAAAGGAAGATGGGATGTTCCTAAGCGATACGTAAAGACCCTCGGAGACAGTGTTCGATTTAATTATATTATTGTGGTTGATGTGACCAATCAAAATACCACTGTTATAGAGAGAACGGATAAAGACTGGAAAATACGCTCGATGAATCCTGCTACTTCAGGTGTACATAAGCCTCCGTATGCTATGGAAACTCCCGTAGGAATGTTTGTCATTCAAGAAAACAAAACAAAAATGTTTTTTTACAAAGATGGAACGACCGAAATCGGAGGGTTTGCTCCTTATGCAAGTCGTTTTACCAACGGAGGATATATTCATGGAGTTCCAACCAATGACCCAAACGGAAACATTATAGAATACAGTGCTACTCTCGGAACAATTCCTCGTTCGCATATGTGTGTACGCAATGCAACTTCGCATGCAAAATTTATTTTTGATAGGGCCAAGCCTTTAAAATCCTTAGTAATTGTAATTGATTAATATTTTTTAACACTTTGAAATTCAAATAATTATTACTTTTGCCCGTTATAATGAAATTGTATACCTACAAAAATCATAAACGAATGCGAATTTTATTTTTAATTATTATTGCTTTTTTATTTACATCTTTTAATATTGTTTCACTATCTGAGAAGAATATCCCGACGGTTGATTTTGATGTCAAACCTATAAAAGAAACATCTGAATACATAGAACTTTATAACAATCTCGAATTGAGCAACACCCTTCAATTCGAAGCTTTTGAACAAGCAATGTTGGGTTTAGAAAAGATAAATGCAAAAAACAAAAACATTATAAGTATTATAGACTTTACACTTCCTTCAACCGAAAAAAGAATGGTAGTGCTCGATTTAGAACAACAAAAAATATTGTTTCATACTATCGTATCACATGGGAGAAACTCGGGAGAAAAGTATGCTACTTCATTTTCTAACAAACACGGTTCTTATCAGAGTTCATTAGGTTTCTACCTTACCGAAAACACTTATTTTGGCGGAAATGGTTATTCATTACGACTTGAAGGACTGGAAAAAGGAATAAACGATCAGGCAAAACCTCGAGCAGTAGTAATTCACGGAGCGGATTATTGTAGTGAGGAAATAATTAATTCTACCGGAAGGTTAGGAAGAAGCTATGGTTGTCCCGCACTTCCGAGAGAAACAAACAAGGATGTGATAAACACTATTAAAGAAGGCACCGTACTATATATTTATGCTGATAATAAAGAATATATGGCTACATCTAAATTCATCAACCCGAACGACAGCTATTTAGCCGAAAACGAAAAGCTAAAAAACAACAATAAAGCCTAAAATAAAAAAGAGTAAATTTTGATTTACTCTTTTTTATTTTCCTCTTATAAGTTCGAATTTATTTGTTTGGCTAACTCCGCAAACTCATCTTGAGTAAGAGTTACTTTGTGCTGAAAGGTCATTTCTTTCATTTCGTTAAGTGGGATAAGGTGTACGTGAACATGAGGCACCTCAAGTCCTACAACAGCCATTCCGACTCTTTTGCATTGCACTGTTTTTTCTAAAGCTTGAGCTACATCGTGTGAAAAAGCCATCAGCTTTAGATAATGGTCTTTAGACATGTCAAAAACTTTATCTATTTCTTGTTTCGGAACACAAAGTGTATGACCTTTTGCGTTTGGATTTACGTCTAAAAAAGCAATAAAATCCTCATTCTCTGCTACAATATGTGCAGGCAGTTCGCGATTTATTATTTTAGTGAATATTGACATAATTTTATTCTCTTGAGATTTCTAAAACTTCAAATTGCAATTTCCCGTTTGGAACTGTAATTTCTGCTATTTCACCTACTGATTTACCTAAGAGTCCTTTTCCGATAGGAGAAGTCACAGAAATCTTTCCGGCCTTTAAATCTGCTTCGCTTTCAGCAACTAACGTATAAGTAAGCTCCATTTTGTTAGCTAAATTCTTAATTTTAACTTTAGATAACACCAAAACTTTAGATGTATCTAATTGCGATTCGTCAATAAGCCGAGCGTTTGCCACCACTTCTTCTAATTTAGAAATTTTCATTTCTAGCAATCCTTGTGCTTCTTTGGCAGCATCGTATTCTGCATTTTCTGACAAATCTCCTTTATCTCTGGCTTCTGCAATGGCTTGTGAAGCTTTCGGACGTTCAACCGCCTTCAAATATTCTAACTCCTCTCTTAGTTTTTTTAATCCTTCTTCTGTGTAATAAGATACTTTTGCCATAATTTCATCGTTTTATAAATAGAAAGAATCCCAAAATTGGCTTGGGATTCTTTACTTTAGTAATATTTTTATATTTTCGTCGTTTGTTATATGTAATGCGTTTTTTTGATAGCTCAAAGGTACGATTATTATTTTTGAATTCACAATTTATCCACTTAATTTTTATGTTTCGGAAGTTTTTTTCATCCTTATTACTAATAATGATTCTAATCGGTTGCGAAAGCGATAATGGTCGAATACGAAATCCTTTTGTTCCAAATTATCCGTTTAACATTACTATCAATATGGAGCTACCTTTATACAACTCTCTTTTGTATCCGAGCAATGCTATTTTTATTCCTCCCGGTTTAGGCGCTGGTGCAAATGGGGTCATTGTGTTTAATGCTGGTGGGAGTTATCGCGCTTATGAGGCAAATTGTCCGAATCACACTATAACAAGTTGTTCACGATTAACCCTTGAAGGAATCAGAGCTTTGTGTCCGTGTGATGAGTTAGAATATAGCTTATTTACTGGACTTCCGGTAGCTGAAGGGGATTATGCTATGATTCCGTATCAAATAGAACAAAATGGAAATACCTTAAGAATTTGGAACTAAAAAACACTTAAAATTGCTTCATTCCTAATTCATCATTTATAAAATAAAACGTTTTATTTTCTTGTTCTATCAGTCGGTCGGTAAATAGAATTCCGTTAAGATGGTCGATTTCGTGTTGAAATATAACTGCCGTAAATCCTTCGATTATTTCAGAATGTTTTTTCCCTTTTCGGTCTTGATATTGTATTTGTATGGTATAATATCGAAATACTTCGCCCCTTTGGTCAGGAATTGAAAGACATCCTTCGGCTCCTTTTCGCATCAGATTTGATTTCCAAACAATTTTCGGATTAATATATACCTCGAATGGTTCTCCAACCTTGTCAAAGCGTTGTACCCAAATAATATTTCGGTTAATTCCCACTTGAGGAGCTGCAATACCGACTCCGCCATCTGTTGGATGCGTTACAGCTAGATACATCCTATTTATCAAAATATCTAAATTTTTAGCTTTGGGATTGATGTCTTTTGAGACGGACTTCAGGATTTGTAATTCGCTTTCCACATCGGTCTGAATAACATAAAGTCGTTGGTTTATATCTCCATTTCGGATGAGCTCGGTTTCGTGCTTATCAAACTTTTGAGCAAAGGTTAAGAATGGAAATAGGGCGAGTAACATAACTATCCTTTTCATTGTAAAACATAGATTTACACAAATTTACAAGATTTTTGTTACAACAACCCAATTATAACATCATTCTATTATAGACTTACTAATTACTTCCTGAATTCGACTTCGGATATTTTCTCTGGAAAGTAAATTAGGTGCATTGGCATCCGGAAAAGTTCGGTTAGATAAAAACACAAAAATTGTTTCGGTTATCGGGTCGGCCCAAGTCATAGTTCCTGTAAATCCAGTATGACCGAAGCTCTCCATCGACACACAATTGCAAGTAGGTCCATTTTCGTTACCTGTTGGTTTATCAAAGCCTAAGCCTCTGCGGTTCTTTTTTAAATCATAATACAAGGAATTAAACTTATCAAAAGTTTTTTCAGAAAAATATTCTTTTGCTCCGTACACTCCTTTATTCATATAAAGTTGCATCATTTTGGCTACATCAAGCGAATTAGAAAACAATCCGGCTTGTCCTGCAACACCTCCTTGCATAGCTGCTGCCATATCATGAACATATCCTTGCAAAACCTGATGCCTGAAATACCTGTCATTTTCGGTAGGAACAATCTCGCTTACGTCAAACTTACGCAACGGATTATAAGTCGTTCTATACATTCCAAGCGATCTAAAATAAGCCTCCTCAACCAATACATCCAAAGTCTTTCCAGTTTCTTTTTCTAAATATTCTTTGAGAATAATAAACGAAAAATCAGAGTATCTATATTCCTTTCTCCCTAATTTACTTTCAGCAATCTGTTGCAAAATAACATCTGAATACCCTTTTCGGATATATAAATTATTAGCTACTTGATCCGGAAATTCTTCACTATAAGTATTACTATAAATTTCAGTACTTGGAAGTCCGGTTATACTATCTAGAGTTGATTTATAAAAAGGAATCCAAGCCAAAAATCCGGAATTATGCGTTAGCATTTCTTTTAGAGTGATATCTTTTTTGTCCGAACTTGAGAACAGAGGCAACATTTCTGAAAGCTTTGTATTCAACGAAATGTTTTGGTTATCAAATTCTTTTATCATCATCGGAAGCGTTGCCATGATTTTAGTCAGTGATGCTACGTCATATAAATCTGAATTTTGCACTTCCATTATATTGTCATACGTATGGTATCCAAATGATTTTTGATAAATTACTTTTCCTTTTCGAGCTACTAAAATCTGCATTCCTGGTGCAATATTATTTGAAATAGCTTCGTGTGCAATTAAATCAATATTTGTGAGAACAGCAGAACTCATTCCGACATTTTCGGGAATATCAAAACCTAAGCGATTGATGTTTTTGATTTTTAGTCCCTCATCTACTGCATAATCTGAATTAATCGAAACAGGGAGTTTTCCGTTAGCATCACTGCTCCCGAAAATAAGATTAGCCGTAACTTCTTGTCCTATTTTGCTGTTTTGGTACGAAACAATAAGTCCTTCGATATTTTCG
>CAZOQH010000015.1:0-25820 GCA_964581855.1 uncultured Flavobacterium sp.
ACAGGAATAGAAGCCTTTCCTGTAACTGAAGAAATTTACGAAAAACTAAACTATCCTGAACTTCTCAATGCGTCAGAGCATAAAACTTTGTTTATGGATTTACACCGCTCTGAATGGAACCTCAAGCACGAAATTACTTCTACTTTTTTGTTAGAAAAAAATCAGATGAAATTTGAAGAAATTATATTCGAAAACAAATATGATTTAATTTATTTTGACGCATTCGGTTTTAGAGTACAACCCGAATTGTGGAGTTTGGATATTTTTGGACGGATGTATAAATCCTTAAAAAACAAAGGAATCTTAACCACTTACGCTTGCAGAGGTGTTATTACCAAAAATTTAAAAGAAAGCGGATTTGAAGTTAAAAAAGTTGCGGGTCCGATCGGAAAGCGAGAAATGACCTTAGCTTTTAAACCCTAGTAATTTAAATTAGTTAATTTATTGGGTTACCTACAAGGAAAATCTTTTTGAAACTTTTTAAATCCTCTTTTGAAGGCTTTTTTAAACTGATTATCCAACGGTAAAGTCAAAAAGACATTTTTTATGTTTGTTTTATCTTCCCGGGTTATTCCTTCTACGGATTGTGAGTAAACTACTTTCTTTTTCACTACATCAATCACCTCAAAAGTAATTCGCACTCGGGTTTCATCGTATGAATTTATTTCTTTATCTAGAAGAGAACTCAGGTCTACCCCTGCACCTATATCAAAACGTACTACTTCTGCATTTACATGCAAATAAAAGTTGATTTCATTAGATCTATTCAACTGATTTATAAACATATCTTTGTTGACTTCGTACGAAATATCAGGAAGAAGATATTGCTTATTAGTTTTATAATTCACAAAATTATCTCCATAACAACTTTCTAAAAACTCAATAATTTGTGTGTCAAACTCTTTTTGTAAATCTGTAGGAACATCAGCCCCAGCAAACAACCATTTTTCGTCTGAATAACTTGTCGCTGTAGTGGGTTCGTTATAAAAAGATTTAAAGCTAGTTACCCTACAAGAAGACAAGCAAAATGAAAATACGAATAGAATTATTATACTTTTAATCTTCATCTTCTTCAATTATAAAAAACGAAAAAACAGAGCTTCCGTATTTTTTAGAATGCGAAAAATACTCAATTTCTTCTAAATTTGTATGTGGTGAATGCTCTATAACAAGCATCCCTCCTGGGGCTAAAAGTTCATTTTCGAAAATTATTTTCGGAATTTTATCAAATTGATTCTGCGTAAAATTATACGGAGGATCTGCAAAAATCACGTCATATTCTGACTTGTTTTTCTCCAAAAACGAGAACACATCTGTTTTGATAGCATTAATAGGAAAATCAAAAGTGTCAGATGTTTGTTTAATAAATTTAATGCATCCAAAATCTATATCAACACAAGTGATGGTTTCTGCGCCTCTCGATGCAAATTCATAAGAAATTCCCCCAGTTCCGGAAAACAAATCTAGTACTCTAAGTTCGTCAAAGTGGTAGTAATTATTTAAAATATTAAATAATGATTCCTTTGCTAAATCTGTTGTTGGTCGGACAGGTAGGTTTTTAGGAGCTACAATGCGTCTTCCTTTGTATTTTCCTGAAATTATTCTCACGATTGAACGAGTATAAAATGTGAAAGATTATCTTTTATATCCAAGGTGTTTAGCTCCGACAAGTAAAAAACGTCTAATAATGAAACATTTCTAACGTACGTATGTGCTATATCAAAAAGCTCTCCTTCTTTGGCTATGTTTCCTAAGAGTTTTAATGTAAAGAACTCCGGATTCATTCCTAATTGTTCGACTGTAAAAAGGAGATAGTATGCAAAATCCTCTTTAGTTGAATAATCAAATGAATTATAAAATAGAAGTTTTTGATTCTGAACTACAATTATGTCAAATGATTTTTCGTCAAAATGAACAAACATTTGCTTATCATCGTCATTCTTAGATAAATCTAATAGTTTTTCGACCAGAACGCTAGAAATATGTTTGTATTCAAAAGTCGGAAAAATGTCTAATAAAATATTATTGATATTTACATACGGAACGTATGCATTGTTGATTTGATAGTTTTCTAAAGTGTCGTAGGCGAAGAAATCAGACTCAAAAACCTTTACGTTGTATTGCAGGTAGCTTGCTAAATGTTCTTCATCAAAAAGTGCTTGAGGAACAAAGGCAGACAAGTTATTCTTGTGTAGAACAATAACTTCGTCATAACTTCTGTTTAATTCTTCATGTTCCGAAAGGGCGATTTTATAACATTCTTCCGTATGATTAGGGTTGTTATATTTTGAAAAACAAATCTCTTTAAGGGTTAAAACCTTAAAGGAGAGCGTGTCTATTATAGCAAACGAAAAACCATTCAAAGACACTTTGATAATAAGTTTTTGATATTTTTTTTCGGTTATAGACAGCAATTTATTCTTGGTTAAGGTTGGTTTAGATTCTGTTATCTTTGGTTTCTTCTTTTTAGTTCAATGTTGATAAGATTTAGTTCTCTACCAGTTTGTCCGGCTACAGATGTGTTTTCTTCTGCCCTTCTGATAAGATAAGGCATCACTTCTTTAACCGGTCCGAAAGGTAAGTATTTAGCTACGTTATATCCTTTGTTGGCCAGATTAAAGCTTATATTATCACTCATTCCGTAAAGTTGTCCGAACCAAATTCGATTATCATTATGCAAAAGTCCTTTTGAATGTATTAAGTTAATTAATTTATAAGAGCTTTCTTCGTTATGTGTTCCGGCAAAAATAGCCATTTTATCAATGTGTTGAACCATATACGAAATAGCATTATCGTAATTTTGGTCGGTTGCTTCTTTGCTTGGGCAAATAGGGTTAGCATATCCTTTTTCTGCTGCTCTTTCAGCCTCAATTTCCATATAAGCTCCTCTTACCACTTTCATTCCGATATAAAACCCTTGTTCTTGTGCTCTTTGGTGAAGGTTTTTTAAATAATCCATTCTGTCCCAACGATACATCTGTAAGGTTCCGAAAACGATAGCTTGATTTTTATTATACTTACGCATCATCTCTTCAATAAGATCATCGGCTGCGTCTTGCATCCAGCTATGTTCTGCATCAATTAAAATCATTATATCGTTTTTATAAGCAGTTTTACAGGCTAAATCATAACGAGCAATGACTCTCTCCCACTCTTTTTGTTCGGTGTCGTTTAACTTTTTTCCTTCTCCTACTTTTTGGTATAATGCAAAACGTCCGAATCCGGTAGGTTTAAAAACTACAATCGGAATTGAAGCGTTTGTTTTTGCATATTCTATTGTTTTTAGAACCACTTGTAACGCATTGTCAAAGTTAGCTTCCTCTTCCTTTCCTTCAATGGAATAATCCAATACCGAGGAAACTCCTTTAGAATACATTTTATTGGCTACTTTTAAACATTCTTGTTCTGTTTCTCCTCCACAAAAATGGTCAAATACGGTACTTCTGATAAGTCCTTTAACGGGTAATCTTAGGTTTAGAGCAAGATGGGTTAGTTTCGTTCCGATGCGTACCATTGTGGGGTTTGCAATCATTTCGAACAAAAATTTCGCTCTTTTTAATTCTTTGTTGCTTTTTAAAGCAAATGCTATTTGTGTGTTATCAAATATTTTTTCCATTAGAATTCAAAATTTTCAGGGCAAAGGTAATTCATTGGTCTGAAATTATTCCATTAAAATATAGAATAAAAACAATTATTCAGGGCAATCCCCCGAAGCGTATAAAACTTCCTATAATCAACATTATTACGGCCAAAAGCGTTACTAATAGCATAGGAACAACACTTTTTAAAATATTGCTTTCGGATAATTTCGGAAAAATTACAAACTCTGCTATCATTGCCAATATAAAAGTAAATATAAGTAATATTAGCTTAATTGAAACTACTTTTTCGATAGCATTAGAAAACGAAAACCAAGTAGAAATCGTTACGTTATATTGGTAAGCCATCCCTATTCCGCTTATCAATAAAAGTAAGAGTGAGGGCATTCCGATAGGTTCAAATTTGGATTTAAATTCTTTAATTCCTGTAATTTTTTTTTCTTTAATCGCTTTTGGAATAATCCGAAGCGCTAAAAATAAATGCCCTCCTACCCAGATAGAGGCACTTATTAAGTGAATCATCAATAATATATGGTGTGTGTTCATTTAGATGATAAATTACAAAGGCAAATTATAAATAAACCACCTATAAATATATGATTCAAATCATATTTAGCCTTATTGTTTGCGTAATAAGCTTAAAATGCCCAATCGGTAACTCTCAAGACCGAAACCTATAATTACTCCTTTGGCAACAGGTGAAATATAAGAGACGTGTCTGAAAGATTCTCGTGAAAATGTGTTCGAAATATGCACTTCTATCACTGGAGCGGTGATTGCATTTATCGCGTCAGCAATTCCGACAGAAGTATGCGTATAAGCTCCGGCATTTAGTATAATTCCATCATAAGAGAATCCTACTTCTTGAATTTTAGTTATGATTTCTCCTTCAATATTACTCTGAAAATACTCTAATTCAATATTTTTAAATTCAGTCTTAAGGTGGTTTAAGTAATCTTCGAAGTTTTGATTTCCGTAAATCTCGGGTTCTCTTTTTCCGAGTAAATTTAGGTTAGGTCCGTTGATTATTATAATTTTTGTCATAAACAATCGTTTGTTCAAAGATAATTATTTTTGATAACAATTAAGGCTTCGATACTATTAGAGTAAATTCTTAAATTTGTACTATGGTTTATATTTCCAAAATACTTATCCCCAGAGGTTTCAGAGGCATTACTCTGTATCCGTTTATTGTGTTAAAAAACAAGGAGGATAAAAATAACTCAATAATTATTAATCACGAAAAAATACATTTAAGACAACAAGCAGAAATGCTTGTTGTATTGTTTTATATTTGGTACGGATTAGAGTTTTTAATACGGCTTTTGCAGTACAAGAGCAGACAAATGGCTTATCGGAACATTTCGTTTGAAAGAGAAGCTTACCAAAACGAGAAAAATACAACCTACCTTAAAGAGAGATTTTTTTGGAAGTTTTTAAAGTATATTTAAAATCTAATTTATAAAAAAAGCTGCCTTTTCAGGCAGCTTTTTTTATTTATGCTAACATCGTCACTGGGTTTTCGATGTATTTTCTTAGTGTTTGTAAAAATTCTGCTCCAGTTGCTCCGTCTACTGTTCTGTGGTCACAAGCCAGAGTAAGCATCATGGTGTTTCCTACTGCGATTTGTCCGTTTTTTACAACAGGTTTTTCAACTATTGCTCCTACTGATAAAATAGCTGAATTTGGCTGATTGATAATCGAAGTAAAAGATTCAATACCGAACATTCCTAAGTTAGAAATCGTAAAAGTACTTCCTTCCATTTCGCTTGGTTGAATTTTTTTATTTCTAGAACGGGTTGCTAAATCCTTAACCGAAGCTCCAATTTGAGATAGTGTCAAACTATCAGCAAATTTCACAACCGGTACTACTAATCCGTCTTCTACTGCTACGGCTACACCGATATGTACGTGATTATGGATTATGGTAGCGTCGTCTTTCCATTGCGAATTTACTTTTGGATGTTTTTTAAGGGCCATCGCAACTGCTTTGATAACCATATCGTTAAACGATACTTTTGTATCAGGAATACTGTTTATGGTTGCTCTTGAAACAATTGCATTATCCATATTTACCTCAATATTCAGGTAGTAATGAGGAGCAGTATATTTAGATTCTGACAAACGTTTAGCAATTACTTTTCTCATCTGAGAATTTTTCACCTCTTGTGAGGCTTCTTGTCCAACCGCAACAATTGATTGGGTTGTGGTTTTTGCAGATTCGGATGCAACAGATGACAAGTTTGCTTGTGCAGATGGAGTATAATTTTCTACATCCGATTTTGTTATACGTCCGTTTTCTCCTGTTCCTTTTACCTGAGAAAGGTCGATTCCTTTGTCTTCTGCAATTTTTTTAGCCAGAGGAGACGCAAAAATTCTACCTTTTGTATCAACAGGTTTTTCGCTTGTAGTTGTTGTATTTTCTTTTTGTGGTTCAGCAGAAACGGTTTCTGATTTAGTTTCAGTTTTAGATGTTTCTTTTCCGTAATTAGCTACAACTTCTGAAACATCTGTCCCTTGGTTTCCGATAATGGCCAAAATACTGTCTACAGGTGCCGACTCTCCTTCTTGAACTCCAATATACAACAGTGTTCCCGAATTAAACGATTCGAATTCCATGGTAGCTTTATCGGTTTCGATTTCGGCTAAAATATCTCCTTCGTTTACCTTATCTCCTACTTTTTTAATCCACGAAGCTACAGTTCCGTCTGTCATTGTATCGCTCAAACGAGGCATAGTTACAACTTTTACTCCTTCGGGCATTACAAAGTTTGATGAAGCTTTTTTGTCTTCTGCTTTATTTTCTTGTGGAGTAGCTTCTGTTTCTTTTTGTTCTGTTTTTTCGGTTGATGTTTCTCCTTTTAACAAAGCAGATATATCTTCTCCTTCTTCTCCGATAATAGCTAATACACTATCTACAGGAGCTGTTTCTCCTTCTTGAATTCCGATGTGTAAAAGTGTTCCTGAATAAAATGATTCAAATTCCATTGTAGCCTTATCGGTTTCGATTTCGGCCAAAATATCTCCTTCGTTTATTTTATCTCCTACTTTTTTTATCCAAGTAGCGACAGTTCCGTCTGTCATTGTATCGCTCAAGCGAGGCATTGTAATAACTTGTGCCATTCTTATTTCAATTTATGTGGTAAAAACGGATAATCTTCTTGTGCATATACCGAATCATACATTACATTTAATTCAGGGTATGGAGATTCTTCTGCATACTGTTCGCATTCGGCAACTAAATCTCTTACTCTGTTGTCGATTACTTCGATTTCTTGGTCTGTTGCATATCCTTTTTCTTTGATAACATCTAAAACCTGAGTTATTGGGTCAATTTTTCTGTATTCTTCAACTTCTTCTTTGGTTCTATAATTTTGTGCATCAGACATAGAGTGTCCTCTGTATCGATACGTTTTCATTTCTAAGAAAGTTGGTCCTTCTCCTCTTCTTGCTCTTTCCATTGCTTCGTGCATGGCTTTTGCAACTTTTTCCGGATTCATTCCGTCCACTGGCCCAGAAGGCATTTCGTATCCTTTTCCGAGTTTCCAGATTTCTGTATGATTAGCTGTTCTTTCTACAGAAGTTCCCATAGCGTATCCATTATTTTCACAAATAAATACTACCGGAAGTTTCCACAGCATAGCCATGTTAAAGGCTTCATGAAGTGAACCTTGACGAGCTGCTCCGTCTCCAAAATAAGTTAGAGTAACTCCTCCTGTTTCAAAATATTTATCAGCAAAAGCAATTCCTGCTCCTACTGGAATTTGACCACCCACAATTCCGTGACCTCCATAAAATCCGTGTTCTTTAGAAAAAATATGCATTGAGCCACCTAATCCTTGTGATGTTCCAGTTGCTTTTCCTAAAAGTTCTGCCATTACTTTACGAGGGTCTACTCCCATTCCGATAGGCTGAACGTGGTTACGGTAAGCAGTGATCATTTTGTCTTTTGACAAATCCATTACGTGTAAAGCTCCTGCCAAAACAGCTTCCTGTCCATTGTATAAATGTAGGAATCCTCTTACTTTTTGCTGGATGTACAAAGCAGCTAATTTGTCTTCGAACTTTCTCCAGAATAACATATCCTCGTACCACTTTAGGTAAACTTCTTTCGTGATTTCTTTCATCATAGCGAATTGAATTCAATTAGATTTTTAGGTTTGGTTAGTCATTACCAACTGCAAAAATAGGATTTATTAAAGAGAACAAAAAATTTAATTTTTATTTTATTATATATTTGTCTATAGTGCAAATTGAGTTTGTTATATGCTATTCCAAAAATATCTGTAATAAAGAATCTGTATTGGTATGTTTTTGTTACATTTGCACCGAATTTCAGTTTTTGAATAAAAGAAAATAAACAATTTGAATTATGGTAAAAGATTTGTTTGAAAGGATTCATGAAAACAAAGGTCCTCTAGGTAAATGGGCTTCTCAAGCAGAAGGGTATTATGTATTTCCGAAGTTGGAAGGAGAGCTTGGACCGAGAATGAAGTTTCATGGAAAAGAAATCCTGAACTGGAGTATAAACGATTATTTAGGATTGGCTAATCATCCTGAAATAAGAAAAGTGGATGCAGAAGCCGCTCAACAATATGGTGCAGCGTATCCGATGGGAGCTCGAATGATGAGTGGTCATACTCATATTCATGAGCAATTAGAAAATGAATTAGCTGCTTTTGTACAAAAAGAAGCTGCTTATTTATTGAATTTCGGTTATCAAGGAATGGTTTCTATTATTGATGCATTGGTGAGTAAAAATGATGTAATTGTGTACGATGTAGATTCTCATGCTTGTATTATTGATGGAGTACGTTTGCATCACGGAAAGCGTTTTACTTATAAGCACAATGATATGGAAAGTATCGAGAAGAACCTTCAACGTGCTGTAAAAGTAGCTGGAGAAACCGGAGGAGGAATTCTGTTGATTACTGAAGGAGTTTTCGGGATGAGAGGACAACAAGGAAAATTAAAAGAAATTTGTGCTCTTAAACAAAAGTACAACTTCCGCTTATTAGTGGATGATGCACACGGATTTGGAACCCTCGGAAAAACAGGAGCCGGAGCCGGAGAAGAGCAAGGAGTACAAGATCAAATTGACGTATATTTTTCTACTTTTGCTAAATCAATGGCAAGTATTGGAGCATTTGTAGCAGCAGACCAAGATATTATTGATTATCTTAAATACAACTTACGTTCACAAATGTTTGCTAAATCACTTCCGATGATTCAAACTATTGGAGCTTTAAAGCGTTTAGATATGTTGCGTTCGATGCCTGAGCTTAAGGATAAACTTTGGGAAAATGTGAATGCACTTCAAAACGGATTAAAAGAAAGAGGATTTAACATCGGAGACACCAATACTTGTGTGACTCCAGTTTACCTTAACGGAAGTATTCCTGAGGCAATGATGATGGTAAATGATTTGCGTGAAAATTATGGAATTTTCTTATCAATCGTAGTTTATCCGGTAATTCCTAAAGGAATAATTTTACTAAGAATGATTCCGACTGCTTCACATACCTTAGAAGATATCAATCAAACTTTGGAAGCTTTTGAAGCTATTAGAGAAAAACTAACCAACGGAACGTATCTGAAATTAGCTTCAGAAAGAACTGTAGATGTGAGTTAATCTTTTCTATTTGAAACTTAATATATATTCAAAGCCGTTTCTAACTTTAGAAACGGCTTTTTGTTGAAAGATATATGAGAAACTAATTCTATAATGAAAATATGTTTTACAACTATTTTACTAAAACTATTTAAGCATTAAGATTTTTTCTATCATAATTGACCTTCGATTGTAGATTCTTGTTCTGGAGTACTTTTGGTTAAAACAACCAAGAGCAGGACAATGCCTGCTCTCGATTTATAAACTTATTATTTGTTTCTGATTTATTATCAGATAGTTGCGATTTTCAAATGTGGTTATCATTAACTTTGAAACATTGCCTAAAATGGAAGTCGTGTACATTTAATCCAAGCTCATTTTAGAATTCTTTGCTGTTGTACTTATACTGATATTTTTTTATTTTTGCTATCGAAGTACCTTAGCGTGTATGATTAAGCTTTTCTTCTTAAATCAGCCATTTTGATAGCTGTAATTCCTGCTTCTGTACCTTTGTTTCCGTGCTTACCTCCACTTCTATCTATAGATTGTTGAAGTGTATTGTCGGTCAAAACACAAAAAATCACGGGAATATCATACAGAATATTCAGTTCTTTAATTCCTTGGGTAACTCCTTCACATACAAAATCGAAGTGTTTAGTTTCTCCCTGTATCACACAACCGATTGCAATTACTGCATCTACCTGTTGAGTTTCGACCATTTTTTTGCATCCGTAAATGAGCTCAAAACTTCCCGGGACCTTCCATTTAACGATATTTTGTTCGTCAACTCCATTATCAACTAGTGCTTCGAGGGCACCTTGAAGAAGTCCGTTTGTAATTTGTTCGTTCCATTCCGAAACAACAATCCCAAACCGAAGTCCGTTCGTGTTTGGGATTGTTGATTTATCGTAATTTGATAAATTTTTATTTTCAGTTGCCATAATAATTTTAAAATCTAGCAATCAAAGATGAAGTAGATAGATTGCTTTCTCTTTTAATTTATATTTTATTGAGCAAGCCCGATATAAGCGTCAATGCCTTGTGCTTCGGTTGTTGCTCCAAATTCATTTTGAATTCTTGTAAAATACTGCAAAGCTTTTTCTTTTTTACCAAGAGCTAAAGACACATGAGCTGCTTTTAATAAAAATCTCGGAGTAGTTACATCATTATTTTTAGCAGCAAATGCTTTTTCGTAATAGCCTAATGCTTCTTCTAATTGATTATTTTGAGCAAAAGCATCTCCGATAGCTCCAATAGCCAAAGGACCTACAAATTGGTCATCTGATTTAAATTTTTCGAGATGTGCAATAGCTTCTTTATACTTATGTAGGTTCAAATACGAAATACCTGCATAATAATGAGCTAGATTAGCTGCATCTGTTCCTTTGTAATGCTCTATAATTTTAAGGAAACCTAGTTTTCCTTCTCCTCCATTCAATGCCAAGTTATAAAGAGAATCACTTGCAACCCCATTTGTTGCTTGTTCAAAATATTTTTGAGCTTGATACATTTCGTTTACTGCTTTATCCTGTTTAGGCTCAACAGCAAATCTATCATAAGCAAAATATGCTCCTACTACCAAAACAAGTCCTCCGATAATTCCAACAAGTAGTTTTTGATTATCTTGAATCCAAGTCTCTATTTTGTTTGCTCCGGTATCGAGCGTATTAAAAACTTCTGCTGTTGTACTATCTTGTTCAGAAATTTTATCCAATTGATCAAACTCGCTTTTCTCGTCTTTCGGTTTAGGTGCTTTGTATCCTCTTTTGTTATACGTTGCCATAATTCAATTCAATATTTTAAGAGGTGCAAAAATATAACTTTTCTTTAAATAAAAAATAGCTTTTATACTATATTTTTGGAATCATTTTATTTTAAAGATAAAATCGTTAAATTGTCCACCAAAATTTCCACTATGATTGCTACAAAAGATGTTCATTTTTCTTATCCGAATTTAGATTTTAATTTTCCTGATGTGGAATGTAAATCAGGACAGACTCTTCTGATAACCGGAAAGTCAGGTACAGGAAAAACTACATTACTTCATATATTATCAGGGATTTTAAAACCCAAATCAGGAAAAGTTATTATAGGAGAAACTTCTATCGACAGCCTTTCAGACCGCGAATTAGACCAATTTAGAGGTCAGCATATCGGGTTGGTTTTGCAACAATCTCATTTTATTGGGGCGCTTTCTGTTTTAGAAAATATTGTTTTGAGTTCTTGGTTATCAAACAAAGAACAAAAAGTCGAAAAAGCTAAACAGCTCTTAAATCAACTTGGATTACAAGAGCATATGCACAAAAAGCCTAGTGAACTCAGTATTGGACAACAACAAAGAGTTTCTATTGCCAGAGCCTTAATTAATGAACCTACTGTTTTATTAGCAGATGAACCAACCTCAAGTTTAGACGATGAAAATGCCGAAATAGTATCTGATTTACTATCTACTCTTTCTCAGCAATACAATGCTTCGTTAGTTATAGTAACTCACGACCAAAGGCTTAAAGATAAATTTAAAAATAGAGTTGAGCTACAATAATAAGGTATTATTTTCCTTTATTTGCTGCCGTAACATATTTTTCTAAAGCCATCGTCATTGAAGGAGTTTCGGGTGTAGGAGCAAAAATATCAATTCTCAATCCGTGTTCTTCTGCTTCTTTGAGGGTTGTGGGACCGAAAACAGCGATTCTTGTATTATTCTGTTTAAAGTCAGGAAAGTTTTTAAACAAAGATTTGATTCCGGTAGGACTAAAAAATGCTAAGATGTCGTAATACACGTCTTTTAAGTCTGATAAATCGCTCATCACCGTTTTGTAAAAAACACCATTTGTCCAATTCACTCCAAGGCTATCCAAGGTTTGAGGAATATCAAAATTAAGTTGATCGGAGGCAGGAAGTAAAAATTTCTCAGTCTTATATTTTTTAATAAGCGGTGCCAAGTCAGCAAATTCTTTTTGACCTACGTATATTTTGCGCTTGCGGTAAACTACATATTTCTGAAGATAGAAAGCAATAGCTTCTGATTGGCAGAAATATTTTAAATCTTCCGGAACTTTATAGCGCATCTCTTCTGCTACTCTAAAGAAATGGTCGATAGCGTTTCTGCTGGTAAGAATAATCGCACTAAAGTTATTTAAGTCAATTTTTTGACTCCTCACATCTTTAGCCGTAGCGCCTTCTACATGAATAAAAGGTCTAAAATCTACTTTTATTTTGTGTTTGTTTTGTAAATCAAAATAAGGAGAATTTTCTGCTTTCGGTTCAGGTTGTGAAACCAAAATTGATTTTACTTTTTCAAGAGCCATATACTTAAATCAATATTTTGTGAGCCAATAATACGTAAAATAGTACGGTGCTATTTCAAGTGTGCAAAGATACAAAATAAAATAAAACAAATTACTTATAATTTCTTTTTGGAAGATTCTGCAAGAAATTAAATAAAAAACAAAGTTTAAAATCAAGAAAATGCCTATCAATAAATACGTTAGGCTATCCGGAAAGGAGTTAAGATAATATAATATAAAGGTTAAAAACAATAATCCTAACCCTAAATACATTTTGTAAGATGCTTTTTGAAATAAAAAACGATTATAAAAATCCTGAATTCCAAACAATCTAGCAATACTTTTTTCGACTAAATACTTTAGTGATATAAAAAATAATAAAAAAATAAAGATTTGAGCAAAATAAACAAAACTATGCTTTTGGACATAACCTAAGTTAGAAAGTACGATTTGAATAAACAAAGAGTAAGATACCAGTTGTAAAAATATCAGTATCATCGAAAACCAACTCAGATTTCCTTCACTATACAACTTAATATATTTATCAGTGTAAATAAGACCTGTAAAGTCATTAAATTGTTTTTCGAAAACAGATTTAAGAATTACAATTAATAGAAAGCAACCGATAAAAAGAAAAGCAACCCAAGAATTATCTTGGACTGCTCTTTCTATGAGTTGCAATTCGTTCATTTTTATCGCATTTATATGGATAAATTATCTTTTTACTTTAAATGCTTTGGCTTGAGGATAATAAGCTACATCTCCTAATTCTTCTTCAATTCTGAGCAATTGATTGTATTTTGCCATTCTGTCAGAACGAGAAGCAGAACCGGTTTTAATTTGTCCGCAGTTTAAAGCAACTGCCAAATCAGCAATAGTGTAATCTTCGGTTTCTCCTGAACGGTGCGACATAACCGAAGTATATCCCGCATTGTGAGCCATATTTACTGCTGCAATCGTTTCGGTTAAAGTTCCGATTTGATTCACTTTGATAAGGATAGAATTAGCCGTACTGGTATCAATTCCTTTTTTTAGTCGCTCTACGTTTGTAACAAACAAGTCATCTCCGACTAACTGCACTTTCTGTCCTATTTTTTCGGTTAGGTATTTCCATCCTTCCCAATCGTTTTCATCCATTCCGTCTTCAATAGAAACAATAGGGTATTTCGCACACAATTCTGCTAAATAATCGGCCTGTTCTGTAGAGGAGCGTATTTTTCCTTTATCTCCTTCAAATTTAGTGTAGTCGTAGTTTCCGTTGGTATAAAACTCTGATGCTGCACAATCTAAAGCAATCATAATATCATCTCCGAAAGTATAGCCTGCATTTTCGACAGCTAATTTGATAGAATCCAAAGCGTCTTCAGTACCATTTAAGGTTGGAGCAAAACCTCCTTCATCCCCTACTGCAGTACTCAAATTACGGTCGTGTAATACTTTTTTCAGGTGATGAAAAATCTCCGTTCCCATTTGCATGGCTTCGGTAAAATGAGTTGCTTTTACAGGCATAATCATAAACTCCTGAAAAGCAATCGGAGCATCAGAATGCGATCCGCCATTTATAATGTTCATCATCGGAACCGGAAGCGTATTGGCGCTTACTCCTCCTACATATCTATAAAGAGGCAATCCAAGTTCATTAGCAGCGGCCTTAGCAGCAGCCAACGAAACTCCTAAAATAGCATTTGCACCCAGATTTGCTTTGTTTGGTGTTCCGTCCAAATCAATCATTATTTGATCAATAAGGTTCTGTTCAAAAACAGAAACTCCTAATAGTGCTTCTGCAATTTTTGTATTCACGTTTTCGACTGCCTTTAGAACTCCTTTTCCCATAAAAGTTTTTCCTCCGTCTCTAAGCTCTACCGCCTCATAAGCTCCGGTTGAAGCTCCGCTTGGTACAGCAGCTCTTCCGAGCACTCCGTTTTCGGTAATTACATCTACTTCAATAGTTGGATTTCCTCTTGAATCTAAAATTTGTCGTGCGTGAATTTTGATAATGATACTCATAATTATAAGGTTGTGTTATTTTTATGAAAAATTAAAGTGCAAAAGTACAATTTTTAATAGAATAAAAAACAGACCTTATGCGCGAATAAGAATCTCCTTTTGTGTGATTATCTATTCATTGATTATCTTGCCTTGATGTTGGATGCTTTCTTGATGAATTGCTTTAAAAAGCTGTACGATAAAATCTTGATTAAGTCCTTTTTCTTGACCGATTATCAGCATTTTATCCAAAATTTCATTCCAGCGTTGCGGTTGAAGAATTGCTACGTTTTTTTCTCGTTTAAGGTTTCCTATTTTCTCGACAACCTTCATTCTTTTTCCTAAAATTTCAAGAATTTTTTCATCTGTTTCATCAATCTGAGTTCGAAGTTTAGAAAGTTCGGAAGTGAATTTAAAGTCTTGGTCAGTTTCTTTTCTGACTCTCAGGTTTTTCAGAATAAATTTTAACGAGTCTGGTGTTACCTGCTGAGCTGCATCGCTCCATGCTTTATCAGGATCAATGTGTGTTTCGATCATCAAACCGTTATAGTTTAAATCTAAAGCCTGTTGTGCGATTTGAGCAACCATATTTCGGTTCCCTGTGATGTGCGAAGGATCACAAATCATAGGCAAGTTTGGAAATCTACTCTGCATTTCGATAGCAATCTGCCATTCTGGATTATTGCGGTATTTAGTTTTTTCGTAAGTCGAAAATCCTCTGTGGATTACTCCTAGTTTTTTGATATTAGCATTGTAGAGTCTTTCTAACCCTCCTATCCAAAGTGATAAATCTGGATTTACTGGATTTTTTAGCAGCACAATTTTATCCGTATTTTTTAAGACTTCTGCAATTTCTTGTACTGCAAAAGGGTTTACAGTAGTTCTAGCTCCAATCCACAATACATCTATATCATGTTCTAGAGCTAATTCTACGTGAGCTTTGGTTGCGACCTCAGTAGCCAACAAAAGTCCTGTTTCTTGTTTGGCTTTTTGTAACCATTTGAGCCCAATAGCTCCGACTCCTTCGAATCCTCCCGGACGGGTTCTTGGTTTCCAAATTCCCGCTCTAAAGATAGAAACATCTGACTTTTTTAGTTCGTGTGCTATTTTTAGAACTTGTTCCTCGGTTTCTGCGCTACAAGGACCTGCTATAATCAAAGGATGATTCAATTGAAAATCATTGAGCCAAGTAGTAGTATTCTTATTATTTGTCATTCGTTTTGAGTAAAAAATTATTCCTGTTTAGTTAGAATAATAGTGCCTTTATAGCCTGTTGCCAACTCCCATTGGTTGCTGTTTATGAGTTCTCCTTTATCGTCATAAACCTGAAATTCGGCCGTATTTGGTCCTGAAGTACCTTGGTTTAAAGCTATAATTTCTATTTTATTGAATCCGATGTTTAAATCAATAATGAGGTGTTTATAGGAGGATTCGAGCAAAATATTGGAAGCAATAATTTTTCCGTTCATCACTACTTGAACACGGTCTCCGTCAAAAGCCAAATGATCTCGATATACCAATTTTATATAGTTAGAATTGGTTATGAAGTCTCCAAAATATTGATTCCGTTTAAATTCTTCTAGGTTTTGTCTGTCTTCCGACTGAAAGCTTTTGTTTATTCTGTCGGCTATTCCTTCATTCGGAAGTTTAAACTCGGGTTTTTCAAAAATACTTTTTCCGTCTGTTTTGGTAAAATTTGGTTGAGGCAATTCGTTTGATTCAAAATCAGAAAGTGAGGGTGTTTTATCTTGAACGATGGGCCTAACTTCTATTTGATTTTCATCCGGTTGAGGCTGTACTCCCATTTCAACAGTTTTTGTTGTTTCAAAGGGCTGTGCTAAACCATTAAAAGAGATGAGAATAAATATAAAGAGAATGTAATAGCGCATTGTTCTTGTTTTAACAAGGTAAAGCTAACAAAAAATATTCCATTTTTTGATGGATTTAACCTTTTCTTATATAAAATGTATGGTTTTTTGTTTGATTTAAAACTCCAAATGTTTTGCTTATTTTTGCCTGCATGAAAGATGAATTAAACCCAAATAACCTAAAAGAAGGAGAAGATTTTTATTACACTCCGGAGGGATATAAATGTTTCACCGAAAAATATCATTTAAAGCGTGGTTATTGCTGTAAAAGCGGTTGCAGACATTGTCCATACGGATTTAATAAAAACATAGGAGACATTAAAAAAAAGAAAAAAAGTTAGGCAAACCAAAGTACGGTTTAGCTCTTTTTAGTCAACTGTTTTCGTACTCGACTTAATGACTCTGGTGTAATTCCTAAATAAGAAGCTACCATCCATTGAGGAATCCGAGCTAAAATATTCGGATACATTTTAATAAATTTTAAATACCTTTCTTCTGCAGTCGCACCTAACAGCATATTTACCCTATCTTGTAAGTTTCGAATGTGATTATGCAAAGCTTGTGTGTTATTTTTGATAAATTCAGGGCTTAAACATGATAACTTTTGCAAGAAAGATTCGTCTAAAAAATATACTTCAGAGTCTTCAATGGCATCAATGTATAAATCTGACGATTCATTAAAAAAAGAGCTGCTTCTGTCGGTTATCATCCATCCTTCGGAGGCAAATTGTATGATGTGTTCTTTTCCGCTTTTATCAATCGTATATGAGCGAAGTAATCCTTTGTTTACGAAAAAAATATACATACAAATTTCACCAGAGCGAAGCAGGAACTCCCCTTTTTTGATGTTTTTAATTTGCAAACCTTTTATGGTTTCGGAGTATTGTTGTTCCGAAAGATTCGCATTTAGGTTTAAGTATGTTTTAAAATCTGAATTCATCTAGTTAGCTTAAACACCTGTACTTCCGAAACCTCCAGCACCTCTAGAAGTTTCCGAAAGTTCGTTTACTTCAATAAACTCCGCTTGCTCGTATTTTGCAATAACCAATTGTGCAATTCGCTCTCCGTTTTCGATAATAAAATCCTGATCAGATAAGTTAATCAAAATCACTCCTATCTCACCTCTATAATCCGCATCTATAGTTCCTGGAGAATTTAAAACGGTAATTCCTTTTTTGAGTGCTAACCCGCTTCTCGGTCTTACTTGAGCCTCATATCCTACTGGAAGCTCTATAAAAAGACCGGTTTTAACTAAGGTTCTCTCAAAAGGCTTTAAGGTAATAGATTCCGAAAGATTAGCTCTTAAGTCCATTCCTGCAGAAGCTACGGTTTCGTATTTTGGCAATTCGTGATTTGATTTGTTGATGATGTTGATTTTCATAATTATTTTTTTAAAAAAGCTTTAAAAGTATTTTTTTCCATAAAATATATAGCTACCGAAAATAAAGCAATAAAGGTTATGCCTACAAAATAATTTTCTCTGAAATGGTAAAAATAAACGTATGAAAGTAAAATAGAAGTCGTTAAGTAAATTCCGATTTTTTTCATGTCATACGGAATATAATAGTATTTTTTTCCAAGAAAATAAGAGATAGCCATCATACTTCCGTAAGCTACCAAAGTGGCTATCGCTGAGCCCATGTACGAATATTTAGGAATTAAGCTAAAGTTTAAGACCAGAGTTAATACGGCTCCTATAATCGAAATATAAGCGCCCATTTTAGTGCGGTCTGTAAGTTTGTACCAAACCGATAAATTGTGATAAATTCCTAAAAAGAAATTTGCCAAGATAATGAGTGGCACGACCTTCATGGCTTCCCAGTAAGCGGTATTCCGAATCATAATCATTTTTAAAATATCCGAAAAAACAATTACTCCGAGTAAGATTAACGAACCAAAAACTACAAAATACTTGGTAATATTGGCATAGGTTTTCGGAGCGTTTTCATTTTTAGAATAACTAAAGAAAAAAGGTTCGATTCCCAAGCGAAAAGCGGTCGCAAAAAGTATCATAAAAAGTCCGAGCTTGTAACAAGCTCCATATACACCGACTTCGTGTTTGGCAATATTCTCTGGAAGAATTTTCTCTAAGAGAATTTTGTCAAAATGCTCGTTAATGGCAAACGCAATTCCTGCAACCAAAATCGGAAGGCTGTATCGCATCATTTTTTTCCAGAGTGCCACGTCAAACTCCCACTTTATTTTGATATAATGCGGAAGGAAATAAAGTAGAGTGAGTAAACTTGCAATAAGATTGGATACAAAAATATACCCAACTTGGAAGTTTTCGATATATATAGAAGCAAAAATTCCGTCAGGACTTGATTGAGCAATACTAGGGAGGTAAATTATAAAAAAGATATTCAACAAAAGATTTATAAGCGTATTAGCAATCTTAACAAAAGCAAAAATCACAGGTCTTTGATTTATCCGAAGTTTAGAAAATGGAATAACGGTAAGAGCATCTAAAGTTAAAATCCAAATAGCGTATGTAACATATTCTACATCAACGTTTATCCAAGAATTGTAAGCAATGTCATTTTTAAAAATAAGCGCAATAATCAGAAATAATATTGAGGTGCAAAAAATAGAAATAGTTGAAGTTTGAATTACCTTTTTCTTGTTATTTTCAGAATTATAAAACCTAAAGAACGAAGTTTCCATTCCGTACGAAAGAACAACATTCATAAAAACCAACCATGCAAAAACGATAGTTACTACTCCGTAATCGCTTGCATTTTCGAGTTTGTCAGTGTATAATCTAACCAATAGAAAAGAGAGCATTCTTGGCAGAACTGTAGCCAATCCGTAAATAGTAGTTTGCTTAAAAAGACTTTTGTAAAGGCTCAATTTTTTCGATTTAGAAGAGCAAATATACATATTTTACTGTTCAGTATTCAGAAATTTACTGCTCTACTTGAATACTGTCAATACAATACTAAATACTTTTTTGTATTTTTGAAAAATGAATCCTATCCTAAAAATATCTAACCTTAGCATTGGTTATAAAACCCAAAAATCAGAGGTAATTGTTGCCCAAAACATTGATTTAAGCCTCGGAAAAGGAAAACTCACCGCATTAGTCGGAGCTAATGGAATTGGTAAATCTACCTTGCTCAAAACCATCTTGGGATTCGAAAAAGCATTTAATGGAACCGTTTTTTTGGACGGTAAAAATATTAACGAAATTTCTTCGAAAGAACGCGCTCAGTATATAAGTGTGGTTTTGACCGAAAAACTTCCTCCTAGCAATTTATCGGTTTTCGAACTTGTGGCCTTGGGTAGACAGCCTTACACCAATTGGATAGGAAAATTATCAGCTACCGACAAAGAAAAAACCGAAAGAGCCATTGAGCTGACACAAATTGAATCGTTAGCCGATAAAAAACATTTCGAACTCAGTGACGGACAACTCCAAAAAGTTATGATAGCTCGTGCTTTGGCTCAAGATACCGAAATTATAATTCTTGACGAACCTACTACGCATTTGGATTTATTGCACAAGATATCTGTATTTAAACTGCTCCAAAAGCTATCACAACAAGCTCAGAAAAGTATCATATTTTCAACACACGACATAGATCTTGCCATAGATTTTTGTGACGAGATTATCGTAATGACACCCGAAAAGGTTCAGAAAGACACTCCAGATAATCTTATTGAAAAAGGAGTTTTTGACCAATTATTTTCGAAAGAAGCCGTGTGGTTTGATCAAGAAAAAAGAAAATTTGTTTTTTTATAAACTATTGATGTTGCTATAATATGCGAAAACACCACTAATGAAATATTTTATTAGTGGTGTTTCCTTGTTTAAGTTATGGCAACTAAATATTATTTTACTTTAATAGTACATCCAATAGCTTTAGTTTCTTTAACAGTTACTTCATCACCTGCTAAAAGAGCATCAACTGCATTTTCTACGTATTTTTCGGTAACTCCAGCTGCATCGTCATAATTATCATCAATTGCACCGATGTATTGTACTATGTTTTTTCCATCCATTTTTTGAAGCACAAATACATGAGGTGTTTTTGTAGCTCCATATTGCGGATAAATTTCTTGTCCTTCGTCTAACAAGTACGGATAAGTGAATCCTTTTTGTTTGGCACGAATTACCATGTTTTCAAAACTGTCTTCAGGTTGTTTAACCGGATCATTCGGATTTATAGCAATAACCGGAAAACCTAATTCTTTATATTTTTTGTCCAATCCGATAATTCTATCTTCATAAGCTACCGCATACGGACAATGGTTGCAGGTGAAGATAACAATAAATCCTTTTGCTTCAGTATAATCTGCTAAAGAAACTTTTTGATTATCAATGTTTATAAGTGAAAAGTCGGTAGCTACATCTCCTATTTTATAGCCTAATGCTTGTGGAGCTTGCTCTATGTTAGCTACTTCTTCTTTTACAACTTCTTCTTCGACTGTTTTAGGTTCTTGCTTACAAGCTACCGAAACAAGTATTAAAACCAAAGGCAATACGAATAATTTTACTTTTTTCATTTTATATCACGTATTTCAAAAGTTATATATTACCTGATTTGGATTTTGAACCACACGAACTCTTTCCAGAACAACATCCTTTCTTTTTTTCAGCGGATTTGTCTGTAGAGGTTGAAGTTTCGGTTTTAGTTTTTTCTTTTTTAGACTTCTTAGATTTTTTTTCTTTCTTTTGCTCCGGGTCAAAATATAAAAAAGATTGATCAGAAGACGATTTTATATTAGATACTTCATAATCATCACTCATTGTTTCAACTACTTGAGCTAAAACCTGTGGTGTATGTACTGTTGCGTCATATTCAATTTTAGCTTGTTTGGTTTCGAAGTCAACAGATGCTGATTTAATTCCTTCGAGTTTTGCTAATTTTTTCTCGATTCCTTTAGCACAACCAAACTCGCAGTGCATACCGTCAATAGTAAAACTTGCTGTTTGAAGATTTTCAGCCAATATTTCAGGCTTAACTTCTTGGTCTTGATGTGTTTGGGTTGTAGCAGTAGAAGAATCTTTACAAGCTACAAAAAACATTCCTGCAAGAGCAAATAATAAAATCTGTTTTGTTTTCATAATGATATTCAATCCTTTAAATTCGTTAGGAACAAATATAACTTAAAAATCATTATTATGTTCTTAAAATACCTGAATTTTGCAGAAATTTTTATCTCATCGTTATTATGAAGGAATCTAAGTGGATAATTTTGGCAATCTTGGCAATTGTTTGGGGGAGTTCATTTATTCTTATCAAAAAAGGATTAAACGCTTTAGATCCTATAGAACTCGGAAGTGTCAGATTAATTTCTGCCTCAGCCGTAATGCTTATGATTAAGGGCAAACACGCTTTTACAATTCCGAAACACAAATGGAAATATGTGCTTTGTTCGGCTTTGTTCGGAATATTTTTCCCTGCTTATCTCTTTGCTTATGCTCAAACCCAAATTGATTCTACTATTAGCTCAATTATTAATGCTCTTACTCCTTTATTTACGTTGATTATCGGAGCAGTTTTGTTTAAAATCGCTTCTCAAAGAAGGCAGTATTTTGGTGTTACAATAGGTTTTATGGGCTGTTTATTATTGATTTTTAGCGGAGCCAGTTTACATCCGAATCAAAATTATTGGTATGCTTTGTTGGCAATTATAGCATGTATATTTTATGCAATCAATATAAATTGGGTTAAAAAGTTTTTGTCTGACCTCACTCCTATGCAAATTGCCATGGGAAATTTCTTTTTTCTATTGTTTTTAGCTTCAATTATGTTGTCAACAACAGATTTTTTTAGTCATATAAACAACACAGACACTCAATGGGCTGTTTTTTATACAACAATTTTAGGTATTTGTAGTACCGGATTGGCAAGTCTTCTTTTCTATAAACTTATTCAAATGTCATCTCCAGTATTTGCCTCTTCAACTACTTATCTAATTCCCATAATTGCTTTTGGATGGGGAGTTTTAGATGATGAAAGATTGCATTATATTCAAATTACGGGAGCTATAATTATTTTGATAGGAATTTATTTTTCGAGTCGAAAAAAATAAAATTATTTTAAATCTCTATTTCTTAAGGTTTGAAAAGCCACCCATCCTATCGAAATCATTAAGAGGAAAGCCACACCAAATAATACGACGTTAATTTTCGGAACAAGAATATATCCAAAGGCAGACATTCCTTGTATGCCTAAAACTAATTCATTCATGAAAATCCCAATATAAAACAAGATTATACCGTTTTTAATTGATTTATTTAAAGGTAAAAGCTTGTTAGCATAGATATAATACAATAAAAATGGAGTAATAATTGCCAATAAAACAAGGTGTAAATAAGCAATTATTATAGTCCGAATTCCGAATACAAACTGATTAAGCGACGGAATTACCGAAAGTAGCTGAAAAATAAATTTTAGCGTAAGACAAAATGCTGTAAGCTTTAGAATTCTCCACAAAAAAAGCGGTTGTGCTTTTAGTAACTTGTTTTCTTTTCGGAAGATTACAAGCATACCTATCCATACTAAAAACTGAATTACAGAAAATAAAACAGCCATAAAGTATAGCCATTGAGGCAAATCAAGCCATAAAACTGATAATAAGTAAGTAATTATGGTGGAGATGAAAAGTAACCAAAAAGCAATAGTAAGCGGTTTATTATAAAAAGCTTTTGGTTGAATAAAATTTAGCAATAAACCAATACAAGCAAATAAAAACCAACCGTTGTATTGAAAATGTAAATAAAAATAAATCGAAGATAAATACGGTTTATATAAAAAATTACCCGAAGCAAGTGTATAGGCCAAGAAAAAAGTACCAATAGAAGATAATATATAAAAAAGAAGTGCTCCTTGAAACCATTTTTTTGATAATCCGAATGAAATCTTGTTCAAATCTTTATAAAAAACATAAGCAAATATATAAGAGACAAAAATGGATAAAGTAGAAAATAATATAGACCAAAAAGCATAACCCTGTATGATAAAAAACACTAACATACCATACGAACAAACAAGGTTGGCAATTATAAGATTACTATATTTTGATTGGGAAAATTTGATGGATTTATTTTTTAAAAAATAAATCATCAATACCATCAACGTGTGGCTGATCCAACCCGAAAAAGCAAAATGAGAATGAGAATGCAAGAGGTGTTTTTGAACAAAAAAAGGAAAATCAAAACCTATTTTATAACGCATCAACGCTCCTAAAAGCGCTACTAAAAAGAGGTTTATCAACGAAATTTTTAACCACAAATCAATCTTGAAACGCATCAGAAATAAATTTTATGATTTATGATATCTACAATGTTTTTCTTCTTCATTTTCGAAAGCGTACGAATAACTGTTTCGACTCGAAGTCCGGTAAAATTAGCTATTTCTTGACGAGTAAACGGAATTAACTCCTTTTCGTCACTTTTCTTACAAGACTGCAAAAAAGCTTCAATCCTAAATTCAGGTTTTTGATTTATAATATCCTTAGAAGAAGTAGCTTTGCTATATATTCTTCGAGCCATTAGCTCTAAAAATTGCTTTTGAACCTGAGGAAATTCTTCCAGAATGTTTAAAAATTTATCTTTAGAAAGTTTTACAACTTCTGAATGCTGAAAAGCCATGGCAGAAGCAGGATATCTTTCGTCTATAAACAAAGGCGGTTCTCCAAAACTTTGCCCAGCCGAAAAATAACCTTGGGTAAATTCTTTTCCGTCATCATTTGTATTAAACATCTTTACACTTCCACTAACCACCTGATAATAATTATAGGCTTTATCACCTTCTGAAAAAAGAATGTCTCCTTTTTCACATTCTTTAAAAACGGCTCCAAACGATAAAAGTAAATCTAAATCTATTTGTGGCTTCATTCTGATAAGTTTAAACAAGCATCTTTGCAAATGTAAAAATATATGGCTAATTATTCTTATGATTAAGGTCATATCGTACTAAAGGAAATCTTTTTGTTTGGTTTTTCTACGAAAAAAAATACCTTTGTAACTCCTTGCTCTTTTGATTATGGAAAAATTAAAACAACGTTGGGGAATTACCTCAAATTTTCAACTTACAATTATTTTTATCGTTTTTGCTATAACCGGCTCTGCATCTGCTTATTTATCCAAACCTTTTACAGAATGGTTAGGAATAACCAAAGAGGACTTAGGTGACTGGTTTACTCCTATTCGACTCATTGCGATTTTTCCTATTTATCAAGTCCTGTTGGTTACAATAGGATTTATTTTTGGTCAATTTAAGTTTTTTTGGTGGTTCGAAAAAAAAATGCTTCGAGGTATGGGACTTGGATTTCTTTTTAAAGAAAAAAATGCTTCCTCCTAAACGCATAAAATTCTAATATAGAATATTAAACTTTACACTTTAAACAAAAAATTGATGAAAAAATTCCTTAAGATATTTCCTCTAATAGCACTATTTATAACTTCAATATTATATGGTTTAAATTTATTCTTAGATATTCCCGAAAAGACACTCTTTTGGGCAAGAGTATTAGCAATTGTAGGAATTGTAATTCATGCTATCCGAAGAAAAGATTTAACAACCTGGATTTTGAC
This sequence comes from uncultured Flavobacterium sp., assembly GCA_964581855.1. Classification (GTDB taxonomy): domain Bacteria; phylum Bacteroidota; class Bacteroidia; order Flavobacteriales; family Flavobacteriaceae; genus Flavobacterium. The sequence goes on from CAZOQH010000015.1 coordinate 24,897, forward strand.
CAGCATCGTAATCGGGGTTTTCTTAGGTTATGATTTTCCGGATGTGGCAATTGCTCTAAAACCATTGAGTCAAGGTTTTATTAAGCTTGTAAAAACTATTGTAGGACCTATTTTGTTTGCTACTTTAGTTTACGGAATTGCAGGACATTCAGACCTAAAACAAGTAGGTAGAATGGCATGGAAGAGTCTTCTTTATTTTTATTGTGCCACTACTTTAGCACTATTTATCGGTCTAGCAGCTATCAATATCACAAAAGCAGGAGTTGGAATTGATATGAGCCAAATTCCACACGAAGATTTACCTCAAACCACTGTAGTAAGCACAGACGCACCTTTGCTGGAGGACCTTCCGGAAAACGTACATTGGTTATTCAAAACATTGGCATTTTTCAGAGATATTTTCCCCGAAAACATCATTAAGTCTATCTATGAAAATCAAGTATTACAGATCGTAGTTTTCTCGGTTGTATTCGGAATCGGATTGGCAATGGTTGAAGAAAAGAAACGAAAACCATTGGTTGATTTCACCGAAAGCCTTTCAGAGGCTATGTTTAAGTTTACTAATATAATTATGTATTTTGCTCCGTTTGGAGTGGGTGCTGCAATGGCATATACAGTCGGACACATGGGAATTGATATTCTTAAATATCTTTTTATGTTGTTGCTCACGCTTTATATGGCTCTGATTGCTTTTATTTTGCTAGTACTACTTCCCATAGCTTTATATTGGAAAATTCCGATTAAAAAATTCATAAATGCCATCAAAGAACCTGTATCAATTGCTTTTGCAACAACCAGCTCTGATGCTGCTTTACCAAAAGTGATGAGCAATATGGAAAATTTTGGAGTGCCTCGAAAGATTGTATCTTTTGTCGTCCCGACCGGATATAGTTTTAATCTAGACGGAACCACACTTTATTTGTC
>CAZOQH010000016.1:0-6363 GCA_964581855.1 uncultured Flavobacterium sp.
TCACAAATCTTATCCAAATAATCTACCGAGATATAAGCATCTTTTTGAAAAAACCTTGCTTTACGCATATTTTTCATCGAAATACGACTCGAAGTAACGTTGGCTACACAACCATTTTCGAACTCGATTCGAGCATTGGCAATATCGGGGGAATCACTAATTACCGAAACGCCACTAGCGTGAACCTCTTTCACTTTTGATTTCACTACACTCAAAATCGCATCAATATCGTGAATCATCAAATCCAATACTACCGGAACATCTGTTCCTCTCGGGTTGAATTCAGCCAAGCGATGCGTTTCAATAAACATCGGGTTGTTGATTTTGTCTTTTACAGCCTTAAAAGCCGGATTAAAACGTTCTACATGACCCACCTGACCTTTTACGTTATATTCTTGAGCTAAACGTATAATTTCTTCAGCTTCTTCAACAGTATTCGAAATGGGTTTTTCTAAAAAGATATGTTTTCCTTTTTTGATAGCCATTACTGCGCAATCGTAATGGGATAAAGTTGGAGTAACAATATCAACTACATCGACCTTTCCGATAAGTTCTTCGATAGTATCGAATTTTCTGTAACCGAATTCAGCTGCAACTTTTTGAGCATTTTCTGTGTTAGGGTCATAAAAACCCACTAATTCGTATTTATCAGATTGATTGAGTAATCGTAAGTGTATTTTTCCGAGATGTCCTGCTCCGAGAACGCCTATTTTTAGCATAGATTTATAATTTGTTCAAAAGTAGTAAAATCAGATAAAATCATCAAACAAACCGTTCTAAAATACCTGCATCAATACTTTCGTGGGAAGTTGAATATATGGCTCTACCATTTTTAATAACCAATATTTGTGGAGATTGATGTTCGACTTGAAGCCTTCTAGCAATTTCATTCGAAATATCTCTGTGAACAAGCAAATCCAAATAAAAAGGTTCTATCTTTTCTTTAGGGTAATTAAAATCATTTTCAAATCGGTTGAGAGCTAATTTGCTGATACTACAACGAGTACTGTGTTTGAAAATCACTATTGGTTTTTCGTAAGAATGTAATAAAACATCTTCTAATTGTTCTAAATCAGTAAGTAAAACCCAATCAAAAGCTTTTTGTGATGATGGATTAGTACTGTTAAAAAGTCGGTTAAAGAATCCCATTTATAATTTAATTAAGACAAATTGACATTTTAATGCTCTCAAAACAAACTGTTTAAGCCATTTTGACATTTAAGATACATCGGAATAAAAGTTGTTTAAAGATAAGCAAATAATTAAGAATATAACTAATAATAACGATAACAAATAAAAATATGAATCTAAATAACTTCACGATTAAATCGCAAGAGGCTATTAGTAAAGCACAACAAATTGCTCAAGGTTTTCAGAACCCTCAGATTGAAAACGAACACATTTTTAAAGCTATTTTAGAGGTTGATGAAAATGTGACGCCTTTTTTGCTTAAAAAATTAGGAGTAAATGTAGAATTATTCCAACAGATTTTAGACAATACTATGGCTAGTTTTGCCAAATCACAAGGTTCAGATTTAATGCTGTCTAGAGAAGCTGTAACTACACTTACTGATGCGATGAATATTGCTAAAAAGATGAATGATGAATATGTTTCGGTTGAGCATCTGGTATTAGCAATTTTTAAGTCGAAATCAAAAGTTTCTCAAATTCTAAAAGATCAAGGGGTAACTGAAAAAGGTCTAGAAAGTGCAATCTCTGAAATCCGAAAAGGTGAAAGAGTAACTTCGCAAAGTCAGGAAGAAACCTATAATGCTCTGAATAAATATGCGAAAAATCTGAATGAACTTGCCAATGAGCGAAAACTAGATCCGGTAATCGGTCGGGATGAAGAAATTCGTAGAGTTTTGCAAATTCTTTCCAGACGCACCAAAAACAACCCAATGTTAGTAGGAGAGCCCGGAGTAGGTAAAACAGCTATTGCAGAAGGATTGGCACATCGTATTATTCAAGGAGATGTCCCTGAAAATTTGAAAAATAAAATTGTGTATTCTCTTGATATGGGAGCTCTTATTGCAGGAGCAAAATATAAAGGAGAATTTGAAGAACGATTAAAGTCTGTTGTAAAAGAAGTAACTTCAGCCGATGGGGATATTGTACTTTTTATAGATGAAATTCATACGCTTGTCGGAGCAGGAGGTGGTGAAGGTGCTATGGATGCAGCAAATATTTTAAAACCCGCACTTGCTCGTGGAGAACTTCGCGCTATCGGAGCAACAACTTTAGACGAATATCAAAAGTATTTCGAAAAAGATAAAGCTCTGGAAAGAAGATTTCAAAAAGTAGTAGTTGATGAGCCTGACACCGAAAGCGCTATTTCGATTTTACGTGGAATCAAAGAAAAATACGAAACTCATCATCAAGTACGTATAAAAGACGAAGCGATTATTTCGGCTGTAGAGCTCTCGCAAAGATATATTACCAATCGTTTTTTGCCCGATAAGGCTATTGATTTAATGGATGAAGCTGCTTCAAAACTTCGAATGGAAATCAATTCCAAACCCGAAGAATTGGATGTGTTGGACAGAAAAATCATGCAACTTGAGATTGAGATCGAAGCAATCAAACGAGAAAATGATGAAACCAAACTCAAATCGTTAGGTTTGGATTTGGCAAACTTAAAAGAAGAACGAAATGAGATTTTTGCAAAATGGCAAAGCGAAAAGACTTTGGTGGATAACATCCAACAAACAAAAATCGAAATCGAAAATTTTAAATCTGAAGCTGAAAGAGCTGAGCGAGATGGAGATTACGGAAAAGTAGCTGAACTTCGTTACGGAAAAATTAAGCAAGCTCAAGAAGAGCTAGATAAATTACAAGAACAATTAGCTCAACAAGGAGAGAATTCACTTATCAAAGAAGAAGTAACCAGCGAAGATATTGCAGAAGTAGTTGCTAAATGGACTGGAGTTCCGGTAACCAAAATGCTACAATCAGAAAGGGAAAAACTCTTGAGTTTGGAAGAAGAACTTCATAAAAGAATAGTGGGTCAAGAGGATGCAATCATTGCTGTATCCGATGCAGTTCGTAGAAGTAGAGCAGGATTACAAGATCCTAAAAAACCGATTGGTTCGTTCTTGTTCCTAGGAACAACCGGAGTAGGTAAAACAGAATTAGCAAAAGCTTTAGCCGAATACCTGTTTGATGACGAAAATGCAATGACTCGTATTGATATGAGCGAATACCAAGAGCGACACAGCGTTTCTAGATTGGTAGGAGCACCTCCAGGATATGTCGGATATGACGAAGGAGGACAATTGACCGAGGCTGTTCGTAGAAAACCTTATTCGGTGGTGCTATTAGACGAGATTGAAAAAGCTCATCCGGATACGTTTAATATCTTGTTGCAAGTATTGGACGAAGGAAGACTTACTGATAACAAAGGACGTTTGGCTGATTTCAGGAATACGATAATCATTATGACTTCGAATATGGGGTCACATATCATCCAAGAGCGATTCGAAAATGCAGGAGGAGATTTGGAAAGCGCAGCCGAAACAGCTAAAATTGAAATTTTAGGACTCTTAAAACAAACCGTACGACCTGAGTTTCTGAATCGTATTGATGAAGTTATAATGTTCACTCCGCTTTCGCAGAACAATATTCGTCAGATTGTTGATTTTCAGTTGAAAAATGTAGCTAAAATGCTAGAGCAACAACATATTGTATTGGATGCAACTCCTGAAGCGATAGACTATTTAGCCAAAAAAGGTTACGATCCGGAATTTGGAGCAAGACCCGTAAAGCGAGTGGTTCAAAGAGAAGTACTCAACGAACTTTCAAAGCAAATCCTCTCCGGAAAAATAACTACAGACAGTATTATACTACTGGATAGTTTTGAAGATAAATTAGTTTTTAGAAATCAATAATGAATTGAGGCTTATTCCAAAAGAGTAAGCCTCTTTTTTTATATAAATTAAAATTTTCTTTTTCTAATCAAAAGCCAAATTACGATAGGTGCTCCAATAATTGAGGTAACTGCATTTATCGGAAGCACAAAATCAAATCCCGGCATTTGTGAAATTGTATCACATACAAGCATAACGATAGCTCCAAGGCTAATAGTTGCCCAGAATAAAACTTTGTGGTCGGAGGTCTGAAAAAGTAACTTAGCTAAATGCGGAACAGCTAATCCGATAAAAGCTATTGGTCCTACAAAAGCAGTGATACATCCGGCTAATAAGCTCGTAGCAATGATGATAATATTCTTGGTTTTATCAAAATCGATTCCCATGCTTTTAGCATAATTTTCCCCTAAAAGTAGCGCATTGAGAGGTTTAATACAGATGTAACTCAATACGAGACCTATAAAAGTAATTAAAAGTAATAAAAGTATAGCCTCCCAAGATTGATTTCCTAAATTACCTAAATTCCAAAGAGTAAACTTTTTGAGCTGTTCGGCCGAACTGAAGTATGTCAACACACTTACCACAGCACTGGTTATACTTCCAAACATTAGACCTACAATCAGAATAGCCATAGTGTCTTTAAGTCTGTGAGAAACGGCTAAAACCGAAAGTAAAACTACAAAACTTCCGAGGCAAGCAGCCAAAATTAATCCGTAATGCGACAAGAATATATCTGCCATAAAAACGGGAACCAACCCGGAACCCAAAATTACAAAGGCTACTCCTAAGCTTGCACCAGAACTTACTCCTAACACATACGGTCCTGCAAGAGGGTTTCGAAAAAGAGTTTGCATCAAAAGTCCGCTTAATGAAAGTCCAATCCCAACCAGTATAGCTACAATTGCTTTGGGCAATCGGTAATTTAAAATAATGTATTCCCAAGTTTGTTTTGAAGATTCTTCTCCCATCAAAATAGCAAAAACTTCTTTTATCGGAATAGCAACCGACCCTATACTTAAGTTGGTTAAAAACAAAAGTATACAGCTCAAAATTATTCCAGCTATTATGAGTTTTTGCTTCATTTTGTTATTTTAAAATCGAAATAATTTGTTGTGCTAATTCTTCTCCGATTCGGTCTTGAGCCTCTATTGTACAAGCTCCTATATGGGGTGTAAGCGAAATTTTTGGATGCATTAACACTTGGACAGCAGGAGTTGGTTCGTCTTGGTAAACATCAAGACCAGCGAAAGCAACTTTCCCTGACTCTAAGGCTTCGATAAGGGCAACTTCATTGACAATTCCGCCTCTTGAGGTGTTTACAAAACCTACTCCATCTTTCATTTTATCGAATTCCGAATCTCCGATAAGGTATTCGTTTTGATGTGGTGTATGTACCGAAATAAAATCAGATTGAGATAAGACTTCATCTAATGAAACCGTTTCAATGGTAAAATCAACTGATTTTCCGTCAAAGAAATCTAGAGTTACCGTAGAACTTTTGACAAAAGTATCTGTAGGAAGTATTCGCATTCCGAGTCCGATAGCAATTTTTGCAACCGCTTGCCCGATGCGACCAAACCCTACAAGTCCTAAGGTTTTTCCACGAAGCTCAACTCCGTTAGCATAATTTTTTTTAAGTTCGTTAAACCGAAGGTCTCCTTCCAAAGGCATATTTCTGTTGGAATCCGTTAGAAAGCGAACTCCTGAAAACAAATGTGCAAAAACGAGTTCGGCTACCGATTCCGAAGACGAAGAAGGTGTGTTAATCACTCGAATTCCTTTCGAAAGGGCATATTCAACATCTATATTGTCTGTTCCGACACCACCTCGACCGATAATTTTTAAACTCGGACAATTATCAATAATGTCTTTGCGAACTTTGGTTGCGCTTCTAACCAACAAAACCGAAATCTTATGTTTGTTGATATAATTGGCAACTTGTTCCTGAGCTACTTTGGTGGTGATTACTTCAAATCCATTTTTCTCTAAAAGTTGAATTCCGTTAGGCGAAATTCCGTCATTGGCTAATATTTTCATTATATTTTAGAATGTTTTATTTACAAATAAATCGTCAATTAATTTACAGTAAAACTTTGCATTATTTGTTCGGCTATTTTTTCGTATTGGTTAAAATCTCTTTCTAACGAAGTAAAAGTAAGTACATAAACTCGTGAGTCTTTTAATATATAATGCTGAATAAACTTTAAATTTTCTCCATAAAAAGGTGAAGTCATAACTATTCTTTGGTATTCTTTGTTCGGAATAACGATTCGCTCCGACGATATTATTGTGGCAAGCGCTTCTAAATCAGCTCTTTCGTTTTTTACGATTTCGTCCAAAGTCATATTAGAGGTTCCTAAATCTCGGATTAAGAGATTGATGTTCTCTGTAAAATCATCTTCTAAATCCATATAAATGTATAAGTCAATTTCCGAAACAGGATATAAGTCCACCATCCAATCTTGATGTACTTTGATGGAATAGTTGTCTTTTTTAA
>CAZOQH010000016.1:6463-24916 GCA_964581855.1 uncultured Flavobacterium sp.
GCTTTTTGACGATTTTGTTTTTCAATTTCTTTAATTCCACCTTTGTCTTTAAGCCATCGCAAAGTTAAAAGCGAAGTATATACCGCAAAAACAGCAGGTGTGTTGTACATGCTTTCTCGTGCAATATGCTCTTGATAATCCAAAATATTCGGAATGACTCTCCTTGTTTTTCCTAAGATATCTTCCTTTATGATTATTAGTGATACTCCCGAAGGACCTATGTTTTTTTGAGCTCCAGCATAAATTAAAGCAAATTTTGAGAAATCTAAGGTTCTCGAAAAAATATCCGAACTCATATCGCAAACCAATGGGATTTCAAGCTCAGGAAATTCATTCATTTGCGTTCCATAAATGGTGTTGTTACTGGTACAATGAAAATAATTTGAATCTGCAGAAACCTTATAGTCCTTAGGAATATAGCTGTAATTTTGATCTTTTGAAGAAGCTACTATCTCGGTTTTTCCGAAAAGATTAGCTTGTTTAATAGCACCAAAAGCCCAAGTTCCTGTATCTAAATAGGAGGCTTTTCCGTTTTCATGCATCAGGTTATACGGAACACGTAAAAATTCCATACTTGCTCCACCTTGCAAAAACAGTGCTTGATAGCCTTGGTTTTTGAGTCCTAAAAGCTCCAGGGCTAACCTACGAGCTTCTTCGATGACAGCAACAAAGTCTTTACTTCTGTGCGATATTTCGATAAGTGAAAGTCCACTGTTATTAAAGTTTAAAACTGCTTCTGAAGCTTTTTGTAATACTTCTTGAGGCAATATTGATGGACCTGCACTAAAATTGTGTTTTTTCATTTAAAATGAATTTGAAGTGTAAATTTCTGACTAACTCCTGAATTACACAAGTTTTAATAAGTTGATTTACAAAACCTAGATAGTATTCAGAAACGCAACAGTATCTACATTGTCAGCATAATCCCATAATTTTGGAAGTTGTGTTTGTCCAAATGCTACTGAGTTTTCTATCAGGTCTTTGCTGACAACACACTGAATTAGGTCGTTGTCTTGACTTAATCGTTTTTTGATGTTTTCTAAATCTGAATAATATTCATAAAAAACAGCCGAAATAGGGGAGGAGTAAGAAGTGTCTTCTTTTAAAATCAAGAATCCGTTATCTAAAACCAAAAAATTACTCATCAAAAAAACAGCTTTGTTGTAGTCGTAATTATTGATGTATTTTTGATTATGGATAATGTCGCGATATTCGTACATTGCTCGAAAGAGTTTTTCAAAATCATAGTCTTTCGGAACAAAAACTTTAGACACGTTTCTGCACCCTAAACCAAAATACGTAAAAATATCTTTTCCTAATTCTACCAACTCCTCGTGTGTTTCTGTTCCGTTGAGCACTGCAACCGAATTTCTGTTTTTTCGGATGATACTTGGTTTGTCTTTAAAATAATATTCAAAATAACGAGCCGTATTATTGCTTCCTGTGGCAATCACTGCATCAAATCCTTGTAGCTTTTGGTCTGTAAACTCGATGCGGTCGTTTAGCGAAGGTTCAACTCGAGCCAGATATTCAGCTAAAAAAGGGAGTAGCTGTTTATCGTTGGACGAAGTTTTTACCAAGGCTTTATGTCCGGTAATAAGTACGCTCAAAAAATCGTGAAAGCCAACCAGAGGAACATTTCCTGCTAAAATAAGTCCAACGGTTTTTGGAGTCTTTTCAGAGATGTCGTAAGCAGAAAGCCAAGTATCGAGATTATCCTGAGTTAATGCCTTTGCCCAAGATTGAATCGAAAAATAAACTTCACTTTCTGTAAACCAACCATTATGATGCTTCTGATCTTCGATAAGATGCAAGAACCGATTAAAAAACAAATCGTTGAATAATACTTCAGAACTCGTATTTGTTTCGTATTCTTTGAATTGAGCTAAAAACCGACCTAATTCTACGAAAGCTTTTTTTGTTTTTTCTAACATCATATTAGTTGTTTATGAATGGTTTTACTCGTAATTTTGCACAAAAATAGGTTTAATTCGTCAAAAAACATGAAACTTTAAACCTTAAACTCTCAAACAAAATATAAAATGGCAATTATTATCACTGACGATTGTATCAACTGCGGAGCTTGTGAGCCAGAATGTCCGAATAATGCAATATACGAAGGAGCAGACGATTGGAGATATAAAGATGGAACTAAACTACGCGGAAAAATTGTGCTTCCAAGCGGAGAAGAAGTTGATGCAGACGAAGCTCAAACTCCTATTTCGGATGATATTTATTATATAGTTCCTGATAAATGCACCGAATGTAAAGGTTTTCATGAAGAACCTCAATGTGCGGCAGTTTGTCCGGTAGATTGTTGTGTTCCTGACGAAAATAATGTTGAGGACGAAGAAACATTGCTTAACAGACAAGCGTTTTTGCATAACGAATAATTCAGGTTTAGGTCGTTTAATCTAATCTGAAACAATCTAACTTGTTACGGAATTAATGAAAATAGCACTTTTAGGGTACGGAAAAATGGGAAAAGCAATCGAGAAGATTGCTTTGGAAAGAGGACATGAAATTGTTCTTAAAAAATCCACTAACGATAGTTTTAATGGACTTCAAAAAGCAGATGTAGCTATTGATTTCTCAGCTCCTGATAGTGCAGTTCATCACATTTCAGAATGCTTAAACCAAGGAATTCCTATTGTTTCAGGAACTACTGGTTGGCTTGAGAATTACCAACAGATGGTAAATCTTTGTCAAAAAAAGCAAGGAAGTTTTATCTACGGTTCTAACTTTAGTTTGGGAGTGAATTTATTTTTTTTACTCAACGAAAAGTTGGCCGAAATGATGAAGGCTTTTCCAGAATATAAAGTAGAAATGGAAGAGGTACATCACACCCAAAAGTTGGACGCTCCAAGCGGAACAGCTATTTCATTAGCCAATCAAATCATTCAGAAAACAGATTATACTTCATGGCAATTGGGTAAGACGCAAAATCAAGTCATCGGTATTGAAGCCAAACGGATTGAGAATGTTCCAGGAACTCATTCGGTTTATTACAAATCTTCTATCGACGAAATCGAAATCAAACACACAGCACATTCTAGAGAAGGTTTTGCACTCGGAGCAGTAATGGCTTCGGAATGGATTATCGGAAAAAAAGGGATTTTCTCAATGAAAGATGTATTGGGATTGTAACTTTTTGAATATCTTGCAGACTTATTTTTGATATAACCCCAGATTTCAATATTCTTTGTAGGTCTGTGGAAAACTAAAAAACAAAACATATGTCATTTACAGGTTGGATTATATTTTTATTAATCGTTCAGGTAGTTCACTTTTTAGGAACTTGGAAGCTTTACCAAAAAGCAGGACGTAAACCTTGGGAAGCTCTCATCCCAATTTATAACGGAATTGTTCTTATGCAAATCATCAATCGGCCAAAATGGTATGTGATTTTGCTTTTTGTTCCGATCGTAAATTTGTTGATGTTTCCGGTTGTGTGGGTAGAAACTATTCGTAGTTTCGGAAAAAACAAAACACTTGATACTTGGTTGGTATTACTAACCTTAGGTTTTTATATCTATTATCTGAATTATGTAGAAATTGATAAATTAAATCATATCAAAGACAGAAGTCTGAAACCTGCAAATGGAGTGGCTGATTTTATTAGTTCAATTGTTTTTGCAGTAATCGTAGCTACAGTTATACATACGTATTTTATTCAGCCGTTTGTAATTCCGACAGGCTCTTTAGAAAAAACCCTTTTAGTAGGAGATTTTCTCTTGGTAAGTAAAGTAAATTATGGAGCTAGAACTCCAATGACAGCAGTAGCGCTTCCGATGGTACACGATACGATTCCGTTAATCCCAACTAGCTATGAAGGACTTCCGAAAGGAATTAATCGTTATAAATCATACCTTAAAAAACCTCAAATTCCGTATTTTAGACTCCCAGGTTTTGATAAAATAGAAAAAAACGATATTGTGGTCTTTAACTGGCCAACCGATACGATTAGGTATTTCGGAGATAGAACTGCAATGAATATTCGAAAACCAATTGACAAAAAATCGAATTATGTAAAACGTTGTGTGGCAACCCCCGGAGATGTACTAGAAGGTAAAGACGGAGAATTATATATCAACGGAGAATTACTTAAATTGTCATACAGAGCCAAACCTCAATACATTACGACTATAACGGCTAAAGAAAATCTTACTCAAGAATTGCTTGACAGACACGGGGTTATGCCTAATGCTTTTACCTATAAAATTAAAGCAAATATTTGGAATAATCCGACGGTTATAAATTATTTTGCAGACCCTAAAAATGGTATTTACCTAACCGAACAAAGCCGAGATACAGCAAATGTATATGCTTTTGGAAGAATTCAGAATATAGAAGTAATGCAACGATTAGGTATCGAAATCAACTCTAATCAGATTAATGCAGTGGTTACTGTACAGCAAGCAGAACAACTTAAAAATGATCCTGCTATAGCGAGCGTTGAGCGAGTTACTCTGCCAGCTGATGAGAGTATTTTTCCGCATACCAAAAATTGGAGTGTCGATAATTTTGGTCCGATTTACATCCCTAAAGCAGGAGAAACAGTAGAGTTAAACAGCGAAACCTTGCCTTTTTATAAAGGAATTATCAGTGAATATGAAAAAAACGATTTAAAAGTTATTGGTGATGAAATTCTAATCAATAATCAACCGGCAACCTCATACACCTTTCAACAAGATTATTATTGGATGATGGGAGACAATCGTCACAATTCAGAAGATAGTAGAATGTGGGGTTATGTTCCGGCTGATCATATTGTGGGTAAACCCGTATTTATTTGGATGAGTTATGATTCCGAAAAAGGAGGCGTAAGATGGGATAGAGTGTTTACGACTGTCGGAGGAGATGGAGAACCAAAATCATATTTGCGTTGGTTTTTAATAGCACTCGGAGGTTATTTTGTCGTAGATTATTTATTAAAACGAAGAAAGAAAAATAAAGAGTCCACACTTTAAAAAATAAAAGTCAGCTTAAACAAGCTGACTTTTTTAATGATGATAGATTGTTTTTTTTATTTATTCCACTCCGAAATAGAATCTTTATTGAGCTTGATATAATCTATATTTCCTGCTTTTTCGGCAGCGTCAAGCGAACGTTGTGCAGTTTCTATAGCTCCTTTTTTATCACCAGCTTTAGCCTGAATCAAAGATTTTAAACGCAGGTACCAAAAAGGAACTTCTTTACCTCTTATAGCAATAGCTTTGTTTATCCATTCAAGAGCTTTATGAATATCAGCGTTAGATTGATAATAATAATTAGCTGCATTATAGAAGTCTTCAGCGTCAGGTCCTGAAAGGGCTTTTTCAATGCTTTCCATGGCTATTTTGGCAGTAGGAACTTCAAATTTAATAGAAACTAAGGTTTTTTCCCAAGCAATATCAAGGTGTCCGTATTCGTTGTCTAAGGCGTTAATTCCGATGGTAAAAGTTTCTATATAATTGCTTAGTGTTGTGGGTTTAGCTGTTGTTTTTAAAGCTATTTTTTCTTCGTTCCATTTTTCTGGAAGCCCCCAATTATTGGTATCTGTATAAAGATATATTTCCCAAGCATCAGGCTTTGGAGTAACGTATAACGCATACTCGCCTTTCGGAACTGTTTTTCCTTCAATTATTACATTATCGCTAAAAGTAATAATAGTATTTGCATTAGCTCCAGCTCTCCACATTTTTCCGAACGGAACAAGATTGCCAAAAATATTTCTTCCCTTAGCACTAGGTCTGCTGTATTCGAGAGTTACCTCTGTTAGCCCTACAGTTTGTTGAATTTTAGCAGCAGGACTGGCAGCAGGAGTTTTAACTTGCGAAAATCCTAAAGTTACTGTCAATAAAAGAGTAACTATCACAACAATTTTTCTTTTCATCTCTACTTAGTTTTTATGAATTAGTGCATAAAGTTACGGTTTATTCTCTGTAATTTTTGTTAAATCTCACGTATATAAAAACCACAGATTATATACTGTATGATATACAACCTGTGGTTTTAGGTATTATTAAAGTGAGATTAGACTACTCCTTGTGCCAGCATTGCATCGGCTACTTTTACGAATCCAGCAATGTTAGCTCCTTTTACATAATCAACATATCCATCCTCTTGGGTGCCATATTTTACACAAGATGCGTGAATATCAGTCATGATTTTCTTTAATATTCTGTCTACCTCTTCGGCTGTCCATTCAATTCGAAGTGAATTTTGTGACATTTCTAACCCCGAAGTGGCTACTCCTCCTGCGTTTGAAGCTTTTCCAGGAGAAAACATGATTTTGTTTTTTTGAAAATACTCTAAAGCTTCTGGAGTGGTAGGCATATTAGCACCTTCAACCACGCAAATAGCACCATTTTCAACAAGGCTTATTGCTCCTTCAAGAGGTAATTCGTTTTGAGTGGCACAAGGTAGAGCGATATCTACTTTTTGCATCCATGGAGATTTTCCCGGGAAAAACTGCACTCCAAATTTTTTGGCATAAGGTTCTACAATATCGTTATTTGAAGCACGGAGTTCGAGCATATAATCTATTTTTTCTCCAGAAACTCCATCCGGATCATAAATATGTCCGTCCGGACCTGAAAGCGTAACCACTTTAGCACCCAATTCGGTTGCTTTTGTTACGGCTCCCCAAGCTACATTTCCAAATCCAGATACAGCTATTGTTTTTCCTTTAATATCTAATCCTTTGGTGGCTAGCATAGCTTGTAAGAAATATACAGCTCCAAAACCAGTTGCTTGCGGACGCATAAGCGATCCTCCCCAAGACATTCCTTTTCCGGTGATTACTCCGGTGAATTCGTCTTTTAGCTTTTTATACATTCCGAACATATATCCGATTTCACGCGCTCCTACTCCAATATCTCCGGCAGGCACATCAGTGTTAGGACCGATGTATTTATAAAGTTCGCCCATATAAGCATGACAAAACCGCATAATCTCTCCATCTGATTTCCCTTTAGGATTAAAGTCAGAACCTCCTTTTGCACCTCCCATCGGTAAGGTTGTCAACGCATTTTTAAACGTTTGTTCAAATGCCAGAAACTTAAGGATACTCAGGTTTACTGAAGGATGAAAGCGAATACCTCCTTTATAAGGACCGATTGCTGAGTTCATCTGAACTCTATATCCTTTATTTACTTGGATTTCACCTTTATCATCTACCCAACAAACCCTAAAAATAATTACTCTCTCGGGTTCGGTCATTCTAAGAAGAATATTTTTCCCTTTATATATGTCTTTGTCAGCCATAAAAGGTAAAATAGTTTCTGCGACTTCTTTAACTGCCTGAAGAAACTCGGGTTCATTAGGGTTTTTTTCAGCAACTATTTTAACAAAGTCGGAAATGTATTTTTCCATAAAATTTAATTTAAAATGTTCTTTATCGAAACAAATATACATTTTTAATCAATATTTTGATATTATAAATATTTATTTTGAAATATGTTTTTGTTTGTTTTTTGATTGTTTTCATGGGGAAATTTATTATAAATGTCTTGGTAATATTTTTTTATTACAAATTATTTAATAATCAAACTGAAATTTCATTGTATTTTTATATATATTTGCCAGCAAAAGAACTAACATTTAGTTATAATGAAAAATAAACTTATACTTTCCATAGCCCTAGTGTTTGGTTTTGTTAGCATGTCTTTCTCTCAATTTGTTGCACACGAATTAGGTGTTACTGCAGGAACGGTTTCTTTTCAATCGGATTATGGGGAGCGAGGAGATTTTGAGTCTACTTCTAGCAATATTGGTTTTAATGTAGGGTTAGTTTATTATATGGATTTTTCTTGGCTTCCACTTTATAGATTGAACTATTTTGAGGAGCACTTTAAACTTAAAGGAGAGATTTCTTACACAAATGTAAAGTTTGAACATTATGGACGTTGGGTAGAAGGAAATTCTACATTTGCAGAGCAGCTTAGAGCTATGAACGGTTCTACTTCTATTGTCAATGTAGGTGTTGAAGTGGTGTGGTTCCCTTTTAGTATAAAAGAAAAACTTTATGGAGCTCCGAGAGAACTTAACCCTTATTTGTCTTTTGGAACTCAATATAATCATTATAGTCCAACAGTAAAATCAGATTTAGGACCTATAGGAGTTAAATCTACCACTCCTGAGAAGTATATTACCGGTCATACCAATAGTCCGGGAGAGACTTTTTCTTTAGTAGGAAGTTTAGGATCTCGATTTAAACTTAACTTCCGCTCTGATTTGTTTTTTGACATCAGGGCTCAATACTATTTTTCAGATTGGGTAGATGGATTAAATCCTAATCCAGAAATTTATCATGAAAATAAAAAGAACGATTTTTTGATCGGAATTAGTATAGGATATATTTACTCTTTCGATTAAAAAATCTCCCTACCTTTATTTTTACTATTAAACCACTTTTCGGGTACTTGTTCTTTACAATTTAATTCAAATTACGAAGCAATTGTACAGAATTATATGTGTATAAAAATTAAGAATTTATGGGCTTATTTAAGCAAAATCCTTTTGGTCACGTACTTTTTTTAAAAAGATGGTTAATTCTTATTGCAGGATTGCTTACACACAGGCGTTATAAAGGATTTAACCAATTAAAAATAGAAGGTTCAAATGTCCTTAAAAGTCTTCCGGAGCGTCAGGTACTTTTCGTGTCAAATCATCAAACGTATTTTGCTGATGTAGTAGCTATGTTTCATGTATTTAACGCAAGTCTTAAAGGAAGAGAAAATAATATTAAAAATATCGGTTATTTATGGAATCCGAAACTAAATATTTATTTTGTTTCAGCTAAAGAAACAATGAGGTCGGGATTGTTGCCAAGAATCTTAGCTTATGCAGGAGCTGTTAGTGTCGAAAGAACTTGGAGGGCTAAGGGAGAAGATATTACTGAAAAAAAGGAAGTCAATCCAAACGATATTAAAAGCATCGGAATTGCCCTTGAGGATGGTTGGGTGATTACTTTTCCACAAGGTACAACAAAGTCTTTTAAGCCAATTCGCAAAGGAACAGCTCATATCATTAAAAATTACAAACCAGTTGTCGTACCCATTGTAATTGATGGATTTAGACGCTCGTTTGACAAAAAGGGATTGCGTACCAAAAAGAAAGGTATTTTACAATCAATGGTAATTAAACCTCCTTTGGAAATTGATTATGAGAATGAAAGCATTGAACAGATAGTAGAAAAAATAGAATATGCTATAGAGCAACATCCTTCTTTTTTAAAGGTTATTCCGATTGAAGAATTGGAGGCTCAAGAAGAACTAAATAAACAACGAAAATGGGATTACTGATAAAAACCTATCGTAATTAAATATTTAAAAAATAAAGCTATGAAAAAAATCATATTTACAGAAAAAGCGCCTATTCCGATTGGTCCTTATAGTCAGGCAGTTTTGGCAGGGAATACTTTATATGTTTCTGGGCAAATTCCGTTCAATCCTGTAACAGGAAATCTGGTACTGGATTCTATAGAAGAACAAACTCAACAAGTGATGGAAAATCTTCAGACGGTTTTGGAAGAGGCAGGAATGTCTTTTGAGAATGTAGTAAAAGCGACCATTTTTATTACGGATATGAATGATTTTTCAAAAATCAATGAGGTGTACGGAAGATATTTCTCAGAAGAAAATGCTCCAGCAAGAGAAACCGTTCAGGTTTCAAAATTACCTAGAGGTGTAAATGTGGAGATTTCTGTGATTGCAGTGAAATAATTTTTACAATTTATTTGGTAATTAAGCATTATTTTGTACTTTTGCACACTCAATAAGGCGTCGTGGCGCAACTGAATAGCGCATCTGATTACGGCTCAGAAGGTTGCAGGTTTGAATCCTGCCGACGTCACAAAAAAATCCGTAAACCTTAAGGTTTACGGATTTTTTATTTCTATTGATTTGTACTTTATTTTCCATTAAATTCATTCATTGTACGTGCAAGTCCTATCGTAACAAATGATTTAATAATTTCTACAGACTTTTCTAGTCGTTCTTTAAGTGCTTCTTTTTCTTGTTCAGACCATTCTCCAAGAACATAATTTACTTGTTGTCCTTTTTTAAAGTCATCACTAATTCCGAATCGGAAACGAGCATAATTTTGGGTTCCTAATACCTGATTGATGTTTTTTAATCCGTTGTGTCCTCCGTCACTTCCTTTTGCTTTAATTCTGATTGTTCCGAACGAAAGGTTTAAGTCATCTGTAATAATTAGTACATTTTCTAATGCTATATTTTCTTTTTGCATCCAATATTGAACCGATTTTCCACTCAAGTTCATATAAGTATTTGGTTTGAGTAGAAATAATTGTCTGCCTTTAAAGCGATGGGTAGCTAGAGCTCCAAGTCTTACTGTTTCAAAGTTTAATTCGTGTTGATCGGCAAAAAAGTCTAAAACTTTAAATCCAACGTTATGTCTAGTATTTGCGTATTCAGCTCCAATATTTCCGAGTCCTACAATTAAAAATTTACTCATTTTATCTTCTTGTTCTATATTTTTTTTACCGAAAAGTTTCTGTAGAAAATTCATGGTGTAAAGATAAATGGTTTGAATCAAAATAAAAAAAGAGCCTTTATTAAAAGGCTCTTTAAAAGAATTATTTTATTTTGCGTTCTGCTTGTTGCATTTTGAGTTCGAGTTCTCGGAGTTTTAATTCCTTATCTTTAATTTTCAACTCTTGTTTTTGGATATCCATTGGAGACATTTTTCCTTTAAGTTGATTTTTCTCGAACTTATTTTTATCTTTTTCTAATTTAAGTTTTGCTTTAGCATATTTATCTGATGCTTTAGTATAAGCTTTTTGAGCTTTTTGTTGAGCTTTTGCTTCTTTTTCAGCTTTTTTCAAGGCTTTGGCTTCTGCTTTTGCTTGCTTTTCAGCTTGTTTGATTTCTCTTTCAGCTTGTTTTTGTTGTGCTTTTGCCAACTTAGCTTCTTGTTTTAATTGCTTTTCTTGTGCTTTTAATTTGTCAGCTTCTATTTTTGCAGCTTTTTCTGCATTCTTGCGTTCTGCATCAGCTTGTTTTTGGGCTTGTTTAGCCAACTTTTCTGCTTCTTTTTTTGCTTCTGCTTCTTTTTTCTCTAAATCAGCCTTTTGTTTTGCAATTGCGTTTCGTTGTTCTTCCGTAAGTTCAATTTCTCTTGTAGGCTTTACGGGTTCTGCTACTTTTAAAGAATCGGAAAGTACGTTGAGTTTTGCTTCTTTCACACTATCTGGTTCCTGAGCAAATATAGTTGCCGTACCTAATAAAAATAATCCTAAGAGTGAGTTTTTAAGTGTCATAATTTTAATTTGTTTAAATACTAGAATTTATTTTGCAAAGATAATACCAAATTATAGACTTTAAGTATAAATAAACGGGATTAGCTAGTGATTGCTCCAAGTGTTTAAATATTTTTGAGCAATTTTGATGTAATTGTGTTCTCGTTGAATAAATTCCTTTGCATTTTCGGATATTTCGATTATTTTTTGTGGATTTTCTACCAATTGAGATAATTTTTCTACAAGATAATCTACATCAGGTAGAGTATTGATAGCTACTTGGTCTTCTTTAAGTCCGTAATGCTCTAAAAACTCTTTTTCGGCTCCGGTAAAAACCACTTTTCCTTTTGCCATAGCTTCGAGTGCATTATAACCTTGGTCATAGGCATAAATTTGGTCAAGAAGAATATGACAACGGTTATAAACATTGATATATTCGGAATATGGTAAGTCTTCTGTTATAATTATTTCTACTTTTTCCGGATATTTTTTTTGAATGATTTCGAGTGCTTTTTCAAAAAAAGGAATTCCTTTTCTATAACGTGAATTGGTGTTTATTCCGAGAAAAATCACAATTTTTTCAGTAGTTTTTAAGTCTGATACTTCTAATTTATCCGTATTTATAGGGTTGGGAATTAAACCTAAAAACCTAGGGTTGTTTTCCAAAGGCAATACATAATCATAATCAGAAGCAATTACTCCGTTTACATTTTGATATAAAAAATGCGAAACCTTTTGTAATTCAGGTTCTAGATAACGTAAAGAATGACTAAAGTGTTTTTTTAGCTTGGCATCTTCTGCAAAAACATCAAATATGGAATACCTGAGTTTTCCGTCTGCTGCAAATTTTACAGAAATATAGTCTGCTCCACAAGACAATAAAAAAGCTTTTTGGTTCTTTGTGATTAATCTTTTTAAGATTAATTTTTCTAACCAAGCAAAACTCTGGATGGGGGTTTCGTTGATAAACTGAACAACGTCATAGTTTTTTAACTTCGGAAGAATACCTAGCATGCGGATTCCTCTTTCTAAACTATAAATATTATATCCAAAAATTTTTGAGAAAACTTTGTTAGGGTATTTAAACAAGGGTCTTTCGGTGCATGAGGCTTCATAATTGTAATCTACGGGGTACTTTTTAAAAGCATCATTGGTTCCGACTAATGTAACTTGGTGTCCGAGTTGGATAAGTCCTTCTTTGAGTGAATTGTGTAATCTACTGTATTCGCCTATAAGTAGAATCTTCATATTATAATTATATTTGTAATCAAAAGTACACGAAAAATCTATGTCTGAAAAGAAAACTTATAAAATCTGCTTGATAGGCAATTCGTTTGCCAAAGGAGGAGCAGAGAAAGCTCACGCGGTTTTGTCTGAATCTTTAAGCCGTACAGGAGTAGAGATTTATAATATTCTTTTTAAGGATAGAGAAATCGATTATACGTTTGCAGGAGATTTATGGGTTTTAGGTTTCGAAAATGATTTAAGTTATTCCGAAAAATCAAAAAAACTTCGAGAACTCCATCGGTTTATAAAAAAACATCAATTTGACTTCATTATTGATTTTAGATATAGAGGAACTTGGTACACTGAATGGATTTTAGCTAAATATATTTTTAATAAAACCAAGTATATTCCGATTATTGGTAGTTTTAAAACCCAAACTTATTTTACCAATAATTTATTTATCGCAAAAAAACTGTATTCGAATGCCTTTACGATTATTACGGTATCTAAAGAGTTGGAGGAAAAAGTTCGAACAGAATTTGGGTATGGTCAAGTAAAAACAATTTATAATGGTGTTGATTTGAATCAAGTAGAAAAAAGTTCAGATGAGCTTTTTGATATAGACTATCCCTACATTATTTCTGTAGGCAGAATGTCAAATGACAACGTAAAGCAGCATGATGTAATGATTGAGGCCTATGCAGCTTCAATACTTCCTCAACAAAATATTAAGCTACTTTTTTTGGGCGATGGAGAAAAAAGGAATGATTTTGAACAACTTGTTGCTGAGAAGCAACTTTCGGATAAAATTATTTTTAAAGGTTTCCAATCAAATCCGTTTCCGTATTTAAAAAATGCCAAATATCTTGTGTTGGCAAGTAAATACGAAGGCTTTCCAAATGCGATTATTGAGAGTTTTGCCTGCCAAACTCCCGTAATTAGTTATAACTGTCAATCAGGTCCTAAAGAAGTTATTGAACATAAAAAAAACGGACTTTTGGTTGAAAATCAAAATCTCGATGAGCTTATTAAAGCGATGAACCTGATGATTGAAGATGAAAATTTATATCAAATTTGTAGTGCAAACACAAAGAGTTCTGTTCAGAAGTTCTCTATCGAATACATTACCCAGCAATGGTTAGAAATATTAAACATAAATTAGTAACCTTATAAAATTATGCTGTTTAATTCTTTAGATTATGCCTTATTTCTGCCAATAGTATTTTTACTGTATTGGTTTGTTTTTAATAAAAGTCTAAAAAATCAAAATGTGTTTTTACTTTTGGTCAGTTACTTTTTTTATGCGTGTTGGAACTGGAAGTTTCTGTTTTTAATCGTTATCAGCACCTTTATTAATTATTATTTTGCCAAGCAAATCACCAAAAACAACTCCCATTCGAAAACTTTTTTGTGGACAGGAATTTCTCTTAATCTTATGATTTTAGGGTTCTTCAAGTATTATAACTTTTTTCTCGAAAATTTTGTAGCCGTTTTTAGGCTTTTTGGTACAGAACTAAATAGCACACCTCTGAAAATTATATTACCTATCGGAATTAGTTTTTATACTTTTCAAGGAATAGCGTATCTAGTAGATGTGTATAAGAAAGAAATAAAGGCGTCCGAAAGCTGGTTGTCATTTTCTATTTTCATAACTTTTTTTCCGCAGCTTGTGGCTGGACCTATCGAGAGAGCATCAAACTTACTTACCCAAATTGATAAAAAACGTTCTTTTGATTATGCCCAAGCTGTAACTGGTATAAAGCTGATTGCTTTAGGGCTTTTCGAAAAAATGGTAATAGCGGATAATTGTGCTGTAATTGTAGATGCAGTTTATTCAGATTTTAGCAACCAAACAGGAAGTACACTTTTTTTTACTTCCATTTTGTTCAGTTTTCAAATTTATGGAGATTTTTGTGGTTATTCGCATATAGCTATTGGTTCGGCTAATTTACTAGGGTTTAATTTGACCAAAAACTTTAATTATCCATACCTTGCCAAAAATATAGCTGATTTTTGGAGAAGATGGCATATTTCGTTTTCGTATTGGCTTAGAGATTATATTTATTTTCCGCTCGGAGGAAGTAGAAAAGGAGAATTCAACAAAACCCGAAATCTGACTCTTGTTTTTCTTTTTAGCGGAATATGGCACGGAGCTGATTGGACTTTTGTGATTTACGGAGCTATTCATGCACTGCTTTATATAATGTTTATTTATTACCGAAAATGGACAAAAAACATTCAGCTTTTTTCATCAAAAATAGCTGATCTACTATACGATTTTATAGCTATTGCATCAACATTTATCATTCTGACTTTGGCACGAGTGTTTTTTAGAGCTGAAAACTATTCAGAATCCATAGGATATTTTAAACAAATGTTTTCTCAAACACTATTCGAAAAACCTAATATGTCTAGACTTTTTGTCGTATTGTTATTTGGTTTTTTGTTTTTAGAATGGCTTCGAAAAGACAAGGAACACCTGTTGGATATTTCGGATATAAAAAGTAAAAGCATTCGGTACTCGATTTATTTGACGACTATTTTTTTGGTATTTTACAATGCAGGAAATCAACAAAGCTTTATTTATTTTCAGTTTTAAATTATGAGAATATTTTTTAAAAAAATATCATTCTTTTTGGTTGTAATTTTTACAGTTTGGTTGTTTATAGAATGTTTTTATCGCTTAACTCCTAATAATTATACTGAAAAACATTACCGCATTCAAAATAATTATACCAAAACAGAACTACTTATATTTGGAAACTCACATACTTTTTACGGTCTGAATCCTAGATATTTTGACCAACCTGCTTATAATATTGCCAATATTAGTCAGTCCATATATTTTGATAAATTACTGTTTGATAGACATATTGATAATTTCGAAAAGCTAAAATATGTAATTCTGAATATAGAATACACTAGTTTGAGCCAAAAAGATAACACATCTGAAGA
The DNA here is from genome assembly GCA_964581855.1 of uncultured Flavobacterium sp. Lineage (GTDB taxonomy): Bacteria > Bacteroidota > Bacteroidia > Flavobacteriales > Flavobacteriaceae > Flavobacterium. The sequence goes on from CAZOQH010000016.1 coordinate 21,891, forward strand.
TTTTTGGAGAAAACATTTTTATCAAGCTCAAATGGATTTAGAGGTTCCGATTATCCCGTTGTATGATATAAGACAGTACAGTCTAGCTCTATCCCGTTCTTTTAAAAATTCCATAAATACTATAAATCAATATTATAAAAACGGAACTATTGTAGAATGTGATGAATTTGGATGGGGGAATACTTATACTTATGAAAACAGAAGACAAAACTTAGATGAATTAGCTGTAAGAACCGTTAATAAACACGAGGATAATTCTATGGATTTTGAGGTGAACACCCAACGAATAAAGTCTATGATCGAAAAATGTAAGGCGAAAAATATAAATGTAATTTTAGTAACAATGCCTGTTCATAAAAGCTATTCGGAAAAAATAAACAAAGAAAAAGCCCAAGCTATTTTTAAGGTAGCCGAAAAGTTGGCTTCTGAGAATCCCACTACCTATTATCTTAATTTGTTTTATAGTCAGAGTTTTTCGGATGAAGATTTTTTTGACCCAGACCATCTAAATAATAAAGGAGCTCAAAAGTGCTCTGAATTAATTAACCGATTTATTAACCAAAATATTTAATTACTTTTGTTCTACAAATATCATAGAAATGCTTAAAAACTCTGTAAATAATCTTCAACTTATCACCCTTCCGAAAATTAAAGATCCTGACGGGAGAGGAAATCTTTCTGTAATCGAAAAAGATATAATTCCGTTTGAAATAAAACGGGTTTATTACCTGTATGATGTTCCGAGTGGTGCTGAAAGGGGAGGTCACGCTCATAAAAACTTACAGCAATTTCTGATTGCTTTAAGCGGGAGTTTTGATGTAATTCTTCACGACGGTAAACAAGAAAAAAGTATAACTCTTAACAAACCCAATCAAGGGCTTTTAATCGAAACCGGAATATGGAGAGAACTCAAAAACTTTTCTTCAGGTGCGGTGTGCTTAGTTATTGCCTCGGATATTTTTTCTGAAGAAGATTATATCAGAGATTTTGAGGAATTTCTAGCAAGTGCAAGATAATGCCTGTAATCAAAAAACATAAAATCGCTTTAGTCGGTTATCGTCATAATTTTGGAGGTGCAGAACGAGTACTCTCAAACCTTTCTTTTGTTTTTGATAAATTAGGCTATGAAGTACACGTGATTATTATGATTGATGATGTAAGTTATCCTTATGCAGGTACGTTGTTTAATGTAGGTGCTTTACGAAGCTCATCGAATAGCTTTTTAAACAAAATAAATCGTTTTTGGGCTTTGCGAAAATACATCCGAAAGCAAAAATTTGATGCAATTATTGATTTCAGGTTTAGGGTTAATGATTTTCAGGAACTGATGATTTATAAGTTTGCTTATAAAGCTAATGTTTTGATTCAGACCGTACGTTCTGGGTATTTTAAAAATTATCTTTTCAGAAGCAGATGGCTGTCGAGGTTTGTTTTCAAGAATTTCGATAAGATTGTATGTATTTCGGAAAGACAAATGAAAGCTGTTCAGGATACTTATGACTTTGATAACCTGACTTTAATTTACAATCCGATTGATATTCAGAAAATGAAAAATCAGAAAAATGATAGTTCATTAAATTATGAATATATCCTTGCAGTAGGAAGATTTGACAAGGTGAAACAATTCGATAAACTCATTGAAACCTATAGTAAATCTGTACTTCCTGAATCAGATATTCATCTTTTGTTATTAGGAGATGGTCCTGAATTGGATAAAATTCAGAACAAAATTAAGGAAGTCAATCTTTCGGATAAAATTCATTTAGAAGGATTTCTTCCGAATCCGTACGGTTATATGAAAAACGCTTTGTTTTTGGTAAATAGTAGTTATGTTGAAGGGCTTCCTATGGTGTTGTTAGAAAGTTTAGCTTGCGAAACTCCTGTAATTGCTTTTGATTGTTTTACGGGGCCTTCCGAGATTATAATGAATAATAAAAACGGAATTTTAGTCGAAAATCAGAATTTTGAACAGCTCAAATATGCGATGAATGAATTGTATTTGAATAAAAATCTGTACAACGAATGCAAAGCATTTACTTTAAAAAGTATTCAGAAATTTGACAGTTTGGTTATCGAAAAACAATGGGAAGATTTGCTTCAAGAACTTTTAACCAAAAAGCCAAGATGAGAATTTTACATATATCTACCAGAATCGATGGTTCGGGAGGACTTCAAAGAAGTATTTCCGTTCGTTTGAATTATCTGGCTCAAAAAGGATATGATGTTCATTTATTGACAACCAATTCCGAAAATCAAAAGGTTTATTTTCCGTTATACAAAAAGATAAATCACCTTGACAAACAGAATGTTTCAAGCTTTTTTGCGTACAAAAAACTCATTCAAAGAACTTTTGACCAAGTACAACCCGATTTAGTTGTTGTTTCGGATAACGGATTAAAAGGTTTTCTGATTCCGTTTTTTCTTCCTTCAACAACAAAAATTATCTACGAACTTCACGCAACTAAAGAACAAATTATAAACGATACGAATAAGTTTTTGAAAGCTATAGGAGTTTCTAAGTATTTCATTAATTTTTCGGCTAAAAGGTTTTCTGATTTTGTAGTTCTTTCAGAGGAGGAATCAAAAAAATGGAATCCAGCCAACCTAAAGATAATTCCCAATCCGATAACGCTTGTCGATGCAAAAGAAAGTTCCTTAGATCATAAAAAAGTAATTTTTGTCGGACGACTAAAGTTGGTTAAAGGAATCGATATTTTACTTGAAATATGGACTAAAGTAGTTCAAAAACATCCGGATTGGATTTTAGAAATTCATGGAGAAAAATTCCCTGAATTTGATGTGCAAAAAGCAATAAAAGAAAAAGGATTACAAGGTTCTGTTTTCGTATTTGAACCAACTTCTGAAATTCACCAAAAATATGCTGAAGCATCACTTTTTTTGATGACTTCCCGAATTGAACCTTTCGGATTAGTTTTAACAGAGGCCATGTATTGTGGACTTCCATGCATCGCTTTTGACGCTCCTTCAGGTCCTTCGTCAATTATAGAAAACGAAAAAAACGGTTT
>CAZOQH010000017.1:0-24791 GCA_964581855.1 uncultured Flavobacterium sp.
CATAAACTTTAAAACTATATATTATGAAAGTAGCAAGTGTTATAGGAGTTGTATTGATTGTTTTGGGCTTGTATTTAGGCTATATCGGGGTGAATAAAATATCAAACAACACCAACGAAATCAAGTTTTTAGGTTTAGAGATTGATGCCAGCAACGATGAGGGTCAAACCCAAGGTGTGGTTTTTGTTGTCGTTGGGGCAATAATGATTGGAGGCGGAGCCGTAATGATGAAGAGGAAATAAGCTCTCGTACATTTTTGCTCCGTTTGATTATTTATAAGCACTCGAACTGACCATAGGTTTATGGTAAGATGGGTAATAGGCTAAGATAATGTCTGCTTATTCATCATCCCAGTCTTTCCCGTACCTTTTTTTGGTGTTTTCAAGAAGTTTCTTTTCAAAAAAATAGCTGGGGTAGTAATAGGTTCGCCCGATTTTATAATAAGGTATATCATTGTTAATCCGTAAACGTCTGAGTGTGCTTTCGGATATGTTTAACTTCTTTTTTACTTCGGCTCCGTACAACCACCTATTAGGATAAATTTTCGGATTTGTTTTACTTACTTGTTTGATAACTTCAATAAATAAATCCACTAATTCGCTTTCTCTCCGTAACATTTCATTGTCTTCCATAGCTTACATTGTTAGTATTGAGGAGATAAATATATATAATTAGAATTTAATTTGCAAAAATAACTGATATTCTGTTAAATTATTATTTATGTGTTTGTGTTTTTTGATAATATACGCTCTATGTGATTTGTGTTTTATGAAATAAAGGTAGATTGAGTTGCATCTTAACAGCGTAATAACTGCTGTGTTGGTTTTAGGTAGTTTTTTGTTCGATGACATAAAATCCGATTCCTCCTATAAAGTATAGAAATACATCAATACTATCAGCTGTATATCTTTGGTTATATTTTGGCATAAACCATTCAAAGTAGATGCTGTAGTAGATTGCGATTATAAAAATGAGGTATAGAGGTATTTTGTAGTGTTTGTGTTTTTCAGAAAGTCTTATAATTGTTTGTATTAAAGCCAATACAATAGGCATACACAGTAAATCGTTGAGGTAGTTGTTTACTATGCTCGGCAAAGTAATATTCATACGTTGACAAGCGTACACGATTCCTGCGACAACAATCATATATAAATAAACTTTCTTCATTATTTGCGGATAAAAGCGGGTGAAAATACGTTTTAAGTTACAACAATAAAGCTCCGATTATAAGTGCTATTGAGGCAGCTAACACAAAAACCACCATCCCCATCGAATGAAAAACATAGAATATAGTTCTGACTATTGCGTTGGGGTGGTTTTTTAATTTCTCGATGAGTTTTTCTGCTTTGGTAGGTTGTTTTTCTTTTTGTTCTTGCTCTTTTTCTCTTTTGTAATTTTCTTGTTCTAATTCTCTTTTAAGCACTACGTTTATTATTTCACCACAGTGATAACAATAATCGGAGTTTTGATTTGCTGTTTTGCACTTCTGACAGATGATATAATGCTTTGTCATTATACGAGGAAATTAGAAAAAGATTTACTTTGGGTCTGATTAGAAAAGTGCCAAAGATATATAAAAATATTGGGTTATAAATAAACTATATTCTCTCTTAAATCTGTATTCTCTTTCTAAAAAACAGCAATATAAACAGTATTGCTGCTATTGCAATTGAGGCTTTAGCGATGTAATCCCCCCACAAAACATATAGTGTTTGTTTTTGGTTAAGGGTTACTTTTCCTCGTAGGGCTGTTTTTTCGTTGTATTTGGTTTGGCTTGTTATTTCTCCTTTTTGGTTGATAAAGGCCGAAATCCCTGTATTGGCACTTCGTGCTATATCTCTTCGGGTTTCGATGGCTCTGAGTCGGGCTAATGACAAATGTTGTTTGTGTCCTTGGGTTTCGTCCCACCAGGCATCGTTGGTAATAATCGCCAAAAAGTCGGCTCCGTTTTTTATATATCCTGTTACATACGCTCCGTACACAGATTCGTAGCAGATAATCGGAGCTACTTTGGTTTGGTCGTTTGCCTTAAAAACGCTTCGTTCTTCCTGAGTAGTTTTAACCGATATTGTTCCGCCCATATCGAGCATTATATTGCCTAAAAGAGGTTCTAAAATAGGTTTAAACGGAAAAGTTTCGATGCCTACTACCAGTTTTGATTTATAATATTTTTGCAACTCATAATCTTCATTCATAAAAATAGCCATATTATAAAAGTTACCCCACAAACCTTCTCGTAGTTTATTAGAATAAAGGGTTGCTTTGGAGTGGTCTGTAAACAAATCATAGGTATCTATTCCCCATAAAAACTGAACCTTTGGGTGCTTGTCGATATAATTGCGTAGGGTAGGAGGAACATCCGAATACAAAAACCTTTCGAAAGGTATATTCTCTGCTAAGACGGTTTCCGGAGCAATCACAAACTCGGTGTTTTCGGTGAGGAGTTTGTCGGTTTCGTTTAATAAAAGTTGTGTTATAGAGCGGTTGGTATAATCGTATTTTTCGGTATAAGGGTCGATGTTGGGTTGCAAAACGATTACTTCTTTTTGTTCGCCTTTTATTTCATAAAGCTGAAACATCACTAGCGAAACCACAATCGGAATCCCCACTCCAAGAGCGAATTTCGGAAAGAGTTGTTTGATGTTCTTTCCGTTTAGCAATCCGTAAAAAACAAAGGCATTTACTAGTAATACCCATAGGCTTCCTCCGAAGGTTCCGGTAAATTCGTACCACTGTATCCAAGTAATGTTTTCAGAAAACACGTGTCCTAAGTTGAGCCAAGGCCAGGAAAAGTCCCAATGTAAGTGCAACTTTTCAAAACTCATCCACAAGGCAATCAAAAAAAGCAGGCTTATTTTGCGTGAAAAGCGTTTGGCTGAGATGTGATACATCAAAAACACGAGGCTCATCAATAGTGTATTGACGAGATTGGCAAAGAGCATTCCGAATAAATCGGCATAATACAACCAACCTGTAGTGATAAAGTTCCAAATCAAAAAGGTGAGATAGGCATATCCGAAAACGGGTAATTTAGTGTTTTTTTGAGTGGTTCGGATGCGCTGTTCTATAAATAGGAGCGGAACAAAGGCTATAAAGATAAAAATAGGAAATCCGTAAGTAGGCCAGCTTATTGAAAATAATATTCCCGATAATAGTGCTAACGATAAGTTTTTCATTCGACATTTTTTGAAGTTCAAATATACAATATCCGTTGAACTCGTCTAAACTTTTTTAGAGATATCACAACCACTTTCGAGTAACCAAATTGATTAGAGTGTTTGGGGCAATGGTAAGCGTAAAGCGGATTCGTTCTCCGTAATTAGACTCTCCGATCTCCCAACCCAGATTAGAATACACAGGGAAGTACACTTCAAAATAGTCGGTTACCAGATTCAAACGGATTCCGCTATCATACAAAAACTCAGGGCTTGAGTACTTGTTTTTTATGAATCCGATATCAGTATATACTTCAATCCAGTTCCAAATATTAAAACTGGCATTGGTAGCTACAATCCATTGATTGGCATACGGAGTGAGTTTTGATTTAAAGCCACCTTCGGTAGTGATGTATTGTTGTGAGAAAAATCCTTCGGTTTCTGAGCGTCCGTAAAAGTTGTAGTCAAACAAATAATCGGTGGGTCGGTCGGTGGCAAAGCTAAAAAAGTCTGAAGTCGTATTCCGATAGGTAAAAGCTCCTGCAAATAACCGTAGGTTGAGCTGTCTGTTATTGTCATACAATCTTCTGAACTCAATTTCGGAAGATAGTTTTCCGAAGAGGTTAGAGAGTTGCACATCGGTTTGAAAACTAAAGTGATTGGTTATTTCTTGTTGAAAGTTGGTATAACGCAGGTTAAAAACCGAATAGTTTTCGTCGTTCAGATGGGTGGCAAAATCACTTTCTTCGCGTATCACGTTTACGTGTCGTACATACACTGTCTGTCTTTTGTTATCTCTAAAGTTAGGCTCTCTGATTCTGAAAAGTACAGACGGAATGATGCGGGTATAAGCTGCATCAGGAGCATAATGATAGTAGTTGGCTTGCAGTCCGTAGTTTACCGAATACAGGTTTCCGTCACGAATCAGGTTTTCGTAAGCTATATAAGACGAACCCACTATGGTTTTTTGGGTAAAGGAATACAATGGTGCTACGTCAAACACAAAAGGTTTGCGAAGCATGGATTTGTTAGACAAGCGGATCCCGGGTGCAAAGCCATTGTAGAGGTTATACCTGAAATCGGGCAGGTAAAAAAGTTGGTTTTTGTTCGGGTCTTCGAAATCTTTAAAAAGCGTGAGTTTAATCGGTCGGTTTTGACTTAACAATCCTTTTGCGCTCTTGGAATTGTTACGCATGTTGTATTCTGGTATTTTTTGGTCATAATTGACAATCAGCCGGTCGTAGTTTTCGTTTTTAATCGTAAAAGTACTGTCGGTACTGATGTTTTCGTACCAGTTTTTGAACATAACTTTGTCGTCTTTTACTCCAAAAACCGATACAGGCACGGTTGCTTCTCCTTTATTCTTTAGAGTGAAAGCAATCGAATCGCGGTTCTTTTTGAGTTTTACTATTTTATAATCAATTCTATTTCGAGAATGAACCACTTGGTCAAAGTACCAATCGATGTTTTTAGAAGTTTTGGATGCTAAAATGGCTTTAAAATCACTTTCTGAAGCAAACTTTTGTTGGTTTAGAGCAAAAAAGTCTTTGATGGATTGGTCTAATACACCTGATTCTAAAAAATCTTCTAAATATTTTAGGTCCAATCCTGCTTTGTATTTTCCTGCTATTTGTTCGTTGAACTTAATGAGCTCGTCTTTTGGGCTTCCGGTAGGTTGGTCTAGGTTTCTGCGAGCCATCATCAGATACAAATAATAAAACTGGTCTTTAAAGTTCATTTTAGTACCATAATATCCGTTGAGGATTTTGAGGTTGGCAACATTTCCGAGCATTTTCATCTCCGGATAATATTCTTCGAGATATTCCATTATCAGATACATCTCGATAGCATTCACTAGCCAATTGTCTTTTCGAGAATCGATATTCAGCCCCGAAGTAACATAGTTTTCGGTAAAGGTTTTCAAGAACTTGAGTTCGTACATAAAGCTATCCGGAAACGGACGAAGAAACGATGGGAGTTGGTTGAGCCCATAAAACGGATTACGCCTATAGTCGGTATCGGTAACTATGATTTTTTGTTGGTTGGATTGACCAATTCTCTTAGCCGTAAAAGTCGCAATTTTATCAATTATAATAGCGGTTCCGAACTCGTCTATGTTTTGATCAAACAGATTGGTTTCGACTTCTAAAAAGCTATTTTTAAAAGTTCGGAAAGTGGTTTTGGGTTCGATAGCCAAATAAACCGAAGTAAGGTTTTCTCCGGTGAGCAAAACCTGATGGGTATCTGTTTTTTGAGTATGTAGATTTGAAGATAACTCGAAAGAATTATCTAAGGTAAAGTTAATTACAAAATGAGTAGGTGCGTTTGGTGCATCGTTTAGGTTTTCGTTGCTGTATTTTAAAAATTCATTGTTTTTTAGCAATGCAGGAAATAACAGCCAGTCTCGGACTTCAATTCTTCCGTCAGAATCAAATCCGTAGCGGGTGAACTTGTTGTGAGGAAGCTTTACTTGATAATGAATTTTAAGGGTATATTTTTCTCCCGGATACAAGTGTTTGTTTAAAGTAACTTCAACCAAATCTATTTGATGCTCTAAGCGATGATAGACAAGCGGATTATTATCGGAGTCGGTTAACGAATAGATGGTGGTTTTGCCTAATTCATCGTCTGAAGCATAATAAAAACTACGTACGAACTCGTCTGAAAAGCGTTTGGCTAAAGCTGAATTCTTAGAAGAAAAAGCGTGGTTCCAATCGTTTAATACAATAGTTTTCAGCGGAATATCAGAAGTGTTTTCGAAAATGAGTTCTTGAGAAATAGCCAGTACCGCTTCGTCAGATTTTAGCCTTACATCAAGTCGGGCCTGATGTTGTGCGGTTAATCTGCAAGCTGAAAACAGAAAGAAGATAACAATTATTATTCTATATAAACTCAATTATTTTTTTAGGAATTTTAAAATTTCTGTATGACCATCCATTCGGATAAGGTACAATCCGTTCGAAAAACTACTGATATCTATACGGATATTTTGATTGTTGTCAATCGGAACGGTTTGCATTTTTTGTCCTAATAAGTTGTAAATATATAGATTTTTTGCTTCCGAATTGATTTCCTGACTATTTAGTCCTAATTCAATATAATGTTCGGTATGATTAGGAGAATTGAACCATATCAGCGGAGGCTTTTCGAAAACAGGGTTTGACAAAAAAGTTTGTGTGGTTTCAAACTGCATCACTACCGGAGTATGATCGCTCATCCAATATAGATTATCACGAAGTTCTAAAGAGAAATCTCCTGAACAGTCTTCGTTGTTGATGCTTTTGTTTAAACAGTTTCCGTTGTTTCCGTAAGCTTGGTACGTTCCGTTTACGTAATATAAATCAGTGCTTGTATTGAAGTTTTCGCTCATCATAATAAAGTCAAAGCGATCGTCCATTCCTCCCGAAGCACCTGCTCCAGCACCCGACCCGAATCCGGAGTTAGACAGACGTGTGCTTTGTGTATGCGTATGTTTGAAATTGTTGCCATCGTGCCAACTTCCTGAAGAAGCAATTGGATCAACCATCAAAACTGCATTATCTGTACTTACTATTTTTTGATATCCGGGTTCAGAAGCGGTATAAAAATTAAAGTCTCCGGCAAATAATACGTGTGCGTCAGGAGTGATGATGTTTTCGAGTGCATCGGTAAAAACTTCAACCATAGCCAATCGAGCTTGCTGATTGATTGTTCCGGTACTTGATTTAAGATGAGCTACAAATACTTCGATATAAATCGGTTCGGTTTCTGACTCGTCTGTATTAAGCCTAAAGGTATATTGGTTAATATCTCTGTAAGCAGTAGGATGAATTTGCTGCATTTCTAAAATTAACTTTCGTGTATTATAGAAAACCATATTTTGCAAAAAGTCAGTACTGCTCGAAGTATTTGAATAAAATATAGCCCTTTCGAAAACATCCGGCTGATTAGCCAATGAAGTGTTCAGAATAAGGTCGGCTCCTGATTCGGTTTCTAATTCACATATCATAAATAAATCAGGTTGGTATTCATCGAGGATTTCTCGCAATAATATTTCTCGATTGGCAGGAGGAGAACTCGGAAAACGAAATACGTTATAAAACATTGTATTGATGGTTTCTTGCGAAAATCCATACCACGAAACTAAAAGTAATAAGGCAAGTAATAAGTTCTTCATTCCGAATTTTTAGGTTAATTCGCAAAAATAGATTTTCTATTTAAATTCAGTAAAGAATCTTTGTTAAGATTTAGTAGGTTAAGATTATTTGATATACTTCTTTATGATGTAAGGAGTAATTGGTTTTAGAGTTTTGCCTGTTTCAGGATGTAATCCAGGATAAGTGAAATATTCATATTCTTTATTCGCGTTCTTTCCGTACCAAATCAGAGGTCGTTTGTTAGTATCAAAAAACAGTGTATTAGAATCTACGGTTACTTTTTTGAAGTTTGTCAAGAGTTTTTCGTCCGCATGATGTGTAGTGCTATATATAAAACCCTGTTTGGTTTCATTACAATTTATGACCTCATAATGATCTATATTCCAAACCATACAGTTTTTTTGAGAGCCTTTTTTAGTACTATAAATAACACCTCCTAAAACAGCTAGCACTCCTGCAGTAATGCTTAAAAAAGTAATCTTTTTTCTGTTGTTTTTCCATAAGTTTATTGTTGTTATCTGCTTGTTTACTGGAGTTTTAGGCTCGTTTATTATAACTATTGGTCGAGGTGGTTTTATATCTTTATGTTTCTTGTGAAAATATCTGTAGGGTCTCGGATTGATGTCTAATAAAACGGCAAGCATATCAGCAGCATTGTAATTTGAGAGCTCGGTTTTTCCTTTTAAAAACGTACCTAATGGTTTAAATTTATCTGTCTCATTTTTTATGCGTTGTATAGTGTTTACTTTATATTCAAAACCCATAAAAAGTTCAAAGATTTTTAGATCATTTTGATCTATGATGTCTTCAAATATAATAAGTGCTAAATTTCTCAAATTAGCTGGAGAAGGATTGAGTAAGAAATTTGCATTTATGCCTGTTTTTTCTTGCTCATATTTTTCCTTTAAAGCCTTTTTATACAATTCAAAAGTATCTTCCATATTCTGATTTTTTAGGAATTATTCGGAATCTTTCGACATTCTTCGGAATTATCGGAAATGTCGGAATTCCTCTGTCTTTATAAGTCTTCTGCATAGTTACTTTGCATCAGAAATTAGTTTTTGCTCCGAATTGCAATAAGGGCAAATGTACAAAACTATTTTTTTTAAAACAGTGAGCCTGACCTCATCAGACTATTTATCTGGGAAGTATATTTAGACTGATGAATAAGCTCATTACACTTCCCAAACCATAGAGCTCATGGTGTTTTAACGGTGCTACTACAAGTCGGAATATTATTTCGGACAGCCGCCCTATGTCTAATTTTTAAAGTTTAAAATCATGAAAAAGACAATTATACTATTTGTAATGGTGCTTATAGGAATGGGAGTTGTTTCTTGTTCTCCGGATAGCATTTTAGAGGATTCAACTTTTGATGTCCAAGGCAACGGTGATAACGGAGGAGGTACAGGTACAGGTTCGACCACAATTAAACCACCTCCACCGCCTCCAATAACAGAACCATAATTTTTTTTTATCAGTGTTATAAAAATGTCTAATTTAGAGGGATTTTATTTTTTCATAATAATGAAGGTAATTCCCTCTGTTTTTTTATTTATAATTCTCTTTTTTAATTCTTGCAATAACTCTGATTTTACAGCAGAAGGCAATAAAGTGGTTACTGATAGAATTACTTCTTTAATTCAAAAATCAGAAAATCATAATGCCTCTTTCGAAGATAAAAAGAAATTACTCGATAGTGCGATTGTATTATCGACATCTATATCCAACGATTCACTCTTATTAAAAAGCCTTAGCTATAAAGCCTTTAATTATCTATACTATGCTCCGGATAGTTCTAAGGCTTATATCCAAGAATTAGAGGATATTGCTTTGGACAAAAACAGCCAAAAACACAAAGGATATGCTGCTTCTTTATTTGGCAATTATTTTTATAATAAATCAGAATATGATAGCGCTTATTCTTATTTTAAAAAGTCGAATTTTTTATACGAAAATCAAGATAGCCTGAGGATAGGCTATAACTTGATAATGATGGCGAGAATCCATCAGTTTTACAACGATTATTCGGGTAGTGAAGAGTTGGCTACTCAAGCTATAGACTATCTAAAAGATACAGATAACACAGATTATTTAATCGAAACATATAATATTTTAGGTCATTCTTATCTCAATACAGCCAATTACGAACAAGCAATTAAGTTCTATAATCGGTCGCTCGAGTTAACAACAGAGGGCAATCAAAAAACTATTATCAAAAATAATATAGCATCGGCTTACATTTGTTTAAAACAGTATGATCAAGCTAAAAGAATCTTACTTCATTTGTTAGAACAAAATGAAAGCGATCAAAATCCAGAAGAATTAGCATTTATATTGTATAATTTAGGGCGTTTAAAGTATAAACTTGACCCTCAAAGCGGTTTAGAAGAGCTGCAACAATCATTAGCTATAAGACAAAAAACCAATAACCGAATTGGAACTATAGAAAATCATATAAAAATTGCTGAATATTTTGAAGATAAAAATAAAAAAATAGCCAAAGAACACTTACATAAAGCAATAGACTTAGCCATTGATTTTAAGAATATTGACAATCATCTAAAAGCTTTAAAAATACTAACAAGGTTGTGCAATCAGGACCAATTAAAAGTTTATTCGGCAGAATATATTCGTCTTAATGATAGTATTGGAATGGTGCGTCAGAGAGCAAAAAACCAATTTTCTAAAATAAGGTTTGATTACTCAAAAGAAACCGAACAAAACTTAATGCTAAAGACCAAAACAGCTGAGGATGAGCTTGTAATTCAGAAACAGAAAAACACTAATTTATTCTTGATTTTCGGGATTTTGTTAACTGCAGTGCTGAGTGTCTTTCTTTATTTTATTATTAAAAGTAGGTATAAAAGGGAAAAAATAAGGGAAACATTTAAAACCGAAAACCGAATAGCAGTTAAAATTCATGACGAGTTAGCAAATGATGTTTATAATACGATTGCTTATATCGAAAACACTAATTTGGCTGAAGAAGCCCACAAACTAAAACTCTTAGATAGTTTAGAAGATTTATACATCAGAACCCGTAATATATCTAAAGAAAACAGCACAATTGATACCGAAGAAGGATATGTAGAAACCTTAAAAAATATGTTTTCTGAATATCAAAATAAACAATTAAAGATTGTTATGTTGGGTATTGATGATATGGGGTGGGGAAGAATACAGTCCTACAAAAAAGTTATAATTTATCGGGTGTTGCAAGAATTGATGGTAAATATGAAGAAGCACAGTCAAGCTTCGGTAGTTATGATAAGATTCGAAAATAAAGGCAAACAAGGCTATATTTATTACTCAGATAATGGGGTAGGAATAGGTGAAGAAAAAATAATTTTTAAAAATGGACTCCAAAATGTGGAAAACCGTATAAAAACCATAAACGGAACCATTACTTTTGACTCAAAAATAGGAAGAGGGCTAAAAGTTGTACTAACCTTTCCGTTGTAAAACAATAAGGTATGTTTAAAAAAGTTTTGGTAGCAGAAGATATCGACAGTATAAATATAGGACTGGTTTCGGCTTTGCAACAATTTGAATCCATTGAAGTACATCATACAAAATATTGTGATGACGCACTTTTGAAAATTAAAAGAGCCAAATTAGATAAGGTTCCGTTTGATTTACTTATAACCGATTTATCATTTAAGGCCGACCATCGCGCGACTAGTATTAAATCAGGCGAAGAGCTTGCAGAAGAAGCCAGAAAAGAACAAGCTGACATAAAAATAATTATATATTCGGTAGAGGATCGACCCGTTAAGATAAAGTCGCTTTACGAAACGTTAAACATTGATGGATATGTTTCTAAAGGCCGAAACAGTACTGCAGAATTACTTCAGGCCATACAGACTATTAGTGAAAGTAATTGTTATTTACCTCAACAACTCCATGAGTTTAAAGACAACAAACTCTTTGAGATAGAAACCTATGACATCGAACTCTTGAAATGTCTTTCTATTGGTTTGACACAAGATGAAATCAGTAAAGAATTCAAAAAGAAGGGTTATTCTTGGTCTAGCACGAGTAGTATTGAAAAAAGACTGAATAAACTTCGTGTTTATTTTGATGCAAAAAACGTAACCCATTTGGTTAGCATTGCTAAGGATATGGGTTTGATATAATTTTATTTGTTTAGTTATTTGTTTTATTAGGGTTTATTTATAAACTCTGAAATCCGGTTAGATTCATCTAATCGGATTTTTTTTATATAAAAATAAGGAAAACCGTAAATAAGTGATTTAGAATGAGATTATGTTTGTAAGGTTAATTATTAAATAATAAAATAATTTTTAAAATTCTTTATAAAAAAATGTTTGATAACCCATTTTTATTTAAAGGCAGAATAAGACGTAAGGAATATGCTTTGAGTTTAATTATTGTTCTTATACTTGTTTTTATATTAAATATAATTATTGAAGAGTCTGAGGGTGAATTGTTTTTTCTAGAGCTTACTTATCCTCCGTTGTTTTGGTTTTTATTGGCACAAGGAGCTAAGAGATGTCATGATATAGGAGTGAGTGGTTGGATGCAATTGGTTCCGTTTTATTTTCTGTGGATGCTTTTTAAAAAAGGAAAAGCAAAAACTAATTTATATGGTGTTAATCCTAAAGACAGCTTATTGCCTTAATCTTTAACTTCTATACTTATTTTTGGTATCGATTTTGAGAATATTTTTTAAAAGTAAATTTATGAGAAATATTCTTCTTTTTGTTTGTGTAGTGTGGGCAATATATTCTCAGGCCCAAAGAGTTCAATCTAGTAATTATAATACTTTGTACTACATTAGTTCTGAAGGAACAATTCAGAATAGTAGTTATCAAACAGTTGGATATATCAAGGATGGAAGGATACAAGATAGTTCGTACAAAACTATCGGGTATATCCAAGACGGAAGAATTCAGGACGCTTCTTATCGAACCGTAGGATACGTTGATAAAGAAGGAAGGGCTCAAGACAGTTCTTACAAAACTTTAGGTTATATAGATAGTAGCGGAAGAGTACAAGACAACTCCTACAGAACTTTAGGATATGCTTCCGGAATATCTAGAGAATGGATAGCGGTTGTGTTTTTCTTTTTTCAGATGTAAAAAAAAATCCGGATTCAAAGAGTTGAAACCGGATTTATATCGGATGCTTAAGAACTTAAGAGTACATTTTTTGTCTTAATTCTTTGATTTTTGGGTCATCGAGATATTCGTCAAAACTCATATAGCGATCGATAACACCGTTTGGAGTAAGCTCAACTATTCTGTTTCCTACAGTTTGAGCGAACTCGTAATCATGTGTCGTAAAAAGCACAGTTCCTTTAAAGTTTTTAAGCGAATTATTAAATGCTGTAATCGACTCCAAGTCCAAGTGGTTGGTAGGTTCGTCGAGCATCAATACGTTTGCTCTAAACATCATCATTCTTGAAATCATACAACGTACTTTTTCTCCTCCCGATAAAACAGTAGATTTTTTAAGTGCCTCTTCTCCTGAGAAAATCATTTTTCCGAGGAAGCCTCTTACATATACTTCATCTCTTTCTTCTTCTGTTTTTGCCCATTGACGAAGCCAGTCAACCAAATTTAAATCCGGATTCTGAAAAAACTCGCTATTGTCAGCCGGAAGATAAGATTGAATAGTTGTAACACCCCATTCTACTTTACCTGAATCAGCTTTTAGTTTGTCGTTTAAAATTTCGTAAAAAGCCGTAGTAGCACGCGAATCTTTAGAGAATAATACGATTTTATCTCCTTTTGCCACGTTTAAATCGATGTCTTTAAAAAGCACTTCTCCGTCAATTGAAGATGAAAGTCCTTGTACGTTAAGGATTTGATCTCCTGCTTCTCGTTCTTGTTCAAAGATAATAGCAGGATAGCGTCTTGACGAAGGTTTAATTTCGTTTATATTCAACTTCTCGATCATTTTTTTACGAGAAGTCGCTTGTTTTGATTTAGCTACGTTAGCCGAGAAACGTCGGATAAACTCTTCGAGTTCTGCTTTTTTCTCTTCTGCTTTTTTGTTTTGTTGAGCTCTTTGTTTTGCTGCTAGTTGCGATGATTCGTACCAGAAAGTATAGTTACCAGAATAGTGATTTATTTTTCCGAAATCAATGTCTGAAACATGCGTACAAACTGCATCCAAAAAGTGACGGTCGTGCGATACGACTAAAACTGTATTTTCGTAATTGGCTAAAAAGTTCTCTAGCCATCGGATAGTTTCGAAGTCTAGGTCGTTGGTAGGCTCGTCCATTATTAATACGTCAGGGTTTCCGAAAAGAGCTTGGGCTAAAAGTACACGAACTTTTAGTTTACCTTCCATTTCGCTCATTAACGTATAATGAAGTTCTTCCGAAATCCCCAAGTTGGATAGGAGCGTAGCGGCATCCGATTCTGCGTTCCAGCCGTTCATTTCGTCAAACTTTATCTGAAGTTCTCCGATTCTTTCTGCGTTTTCATCAGTATAATCAAGGTACAGAGCATCCATTTCGTTTTTGATGGCAGATAACTCTTTGTTTCCCATAATTACGGTTTCCAAAACAGTATGCTCATCAAACATATTGTGATTTTGGTTTAGGACAGACATACGCTTTCCTGGTTCAAGGTGTACTCTTCCTGAAGTAGGATCTATTTCTCCTGCAAGTATTTTCAAGAAAGTAGATTTTCCTGCTCCGTTAGCTCCGATAATTCCGTAACAGTTTCCTTGTGTAAAAACGGTATTTACTTCATCAAAAAGGACACGCTTTCCAAATTGAACGGATAGATTTGATACTGATAACATTATATTTGTTTACTTTAAAATTTTAAGAAGTGCAAAGGTACTTATCTTTTATTGATTTTCCGAATTATAAGCCTATGTCAAAAAGAATATATTTTGAGCTTATCTCAATTTGTTTTTTTCATATACTCCTTTTGAGTTTATCCAATAAATGAATAATCCTATCAATACAGAACTTGCCGTTATTAGATACATGGTAGAGAAGTTATATATATCTGCAATATAAGCTCCTGCCATCATTCCGATTCCGATTCCGAGATCAAAACCCGTAAGATAAGTTGAATTTGCTGTTCCTCTTTTAGAACTTGGAGCCATATTGATATAAATAGTTTGAAGAGCCGGAAAGAGTGTTCCGTATCCCAGACCTACCAAAAAGGCAGATAAACAAAATGCTGTAATAGTATGAAATAATGCAAAACACACGAATCCACAAATAATGACCAAAAGTGCCACAGCCATTACTTGATGTATATAACCCTTATCGACAAATCTTCCGGAAGTTACCCGAGATAGAATCAACCCGCAGGCTAAGAAAAGGAAGAAAACTCCTGGATTCGAAATTCCTGTTTCTTTTCCGTATAGAGCAGCAAAGGCCACTAGAGTTCCCCATCCAAAAGTTATAAAAAGTTGGTTCAAAAATATCGGAATTCCTTTTAACAACATAAATCTATCCCATGACATAGGAGGAATCTGGTCTAATTTTTCTCTTTTCGGAATTTTGATTAACCAAACTGCTATTACCGACAAGACACCCATTATAAGTGCACAACTCACTAAGGCATAAAAGCCTTTTTCGTCATAAATATTAATAGCTAAAAAAGGAGCAATTGCCATAGCAATATTCGTGTTTACTCCAAAATACCCAATTCCTTCAGCTCTGCGAGACGCAGGAATTAAATCAATGGCAACCGTATTAGAAGAAACTGTTGTCAGCCCCCAAAACAGTCCATGAATAAATCGTAAGATTACAAAATAAACCACTGAAAAGGCAACAAAATAATAGCCTACATAAATCGAAATAAAACAGATAAGGCCAAACAAAAATAAAGGTTTACGCTTATAAACATCCACCCAATATCCGCAAAATGGGCGAATTACCATTAGTGCAATAGCATACGAAGATAGCACAATACCGATTTTAGAGGCTTCGATTCCTAGTTCTTCAGATAAATAAATAGGAATAACAGGCATCAGAAGGTTGAATGAACAAGCCACCAAAAAATTTGCTATACAAGCAATTACGAAGTTTTTATTCCAGATTTTTTCTTTTGTACTCATAATCGGGGCAAAAATACGGAATATATACCTCAAATAGATTAAATGTTCATCAACATTTAAGAACCAACTCTATAACAGTCCGTTATATTTTCTGATAAACCATTCCAACCCAAGCAAGGCTACAATCAATCCTAGTAATGTCCAAAAATCAATCAGAGGGAGCTTTTTGGTCTGTTCTTTTTGTACTGATTTAAAGTTTTCGTTGCTGAGTAACTCATCCATCAATTTGTCTGTTTCATTTTCAAAAAACACTTTTCCGTCTGTATTTTGAGCCAAGAGTTGTAGTTTTTGATAATTGGCATTGGTATATTGTTTTTCGATATCAAAATCAATCACTTCAAAGCTTCCGTTATAAACGGTATTGGTTGAAAGCTCTTTAATAATAAACGAATATTTTCCAGGCTTTAATCCGTCGAGATTCACTTTATAATAATTATGGCTTTTAAGCAAATCATACGATTTAGTTTGATTAGTACTACTGTTTTTTACAGAAATTGACAAACGAGCATTTTCTTCAAATTCATAATTTTTATTAAAATATTGAGCCGAAATTTCGATACTTTCTCCCGAATTATAAAAATTATCATGATTTACCACAAGTGATTTTCTCTTGTTGTCAGTAGCTAAATATTGAGTGATTTTATTGATGAATATATCAAAATCTTCAAAATCTTCTGCTTTGCTATAATAATGTAACCTCCACTTCCAAATGCCTTCTCCAAGTAGATTTGCTGTTCGTTGTGAACCGTTTTCGGAGAAAAACAACAAAGGTTTTTCGGTATTAATATTCCTAATTTTCGCTTCTAATAAAGTAGAAGTGTTTTGTTTGATTTCGAGGTTTCCGTATAAATTTTCTAAAGGAGGAAAGTCGTCAAAGCCAATATCTTCTTGCGCAAAACTCGAAAAACCAGATTGGTAAGCGCCTAAATAATCTTCTTTTTGCATCGAAGGACGATATCCAAAAACGTCTTGTTGGCGATTGATAAAATTAAAATCAGTATGTTTTCCGGTAATTAAAAAGTAATTTTTGTTCGAGTTTTTAATCTCTGTAAAAACAGTTTGGAATGAAGATGTAGGTTGGTACAAGATTACTACATCAAAATCCGAAAGCGAAGTAATTTCTTTAGAATTGAATACTGAAACCTTGTTTTGTTCGTTGCTTTCGATAGCTCGTTTTAAAGCTCCTAAATCGGGATGGGTGATATCCGAAATCAACACAACTTCAGTACGTTGATCTATGATTTCTACTGCAAAATTTTTGGTGTTATTATAGGTGTTTTTTTCGTTTTCAGACGAAGAAATTACAGCCTGATATATCTGAACTCCTACTTTAGATGCATTTAGTAATGCATTGATAGTGTGAGATTTTTTATCTTTACCAAAAGTAACTTTTTCTTTAAACAAAACCCCATCACCTTGACGTATGACAAAGTCTGCTTCTATGCTTTTTTCGCCTTCATAACCCAGAAAAACTTCGACCGGAAATTTATTTTGATGAAAGGCATATCGGTTGGCATTGAGTTGGTTTATCTTTAAATCCAGATGAACAATAGTATCTCCTAAAACTACCGGATAAACCGAATTTCCGTTTGTAAAAGCGTAGAGATAATCAGCTCCCAAAGTTTGATTTCCGTCCGACAAAAGTACGGTCGGGAAGGTTCTGTTTCGGTAAATGGAAGCGGTATTTTTAGCTAATTTGTCAATACGAGTTTGGTTGCCGTTAAAGTCAAATTCGTCAGCCATACGACTTTCAGAATCAAAGCCGAAAACCTGAATGTCAAATTTTTCTTTTAATTCATCACTAGATTGTATTCTTTCTTTGATTGAGAGAGCGTTTTCTTCTTGCTGAAGCTCTTTAATGGAACGTGAATTATCAACGGCAATAACCAATGGAGTCTTTACAATTTGATGATATGTCTTGGTTATTTTCGGATTGATAAGCAAGATTAATACCCCGAAAAGTGCTAAAAACCGCAATAAGAACAACAGTTTGTTTACTTTTAGTCGGCTTTTTGATTTATAAAAATATTGGAACCACGAAAGTCCTAGAGCGATTACAAAAGCTAATAATATCAATAATAGGGTTGTAATTTCCATTTGGGATATACTGTTCAAAACCTCAAAAATAAGAAAATTTAAAGAGGATAGCAGAAAAGAGGATTTTATTTTTCCTAACTTTCGAATTCAAATGTTTAGGATGAAAAGGATTTTAATTTTTGGAGGAATATTACTTATAGTGATTTCTTTTTTAGGAGTTTTAAAAGAAAGAGGTCTCATTAAAGGGAGAAGATACTCTAAAGACTTAAAAGATGAATTTTACCAAACGGAATTATTATCATTTATAAAGGTGTGAAATAAAGTTTCTTTATTCTTTTATTTTCTTTTTTTATTTTCAAAACCTGCCAAAATTTCATATCTAAATTATTTTTTTAAAAAGGCTTGATTTTTGAAGGGAAAAGAGTAATTTTAACCCATAAAAAAAACAAAAATTAAGTAAGTAAATGGACGGAATGTATTTTATTCTCATTGGAGCGATTGCTCTATTTAGCTGGATGGTTAGCGCCAGACTTAAAAGTAAATTCGAAAAATACTCTAAATTACAGTTGCGCAACGGAATGAGTGGAGCTGAAATTGCAGAGAAAATGTTAGCAGACCATGGAATTTATGACGTAAAGGTTATATCTACTCCCGGAAGACTAACAGACCATTACAATCCGATGAATAAAACAGTGAATTTGAGTGAAGCTGTTTACAATCAGCGCAATGCAGCAGCAGCAGCAGTTGCCGCTCACGAAGTAGGACACGCAGTGCAGCACGCTACAGCTTATAGTTGGCTACAAATGCGTTCAAAAATGGTTCCCGTAATTGGAGTGGCTTCAGGAATGTCACAATGGCTTGTAATCGGAGGGCTTATTTTAGGAGTAGCCTCAGGAGATGGTTCAACAAGCATAGGGTTTTATGTAGCTGTAGCTGGTTTATTATTCATGGCTATTGCCACAGCTTTTAGTTTTGTAACGCTTCCTGTTGAATACGATGCGAGCAACAGAGCATTGGCTTGGTTAAAAAATAAAAATATGGTTTCACAACAAGAATATGCAGGAGCCGAAGATGCACTAAAATGGGCAGCAAGAACCTATTTGGTGGCTGCACTCGGAGCATTGGCTAACTTGTTGTATTGGGCTTGGAGAGTATTTGCGTCTTCAAGAGACTAATTATCAAACATATAAAATTTACAGCTCTTTAAAGTTATACACAAACTTTAAAGGGCTGTTTGTTTTTTGATGTAAAAAGTTACCTTTGTATTTCTGTTTCTGTACCTAGATTATTCGTAAAACCCGAAATAACCCTACAGATTCGCATAAAACACTAAATTCGCATAGATTCGTAAAATTTTAAAAATTCGTAACAAATGCAAAGCAATTCTAAAAGACTACAAGCTTTATTATATCACGCTAAACCAAAACCAGGAAAAATAGAGGTTGTTCCAACCAAAAAATACGCAACACAAAGAGATTTAGCCTTGGCTTATTCTCCGGGAGTGGCAGAACCTTGTTTAGAAATAGAAAAAGACGTTAATAACGTATATAAATACACTTCAAAAGGAAATTTAGTAGCAGTTATTTCTAACGGAACAGCAGTTTTAGGATTAGGAGATATCGGTCCTGAAGCCTCAAAACCTGTGATGGAAGGAAAAGGACTTCTATTCAAAATATTCGCAGGAATTGACGTGTTTGACATTGAAGTAGACACCAAAAATGTCGAAGAATTTATTCAAACAGTAAAGAATATTGCTCCAACCTTTGGAGGAATAAACCTTGAGGATATTAAAGCTCCGGAATCGTTTGAGATTGAAAGAAGATTGGTAGAGGAATTAAACATTCCGGTAATGCACGATGACCAACACGGAACAGCTATTATTTCGGCTGCAGCTCTGTTAAATGCTGTCGAATTGGCAGGAAAAAGAATCGAAGATGTCAAAGTAGTTGTATCTGGAGCCGGTTCGGCTGCTATTGCTTGTGCTAAATTATATATAGCGTGTGGAGCGAAAAAAGAAAATTTCTTAATGCTAAACAGCAAAGGAATTCTCAAAAAAGGAGACGAAAGACTTTCTTCTTTACAATTAGAATTCGCAACTGATCAACCCATCTCTACTTTAGAAGAAGCAGTAAAAGGAGCTGATGTATTTATCGGACTTTCTTCAGGAGATATACTCACACCCGAAATGCTTTTATCAATGGCAGACAATCCGATTGTGTTTGCTATGGCAAATCCGAATCCGGAAATTAAATACGATTTGGCTGTGGCTACCCGCAAAGATGTAATTATGGCAACCGGACGTTCTGATCATCCTAATCAGGTGAATAACGTACTAGGGTTTCCGTATATCTTTAGAGGAGCTTTAGACGTAAGAGCTACCAAAATCAACGAAGAAATGAAAATGGCAGCGGTACTTGCTTTGGCTAATCTGGCTAAAGAATCCGTTCCTGAACAAGTAAATATAGCATACGGAGAAACAAAACTCTCGTTCGGAAGAGATTATATTATTCCAAAACCATTTGACCCAAGACTAATTGCTGTGGTATCGCCTGCTGTTGCTAAAGCAGCTATGGAAACAGGAGTGGCTCAAAACCCAATTACCGATTGGGCTCGATATGAAAGCGAATTGCTAGATAGACTTGGAAATGACAACAAAATGGTAAGAATGCTTACCAATAGAGCTAAGACGGATCCGAAAAGAATCATTTTTGCCGAAGCAGATAATATGGATGTGCTTAAGGCAGCTCAGATTGTATCCGAAGAAGGAATAGGGTTTCCTATTTTATTAGGAAATAAAGAAGTAATTTCTGAAATGAAAACAGAAATCGGCTTCGATAAAGAAGTTCCGATTATCGACCCAAAACATAAAGAAGAAGATAGCAGGAGAGAACAATACGCACAAGCTTATTGGGAAGTGAGAAAACGCAAAGGAATGACTTTGTATGATGCTCAAAAATGGATGCGTGAACGTAATTATTTTGCAGCTATGATGATCAATCAAGGTGATGCAGACGCTTTGGTTACAGGATACTCTAGAAGTTACCCTTCTGTAGTAAAACCGATAATGCAATTGATTGATAAAGCTCAAGGAGTTAAAAAAATTGCAACGACAAACCTAATGATGACCAAACGCGGACCAATGTTTTTCTCAGATACGGCTATCAACCCGAATCCAAGTGCCGAAGATTTAGCAAATATTGCTTTAATGACGGCTAAAACGGTAAAAATGTTTGGAATGGAACCTGTAATAGCAATGGTTTCGTTTTCGAACTTTGGTTCATCAAACCAACCTAGCACCAACAAAGTTAGAGAAGCAGTAACATTTTTGCACGAACATTATCCGAATATGATTGTAGATGGAGAAATCCAAACAGATTTTGCTTTAAATTCTGAAATGATTGCCTCTAAGTTTCCGTTTTCTAAATTAGCAGGAAAAAAAGTGAATACACTTATATTTCCGAATTTAGAATCAGCAAATATCACATACAAATTGCTGAAAGAACTCAACCAAAATGAATCTATCGGACCAATTATTTTAGGATTAGATAAGCCAGTACATATTGTTCAATTAGGTGCAAGTGTCGAAGAAATGGTCAATATGTCTGCAGTGGCAGTAGTAGATGCACAAGAAAAAGCTAAGCGAAAATAACAAAACAAATACTTGTAAAATAAATGTTACAGCATAAACCTAAAAGTAAAAAGCATTACCTTTTTGTTGGCTTAGTTTTTATTGTACTCGTAATATTGAACAAAGTAGATTTTGATTTTTTTAGTTCAGACAAAAGTCAAAAGAAAGCTTCTGTGGAGGTAAGAACACAAAAAGAAGTTGTTCAAATCGATAACGGAGTTTACTTTTTACCGACTTCAACTACAAATCAAATTGTTCAACATTCTACTTATTATTTGTCCTATTCCGAGCAACACGAACAAGCAGAATGGGTAGCCTATGAGTTGAAACCCGAACATATTTCGGGTGGAAAACACAATAGACCTTATTTTAACCAAGACCCTAAGGTAAGTTCCGAATCGGCTCATTGGAAGAACTATAAAAATTCGGGTTATACCCGAGGACATCTACTTCCTGCAGGAGATAGAGTTTTTTCTAAAGAGGCATATGATGAAACTTTTTATACTTCAAACATTTCGCCTCAGCTCCACGAATTTAATACCGGAATATGGAATAGTTTAGAGATGAGAGTTCGGAATTTTGTGCGGAAAAACGGAAAAGTTTATGTAGTAACAGGAGGAGTTTTAACAGATAATCTTAAAACTATAGGACAAGAGAAAGTAGCTGTTCCGGAATATTTTTATAAGATATTATTGCATTACGACAAAGAAGAATACAAAATGTTAGCTTATTTGATTCCGCATCAAGAAGACAAAAGAAAGAGCCTTAACAGCTATATAGTTGCAACAGATAGTATCGAAAATCTGACAGGAATTGACTTCTTTTCTTTTTTGGAGGATTCAATAGAGGATGAGTTAGAAAAAAACGCACAAACAAAATGGTTTTAAATAGATAGAATTCTGACATCCAAATTAAAATAGGCTGATTATTGAAATCATACCACAAATATTACTAAATTTGCACTTCAATTTTTTTTACGATGATAAAGATTACATTACCGGACGGTTCGGTTAAGGAGTATTCAAAAGGAACTACTCCTTTAGAAGTCGCTAAAAGTATTAGCGAAGGATTAGCACGCAATGTGCTTTCTGCTTCATTCAATGGTACAACAGTTGAGGCTGAAACACCGTTGACAACCGATGGTTCGCTGATTCTTTATACTTGGAATGATCAAGAAGGTAAAAAAGCGTTTTGGCATTCAACCTCACACGTTTTAGCACAAGCTTTACAGGAATTGTATCCAGGAATTAAACTGACAATAGGTCCGGCTATCGAAAACGGATTTTATTATGATGTAGATTTCGGAGAAAATAAAATTTCGGATAACGACTTTAAGAAAATTGAAGACAAAATTCTTGAAATTTCGCGTGAAAAGCACGATTTTAAAATGCGTTCTGCTACTAAAGCAGAGGCATTGGAATTTTATAAAAACGAAAACAATCCGTACAAAGTCGAGCTTATAGAAAATTTAGAAGACGGAACCATCACTTTTTGTGACCACTCTAATTTTACCGATTTATGTCGTGGAGGCCATATTCCGAATACAGGAATTATTAAGGCAGTTAAGATTTTGAGCGTAGCAGGAGCATATTGGAGAGGAGACGAAAACAACAAACAACTTACACGTGTATACGGAATTTCGTTTCCGAAACAAAAAGATTTAACCGAATATTTACAACTTTTAGAGGAAGCCAAAAAGAGAGATCACAGAAAATTAGGAAAAGAGTTAGAGCTTTTCCATTTCTCACAAAGAGTAGGACAGGGATTGCCATTGTGGCTTCCGAAAGGTGCTGCACTTCGCGATCGCTTGGAACAATTTTTGAAAAAAGCACAGAAAAAAGCAGGTTACGAACAAGTAGTATCACCTCATATCGGACATAAGGAGTTGTATGTAACTTCCGGACATTATGCAAAATATGGAGCAGATAGTTTTCAACCTATTCACACTCCAAATGAAGGAGAAGAATTTTTGCTTAAACCAATGAACTGTCCGCATCACTGCGAAATTTATAAAGCAAAACCTTGGTCGTATAAAGACTTGCCAAAACGATATGCAGAATTCGGAACCGTATATCGCTATGAGCAATCAGGAGAATTACACGGGCTTACTCGCGTAAGAGGATTTACACAAGATGATGCACACATCTTTTGTATGCAAGAGCAATTAGACGAAGAGTTTAAAAAAGTAATTGACTTAGTGCTTTATGTATTTGGGTCGCTTGGTTTTGAGAACTTTACTGCTCAAGTTTCTGTTCGAGATTTAAACAATCCTGATAAATATATAGGTTCTACCGAAAACTGGGAAAAAGCAGAACAAGCAATCATCTCAGCTGTACAAGACAAAGGATTAAATTATATAATCGAAAGCGGAGAAGCAGCATTTTATGGTCCTAAATTAGACTTTATGGTCAAAGATGCTTTAGGAAGACAATGGCAACTCGGAACAATTCAGGTAGATTATAATTTACCAGAGCGTTTTGACTTGACTTACGTTGGATCTGATGATAAACTTCATCGACCTGTAATGATTCACAGAGCACCGTTCGGATCAATGGAACGTTTTATAGCAATTTTACTCGAACACACAGCAGGAAATTTCCCACTTTGGCTGATGCCTGAACAAGCTATTATACTGTCTTTGAGTGAGAAATATGAAAAATATGCTAAAAAAGTTTTGAGTTTGCTGGAAAATCACGAAATTCGCACCCTAATTGATAATAGAAACGAAACTATAGGGAAAAAAATTCGTGAAGCAGAAATGCAAAAAATCCCGTATATGCTCATAGTAGGAGAAGAAGAAGAAAAAAACAACACTGTTTCGCTTCGCATCCAAGGACAAGCAGGAAAAGGAAATATGAGCATAAATGTTGAAGAATTTGTTAAAATTGTTCAAGACGAAATCAATAAGACATTAAAACCTTTTTAAAGGAAATAAAAGTTAGGATTTATCAAATAGTTTTACTATATTAAACCGATACTTTAGTATAAAAAATAAGTTTAATTTTTAAATTTTTAGAGCCATAGCAATAAGACACAACAGAAGAGGATTTCAAGGTCGCGTAGAGAAGAAAGACCCTCACAGAATTAATGAGTTTATACGTGTTCCGGAAGTAAGACTCGTCGGAGATAACGTAGAGATGGGAGTGTATAAAACTTCTGAAGCCTTAAAAAAGGCAGAAGAACTAGAACTGGATTTGGTAGAAATTTCTCCGAATGCAGAACCGCCTGTCTGTAAAATCATGGATTACAAAAAGTTCCTTTACGAACAAAAGAAAAGAGAAAAGGAACTAAAGGCTAAGTCTGCTCAAATTACTGTTAAAGAGATTAGATTTGGACCTCAAACTGATGAGCATGACTATGAATTTAAAAGAAAAAATGCTGAGAAATTCTTAAAAGAAGGAGCTAAACTCAAAGCATTTGTGTTTTTTAAAGGAAGGTCTATTATCTATAAAGACCAAGGGCAAATATTGTTACTTCGATTAGCACAAGATTTAGAAGAATTCGGAAAAGTAGAAGCAATGCCTGTCTTAGAAGGAAAGCGTATGACTATGTACATTGCGCCAAAAAAGAAAAAATAAAAAGTCATAAAGTCGGAAAGTTCGTTATAGACTTTTTTCATTAGGACTTTAAGACTAAAAGAAATAATAAGATTAAGTAATTATATAAAACGTAGGAAAATGCCTAAAATGAAAACTAAATCGGGAGCGAAGAAACGTTTCATGCTTACCGGTACAGGAAAAATCAAAAGAAAACACGCTTTTAAAAGTCATATTTTGACTA
>CAZOQH010000018.1:0-24174 GCA_964581855.1 uncultured Flavobacterium sp.
CCATGGTGGACAGTATTTTTGATAGCATTAGCTGCCTTTTGGTGGGGAGTTGGTTCTATGGCATATACGGTTTCTACCGGTATCGGAACATGGGGATTGAATAAAACAATTGGTTGGGCTTGGGATATTACCAACTTTGTATGGTGGGTAGGTATCGGACACGCAGGTACTCTTATCTCGGCTGTACTTTTATTATTCCGTCAAAAATGGAGATTTGCCATTAACCGTTCTGCAGAGGCGATGACTATTTTCTCTGTTGTTCAGGCAGGTCTTTTTCCAATTATTCACATGGGACGTCCTTGGCTTGGGTATTGGGTATTGCCTGTACCAAACCAATTCGGTTCATTGTGGGTGAACTTTAACTCTCCATTACTTTGGGACGTATTTGCAATTTCTACTTATTTATCAGTTTCATTAGTATTCTGGTGGACAGGATTATTGCCTGACTTTGCAATGATTAGAGATAGAGCTATTACTCCTTTTAATAAGAAAATATATTCTATTCTTTCCTTTGGATGGAGCGGAAGAGCAAAAGACTGGCAACGTTTTGAAGAAGTTTCTTTAGTGTTAGCAGGTCTGGCTACACCACTTGTACTTTCGGTGCACACGATTGTATCGTTTGACTTTGCTACTTCAGTAATTCCTGGTTGGCACACGACCATCTTACCTCCTTACTTTGTGGCAGGAGCTATTTTCTCTGGATTCGCCATGGTAAACACACTTCTTATCATTATGAGAAAAGTATGTAACCTTGAAGACTATATTACTATTCAGCATATCGAATTGATGAACATTATCATCATGATTACAGGTTCGATTGTGGGTATCGCTTATATTACAGAGCTTTTTATCGCTTGGTATTCTGGAGTAGAATATGAGCAATATGCATTCTTGAATAGAGCAACAGGGCCTTACTGGTGGGCTTATTGGTTGATGATGACTTGTAACGTTATTTCTCCACAAATTATGTGGATTAAGAAAATTAGAACAAGTATTATGGTTTCGTTTATTATTTCGATTGTGGTAAACATAGGAATGTGGTTTGAGCGTTTTGTAATTATTGTTCTTTCATTACATAGAGATTATTTACCATCGTCTTGGACAATGTTCCAACCGACATTTGTTGATATCGGAATTTACATAGGTACTATTGGTTTCTTCTTTGTATTGTTTTTATTATACTCTAGAAGCTTCCCGGTTGTATCGCAAGCTGAGGTTAAGACTATCTTGAAAACATCTGGAGATAATCATAAAAGAGATAGAGAACAAAACGGAAATGATCATTCACATAATCATTAATAAAAATGAGCAATAAAGTTATTCACGTATTGTATAATGATGATGATGTACTGCTAGATGCAGTAAAAGAGACGCGTTCTGCACACCATCATATTGAAGAAATTTATACACCTTTTCCAGTTCATGGGCTGGATAAAGCAATGGGGCTTGCGCCAACTAGAATTGCAATTTGTGCTTTTATGTATGGTCTTGTTGGGCTTTCTTTTGCAACTTGGTTATTGAACTACATCATGATTGGAAATTGGCCACAAGATATCGGAGGAAAACCAAGTTTTAGTTTTATTCAGAATATGCCCGCTTTTGTACCAATTATGTTTGAGTTGACTGTTTTTTTTGCAGCTCACCTTATGGTACATACTTTTTACCTTAGAAGTAAATTATGGATTGGTAAAAAAGCAGAAAATCCTGATCCAAGAACAACAGATGATCATTTTTTAATGGAAGTAGCAGTTCATGGAGATGAACAAGAAATGATTAAGTTTTTCGAGAAGACAGGAGCTGTAGAAATTAAAGTAGTTGATAAGCACTAATATATTGCTATGAAGAATTTATATAAAATAACATTACTGGTAGCTTTATCCGGAACGGTTGTTTCTTGTTTTAATGAGAAAAAACCAAACTATCAGTTATTTCCGAATATGTACGAGTCGGTTGCCTATGAAACTTATTCAGAGTCTGGAGCATTCCAGAACGGACAAGCTGCTCAGCTTCCTGCAGAAGGAAGTGTGCCGAGAGGCTTCGAACCGTATGAATATCCTAATACAACCGAAGGCTTAGAAGACGCAAGAGCTAATTTAATTTCCCCTTTGACAGAAGAAGATTACGATAGCGAAAGAGCCAAATCTCTTTATACTATTTACTGTGCAGTTTGTCATGGAGATAAAGGAGATGGTCAAGGTATTTTAGCTAAAAGAGAAAAATTCTTAGGAGTTCCGAGTTATAATGACAGACCAATTACCGAAGGTAGTACTTTTCATGTAATTACTTACGGATTGAACTCAATGGGATCTCATGCGAACCAACTAAACCAAGAGGAGCGTTGGCAAGTTTCACGTTATGTGATGAGTTTAAAATCAGAATAATAAAATTTGTAGAACACTATTTTTTCAGATATGTACACTTTTTCAGGCAAACTAAAAACACTATCTTTTGTTTTGATGATTGTAGGAGCTTTAGGAATTGGATATGGATTCCTTTCTGCTCCAAAATCCACTCAAGAGGTAGAACAAATTTTAGAAAAAGAACAGCAAGAGGCTCATCACGCACACGCTGGTCATAACGACCATCAATTGTCTCAAGAGGAGCACGATGCCCATGTAGCCCACATTTATCACCAAGAAGCTAATAAGCCTTGGTCGGCATTATATGTTGCTGGGATTTTCTTTTTCTTAATGGCTGTCGGAGTTTTGGCATTTTATGCTATTCAACATGCTTCTCAAGCAGGTTGGTCTCCGGTTGTATTCAGAGTAATGGAAGGAATTACGGCTTATGTTCCGATTGGAGCGGTTATTATGTTTTTGTTGCTGTTGGCTTCTGCACTTCATTACAATCATTTATTTGTGTGGATGGATGAAGATGTTGTAGCTAATGATGTTATCATCCAAGGTAAAACAGGATATCTGAATATTCCTTTCTTTTTAATTAGAGCAGTTATCTTCTTAGGAGGTTGGGTATGGTATCGTCACGTATCTAGAAAAATTTCTATCAGACAAGATAACGAACCAGAGAATGCTATCTTTTTACACAAAAAGATGGTAAATGCTTCAGCTATTTTCTTAGTGTTCTTCATTATAACAGAATCTATCGCTTCTTGGGATTGGATTATGTCGGTTGATCCTCACTGGTATAGTACATTGTTTGGATGGTATGTGTTTGCAAGTTTCTTTGTAAGCGGTATTACAGTAATTACATTGATTACGATTTATTTAAAATCAAAAGGTTTGTTAGACTTTGTTAATAAAAGTCACTTACATGATTTAGCTAAATTTATGTTTGCAATCAGTATCTTCTGGACTTACCTTTGGTTCTCACAATTTATGCTAATTTGGTATTCAAATATTCCTGAAGAAGTAACTTATTTTATTCAAAGAATTGAAGATTATAACCTTCCTTTCTTCGGAATGGTAGTACTTAACTTAGTGTTCCCATTAGTTATATTAATGAGTGCGGATTTCAAGAGAGTTAATTGGATAGTTGTCTTTGTAGGGATTATCATCTTATTCGGACACTATTTGGACTTCTTTAATATGATTATGCCTGCTACAGTGGGAGCGAGATGGTCTATAGGAATTCCAGAAATTAGCTCGGTACTTTTCTTTGCTGGATTGTTTATATTTATAGTGTTTAACGCACTTTCAAAACATTCGTTACTGGCTAAGAACAATCCGTTAATTGAAGAGAGTAAACAATTTCATTACTAATATTTAAAGAAATAAACAGATGACAAGTTTATTGGTTGTTTTAGTTTTAATTTTATTGGGAATTGCAATTTGGCAAATTTCCAAAATATACACCTTGACCCAAATAGGAGCAGGAGCTAAAATCGATGATTCACAAATAGCAAATGATAAAGATAACAGTGTCAACGGATACTTAATGTTTGCTTTTTTAGTATTTATCTATATTTTTACTATATACGGATTATTTAAATGGGGTGGCTTAGTACTTATTAGTAACGCTGCTGCAGAACACGGAAAAGATATTGATAATCTAATGATAATTTCGTTTGTGATGATTTTGATAGTTCAATTCATTACACAAGCGTTATTACACTATTTTGCATTTAAATACAGAGGAGTAGAAGGAAGAAAAGCTCTTTACTTTGCTGATAATAATAGATTAGAGGCCATTTGGACTATCGTTCCGGTTATTGCGTTGAGTATATTAATTCTTTACGGATTATATACTTGGAATACCTTAATGTTTTTTGACGAAGATGAAGAAGATATATTATATGTTGAAATCTACGCAAAGCAATTTAGCTGGGAAGCACGTTATGCAGGAGAAGATAACGCTTTAGGAAAAGCTAACGTTCGTTTGATTGAAGGTATAAACACAGTCGGAGTAGATATGTCTGATCCAAATGCGAAGGATGATATCGTAACTAATGAATTACACCTGCCAGTTGGTAAAAGAGTAGTGTTTAAAATCCGTTCTCAAGATGTTCTACACTCCGTGTACATGCCTCATTTTAGAGCACAGATGAACTCAGTTCCAGGAATGGTAACTCAATTCTCTTTTATTCCAACTATTACAACAGCAGAATTTAGACAGTTCCCTGAAACTGTTGAAAAGGTAGCACACATTAATGACCTTAGAAGAAAGCAAAGTGTGGAACTTTTGGCTAAAGGAGAAGAGGCGTTAGAACCATACGAGTTTGATTATTTATTATTGTGTAATAAAATTTGTGGAGCTTCTCACTACAATATGCAAATGAAAGTTGTAGTTGAAACACAAGAGGAATTTGACAAATGGATTTCTGAGCAAGAAACCCTTTACTCAAAAGTATTTCCTCCGAAAGAAGTAGAAACTGAGCAGTCAGAAGATATTCCTGTTGAGGAAATAGCTACAGACTCACTTCAAGTAGCAATAAGATAAGTATTTAAGATAATAAACGTTTTACATATATAATTTAAAAAAATATGTCAGCAATAGGACACCAGGAAAATCACGAAGTACATCATCATAAAGAAACTTTTATTACAAAGTATATCTTTAGTACCGATCACAAAATGATCGCAAAACAGTTTCTTATTACCGGTATCATCATGGGTGTTATCGGGATAATGATGTCTATATTTTTTAGAATGCAAATTGCATGGCCTGGAGAATCTTTTAAAATATTTGAAATTTTCTTAGGAGAAAAAATGGCTCCAGGTGGAGTGATGAAAAACGACGCCTACTTGGCTTTAGTTACAATTCACGGAACAATTATGGTGTTCTTTGTACTTACAGCCGGATTGAGCGGAACATTTAGTAACCTCCTTATTCCACTTCAGATTGGAGCAAGAGATATGGCCTCAGGATTTATGAATATGATTTCCTTCTGGTTATTCTTCATATCTGCCGCTATAATGGTCGCTTCACTATTTGTAGAATCAGGACCAGCTTCAGCAGGTTGGACAATTTATCCTCCGCTTTCTGCTTTACCACAAGCCATACCAGGTTCAGGTTTAGGAATGACCTTGTGGCTAGTGTCGATGGTGATTTTCATTGCACAGTCATTAATGGGATCATTAAACTATGTGGTTACTGTTTTAAACCTTAGAACAAAAGGGATGACTATGACAAGGTTACCTCTAACAGTTTGGACTTTGTTTATCACCGCGATTATTGGTATAGTATCTTTCCCAGTTCTATTATCTGCTGGATTATTGTTGCTGTTTGATAGAAGTTTTGGAACATCATTCTTCTTATCGGATATCTTTATAGCAGGAGAAGTACTACATTATCAAGGAGGTTCTCCAGTGTTGTTTGAGCACTTGTTCTGGTTCTTAGGACACCCTGAAGTGTATATTGTAATTCTACCAGCTATGGGAATCGTTTCTGAGGTATTAGCGACAAACTCGCGTAAACCTATCTTCGGATACAGAGCGATGATTACTTCAGTACTGGCAATTGCATTTTTATCTACAATTGTGTGGGGGCACCATATGTTCGTTTCAGGAATGAACCCTTTCCTAGGATCTGTATTTACATTTACAACACTATTAATTGCGATTCCATCAGCTGTAAAAGCGTTCAACTGGATTACAACTATCTGGAAAGGTAACTTACAGATGAACCCAGCTATGTTGTTCTCTATAGGAATGGTTTCTACCTTTATTACAGGAGGACTTACAGGAATTATTTTAGGAGATAGTGCTCTAGACATTAATGTACACGATACGTATTTCGTAGTAGCTCACTTCCACTTAGTTATGGGTATTTCTGCTCTTTACGGAATGTTTGCAGGAATCTATCATTGGTTCCCAAAACTATATGGACGTATGATGAATAAGAATTTAGGATATATTCACTTCTGGACTACAGCAGTTTGTGCTTATGGAGTGTTTTTCCCAATGCACTTTATCGGATTAGCCGGATTACCAAGACGTTATTATACCAATACCGCTTTCCCTTTATTTGATGATTTACACGATGTAAACGTTATTATTACTTTGTTCGCTATTGTAGGAGGAATCTTCCAAATAGTATTCTTGTGGAACTTCTTCCATAGTATCTTTTATGGTAAAAAAGCTGAACAAAACCCTTGGAAAGCTACAACCCTTGAATGGACTACACCTGTAGAGCATATTCACGGAAACTGGCCTGGAGAAATTCCTCATGTTCACAGATGGCCTTATGACTATAATAAGCCAGGTCAACCTGACGACTTTATCATGCAGACAGAACCTATGCGACCAGGCGAAGAAAAATTACATCATTAAGATTATATATTATATAAAACCCGAAAACATTTTTGTTTTCGGGTTTTGAATTTTAATAGGTTCCTTTGGAGGCAGCTGCTGCAAAGGTGCCAAGGAAAAGTACAGTAATGATTAAGTACAATGTAAGTACAATTGCAGCGACAATCAAATTCCCTTTTGCCCAATTTTGACGAATTTTGTTTCCGTCATTTCCAAAAGCCCAAACAAATAGGAGAATAATTCCTACTAGAGGAATACAAGTTAGTAAAAGCGTAATTACCCAGTCTTTTACGCTCATGATTTGAGGTGTGTTTTGTTGTTCCATAAAAATTAAAATTCATATTGTCTAGCTAATGTATAAAAAGTTTTTTTTAACGTGTTATATTTGCGTAGTTTAAAACTTAAAAATGAAAAATTTACTTTATTCTTTGCTGTTACTTGTAAGCTTCTCGATCTACTCTCAAGATAAACCTGCTTATCAGTTATTTGATTCAAAAGGGGAAAAAACCACTTATAAGAAGTTAGTAAAGGCTTCCGAAAAATCGGAGCTTGTTCTTTTTGGAGAATATCATGATAATCCGATTTCACATTGGCTACAATTGGCTTTAACCAAAGATTTATTTCAAACAAAATCTTTAGTTTTAGGAGCAGAGATGATTGAAAGAGACAATCAACTTCAACTCGATCAATATCTTGAAGGAAAAATTAACCAAAAAGCTTTAGACACCTTAGCAAGGCTTTGGAATAATTATAAAACCGATTACAAACCTTTGGTGGATTTTGCCAAAGCCAATCAACTAAAATTTATTGCCACTAATATCCCTCGTAGATATGCAAGTATGGTTTATAGAGGAGGTTTTGAAGCGTTAGATACGCTTTCTTCAGAGCAAAAGAAGTGGATCGCACCTCTTCCAGTAAAGTATGATTCTTCGCTTTCGCAATATCAAAAGATGCTTGAAATGGCTCAAGGGCACGGAGGAGAAAATCTTCCGAAAGCACAAGCTATAAAAGACGCTACAATGGCTTATTCTATATTAGAGAATCTAAAACCCAACTCTATTTTTATACATTATCACGGAAGTTATCACAGTGATTTTTATGAAGGAATTTATTGGTATATAAAGCAAGATCAACCCACCCTGAAAATCTTAACCATTGCTACAGTTTCTCAGTCCGATTTATCTAGTTTAGAACAAGAGCATTTAGGTAGAGCCGATTTTATTCTGGTTGTGGACGAAGATATGACTAAAACATATTGATTAAAATAACAAGAAATGAGAAAAGTATATTACTTAAAAACCTGTGATACCTGTAAGCGAATCATAAAGTCATTACCTGACACAACAGGAATGATTTTTCAGGATATAAAAGAAGAACCGATTACAGTAAAACAGCTTGAAGAAATGTATGCTTTGTCGAAAAGCTACGAAAAGCTATTCAGTAAAAGAGCTAAACTTTACAAAGAGCGAAATCTCAAAAACGAAAACCTATCAGAGACTGATTATAAAAACTTAATTCTGGAACATTATACTTTTTTGAGTCGTCCGGTTTTTATAATTGAAAATAAAATATTTATAGGGAATAGTTCTAAAAATATCGAGACTTTGATTTCTGAACTTTCTAAAAATAAATAAGGTCAGCACTGTGCTGACCTTATTTACTATTTAATATATTCTATTTTTTGTGCTTCCTCAAGATTTATACTGTCGAAGAATCCTTGTTCACTCATCCAATCGTCAGAGAAAACCTTGCTCATATATCTTGAACCATGATCTGGGAAAACAATAACAACTAGACTGTCTTTAGTAAACTCTCCCTTTGTAGCGTATTGTTTTACCGCCTGAAGGGCTGCTCCTGAGGTATATCCTACAAAAAGACCTTCCGTTTTTGCAATTTCACGGGTTGTATGAGCGCTTTCTTCATCTGAAACCTTCATAAACTCGTCAATCATTTCGAAGTCTGTAGCAGTAGGGATAAGGTTTTTTCCGAGACCCTCTATTCGATACGGATAAATTTCGTTTTCGTCAAACTCTCGTGTTTCGTGATATTTTTTAAGTACAGATCCGTAAGCATCAACTCCTAGAATTCTGATATTCGGATTCTGCTCTTTCAAAAAACGTGCAATTCCAGAAATAGTTCCTCCTGTTCCACTACAAGCCACAAGATGGGTGATTTTACCTTCGGTTTGCTTCCATATTTCAGGTCCTGTACTCTGATAATGCGCCTCTACATTCAGTTCATTAAAATATTGGTTGATGTAAACAGAACCTTTTATCTCTTCGTGAAGTTGTTTAGCAACATTATAGTACGACCTAGGGTCGTCAGCCGAAACATGAGCCGGACAAACGTAAACCTTTGCTCCCATACTGCGAAGCATATCGATTTTGTCTTTTGAAGATTTTGAACTTACTGCTAAAATACAGTCATATCCTTTGGTTATACTAACCATAGCCAAACTAAATCCTGTGTTTCCAGAAGTGGTTTCGATAATAGTGTCGCCTGGTTTGAGTATTCCTCTTTTTTCGGCCTCTTCTATGATGTGAAGAGCAATTCTGTCTTTGGTAGAGTGACCCGGATTAAATGCTTCTACTTTTGCGTAATAAGAACCTTTTAAGTCTTTGGTGATTCTGTTAAGTCGGATAAGAGGAGTATTGGCTATAAGTTCCAATACATTGTTATATACGTTCAGTTCTTTTTTCATAAACTATCAAGTTAATCAAGGAAAACATTTTAGCGTTTTTTGTTAACCTTACAACTTGACAAAGTTACTGTTTTTTTTTAAACAGAAAAATAAAGAGGTTCTAATTAGTCTCAAATTTTAAAAAGGACTTTGCTTCTTCAAAAGGGATTACTAGCTCTTGCGGGCCGTCTGCATACGAAGCTATTTCGTAATTGTTATAAAACAGCACTATTCCTCTTTTAGTAAAAAAAATAGTTTCTGGGAGATGAAAAGAGTCATTCTCAAACATAAATCCTGTTGAGTTAATGTTGGCTTCTGGTTTTACATTAAAGGCTTTTCTGAATTTTTCTTCAGCAAAAGGAGTGAGTTTGTCGCAATCTAAAACTTCTTGCTTAGAAAGCGTTTTTCCTGTTTTTAAATCAAAGAAAAATGAATGTACTCCTGAGTTGCCATGGGCACCTCCTGTATATAAATAATATTCCGACTTGATGTTTATGAGACTTTCGTTTTTATAACAAATTTCCGCTTTCCCTTTTGTTTCCCAACCAATTGCATCATCGGGAAATTCATTGCGCAATTTTTTATACGAATTTAAGAATGAACTTAATAATTCGTTGTAATCGGTCGCTGTATAAGGCTCGTCTTCAAAACAGAGAATTTCTTTGAAGTGTTCGAAGATTTTTTTGTTAATGGAGTCCGAAACTTTATTTTTACTATCAAATAATACGATTTCTAGTTCTGCATTCGGACAAGGCAAATCATTGCAATCAACAGTTATCTCTTGTTTAAATACTTCTTCAGAATAGCTCAAAGGATAATTGTCTTTGCAGCTGACAATCAAAAAAGTGAAAAATAAAATCCCTATATTTTTTTTCATTCAAAAAAATGATAAATTAAAGTACAAAGGTAGCTTTTTTCTAATTCTATTGGCTTAATCGTCAAATAGTTTTTACCTTTGTTACTTTATACTTAAAAGGCAAAGATTATGAAATTTAATACAAAGGTAATTCATGGGGGACAATCTCATGAGCCTAGCACAGGTGCTGTAATGCCTCCGATTTTTCAGACATCAACGTATGCTCAGAGTTCTCCGGGCAAGCATAAAGGTTATGAATATTCAAGAACGGCAAATCCGACCAGAACAGCTTTAGAAAATAGCTTAGCTTCTATAGAAAACGGACAATTTGGTCTGGCTTTCGGTTCAGGATTAGCAGCGATGGATGCGGTTATCAAACTTTTGAATCCGGGAGATGAAGTAGTTTCAACTAACGATTTATATGGAGGATCGTATCGTTTGTTTACAAAAATATTCGAAAAATACGGAATTAAATTCCACTTTGTCGGAATGCAAGACCTTAAAGCTATCGAGGAAAAAATAAATTCAAACACAAAACTTATTTGGGTAGAAACGCCTACTAACCCGATGATGAATATCATTGATGTAGTTGCGGTTTCAGAAATTGCTAAAAAACATAAAGTGTTGTTAGCGGTTGACAACACCTTTGCAACCCCTTATTTGCAGAGACCTTTAGATTTAGGAGCTGATATTGTAATGCATTCTGCAACAAAATATCTAGGAGGACATTCGGATGTGGTTATGGGAGCTCTTGTGGTAAAAGACAAAGATTTGGCCGATAAATTATATTTTATTCAAAATGCAAGCGGCGCAGTTTGTGGACCAATGGATAGCTTTTTGGTGCTAAGAGGAATTAAAACTTTAGCACTTAGAATGCAACGCCATTGTGAAAACGGAAAAGCCGTTGCGGAATATCTGAAAACGAATCCGAATGTGGATAAAGTGTATTGGCCAGGGTTTGAGTCACACCCGAATCACGAAGTTGCCAAAAAGCAAATGAAAGACTTTGGTGGGATGATTTCGTTTACTATTAAAGGAAATGATTTTGACAAAACGATTCAGACTCTAGAAAAGCTTAAGGTATTTACTTTGGCCGAATCATTAGGAGGAGTGGAGTCGTTAGTTGGACATCCAGCCAGTATGACACACGCTTCTATTCCGAAAGAAGAAAGAGAAAAAACGGGAGTGGTGGATTCGCTTATTCGTTTAAGTGTCGGAATCGAGGATGCTGAAGATCTAATAGCTGACTTAAAACAAGCGTTAGAGTAGTTTGTCAAAACAATAAAAATTCAAAAATTCAAAACTACATATATGTACGGAAAAATTAAAGAACATCTTCAAAACGAGTTAAAAACTATTGAAGAAAACGGACTCTTTAAAAGAGAAAGAGTGATTACTTCTCCGCAAGGAGCTGAAATTACAGTAAACGGGGAAACAGTTTTAAACTTTTGTGCTAATAATTATTTAGGATTGTCATCACATCCGGAAGTTGTTAAAGCTGCAAAAGACACCTTGGATACTCATGGATTTGGAATGTCATCAGTTCGTTTTATTTGCGGAACACAAGATATTCACAAAACCTTAGAGCAAAAAGTAGCTGAGTTCTACGGAACCGAAGACACTATCTTGTATGCAGCAGCTTTTGACGCTAACGGAGGAGTTTTTGAACCCTTGCTTTCTGAAGAAGATGCCATTATATCTGATAGTTTAAATCATGCGTCGATTATTGACGGAGTACGTTTGTGTAAGGCTGCTCGTTATCGTTATCAAAACAACAATATGGCTGATTTAGAAGAGCAACTTAAAAAAGCCAATGCTGAAAACAGACGTTTTAAAATTATAGTGACAG
This sequence comes from uncultured Flavobacterium sp., assembly GCA_964581855.1. Classification (GTDB taxonomy): domain Bacteria; phylum Bacteroidota; class Bacteroidia; order Flavobacteriales; family Flavobacteriaceae; genus Flavobacterium. The sequence goes on from CAZOQH010000018.1 coordinate 12,093, forward strand.
ATGGAGTCTTTTCTATGGACGGACTACTAGCTCCCCTAGATGAAATCTGTGATTTGGCAGACAAATACGATGCTCTGGTTATGGTCGATGAATGTCACGCAGCCGGATTTATTGGAGCAACAGGTAAAGGTACGCTTGAAGCAAAAGGAGTTATGGGGCGTGTGGATATTATCACAGGAACTTTCGGAAAAGCATTAGGAGGAGCCATGGGAGGATACACCACAGGAAAAAAAGAAATTATCGAACTTTTAAGACAACGTTCACGTCCGTATTTGTTCTCGAATTCTTTGGCACCGATGATTGTGGGAGCGTCAATCAAAGTTTTTGATTTGTTAAAACAAGACACTTCTTTAAGAGATAAATTAGAATGGAATACCAATTATTTTAAAGAAGGTATGAAAAAGGCCGGATTTGACATTATTGACGGAGATTCAGCAATAGTTCCGGTGATGCTTTATGATGCTAAACTATCGCAAATCATGGCTGACGAATTGTTAAAAGAAGGTATTTATGTCATAGGTTTTTTCTTCCCAGTAGTGCCTAAAGGACAGGCTAGAATCCGCGTGCAATTATCTGCAGCTCACACCAAGGAGCACTTAGATAAGGCCATAAATGCTTTTGTTAAAGTTGGGAAAAAACAAGGAGTTATATAAAATTTTTAATTTTTATTTTTGTTAATTCGCTTTAACATAGTACATTTGCATAATAAATGGATAAACTATATTTTAAAAACTTAAGTATGAAACATCTTAACAAACTTTTTGCTGTTGTATTGTTGGCTACTGGGCTTGTGGTAAACGCTCAGGACGAAAACAATCCTTGGGCTGTTAGTTTTGGAGCAAACGCAGTAGATACTCGCGTAAGTGCTGCATCACCATTTGCGGACCAATTTTCAGAGTATTTTAATGTGAAAGACCACTGGAATTATATTCCTTCTTTATCTTATCTATCTGTTGAAAGATATATAGGAAGTGGATTTTCTTTTGGGTTGACAGGATCTATCAATAAAATTGATAAATTTGTTAATCAAAGAGAAACAAGACCTGGAGACTATTCTGTTTCTAATCCTGGAGACCTTGAGTATTACGGGATTGACGGAGCGGTTAAATATTCTTTCCAAGATTTAATCGGTTCTAAATGGATTGACCCATCTGCTCATGTTGGAGGAGGTTATACTTTTTACGGAGACCATAGTGGTGGTACAGTTAACGGAGGGTTAGGTTTAACTTTTTGGTTTACTGAAAAAATCGGACTTATGTTCCGTTCTACTTACAAACACTCTTTTGATGACATCAGAGAAGATTTACCGACTCACTTACAACATTTCGTAGGACTTACTATTAAGTTCGGAGGAAGTGATAAAGATGGAGACGGAATCTATGATAAAGATGATGCTTGTCCAGAAGAAGCTGGATTGGCTGAATTCCAAGGATGTCCAGATACAGACGGAGATGGTATTCCAGACAAAGATGATGCTTGTCCATTTGATGCAGGTTCAGCAGAGTTTAACGGATGTCCAGATACAGACGGAGACGGAGTATCTGACGATAAAGATGAGTGTCCAGAAGTTGCTGGTCCGGCAGAAAACAACGGATGCCCTTGGCCTGATACAGACGGAGACGGAGTTACTGATAACTTAGATAAGTGTCCTAACGTAGCTGGTCCGGCAGAAAACAACGGATGCCCTTGGCCTGATACAGATGGAGATGGAGTTCCAGATAAAGATGACAAATGTCCAGAAGTAAAAGGAACAGCTGCTAATAACGGATGTCCAGAACTTACAGAGGAGCACGCTGCTCAATTGAAACAATACGCTAAAACTATATTGTTCCAAACTGGTAAATCATCTTTCCAAAAACAAACTTATCCAGTATTGAATTCTATTGTTGCGATTCTAAAAGAATATCCAGACGCTAAATTTACTATCGAAGGACATACTGATAGTACAGGAGGTAAAGCTCTTAACCAAAAACTTTCAGAAGAAAGAGCTGCAGCTGTTAAAAACTTCTTAGTAGAGAATGGAGTTGACGCTTCAAGATTATCATCTGCAGGTTACGGACCAGACAAGCCAATTGATACAAACAATACTGCTGCTGGTAGAGCTAACAACCGTAGAGTTGAAATAAACTTAGTAAACTAATTTAGAACTTAAAGTTTTAAATAAAAATAAAAGAAAACGTCCCGAATTTCGGGACGTTTTTTTATTTTTACTATATGGATACTTTTTTAAACAAAATAGCTAAAGAGATTGTAAGCAAGTTTGGAAACTCGCTTAAGGATGTAACAATTGTGCTTCCGAACAGAAGATCTAAAGTTTTTTTAATCAATCAAATTCAACACCACATATCAGAAACAGTTTTTGCTCCTAATATTTGTAGCATTCAAGAACTCACAGAACGTATTTCAGGAATCCGCTCTTTAGATACAATAGAACAATTATTCGAGTTTTATAAGGTATATTCAGAAATTTCAACATCAACCGAAAGACAAACTTTCGACCAATTTGCTCCTTGGGCTAAAGTTTTGCTTAAAGATTTTAGCGAAATTGATGCCTATCTTTTAGACCCTGATAAGGTACTTCGATATCTGAAAGATATAAAAGATATTGAACATTGGTCTTTGGCAGAAAAACGTACGGAAATTGTTGAAAGGCACCTTCAATTCTGGAATCTTTTACCTAAGTTTTATAAAGCCTTATACGAATATTTGCTTCATAAAAAAATAGGATATCAGGGATTGATTTGTAAAGAAGCGGTTAAAAATATAACTCGGTTTTCTGCGTCAAACCCTAATGAATATTTTGTTTTTGTCGGGTTTAATGCGTTGATGCCTTCTGAAGAGAAAATAATTAAATATTTATTAGCAGAAAATCATGCAAAAATATATTGGGATATAGATAAGTTCTTCCTCGAAAATATAAATAATCAAGCAGGTAAATTCATCCGTAGAAGTAAAAATAAATGGAGTTATTATAACTCAAACCCTTTTGAATGGATTTTTGATGAGTTTTCTCAAGAAAAACAAATTAAAATAATCGGGACAGCTAAGTCTGTAGGGCAAGCCAAGGTTGTCGGGAAAATATTAGAAAATCAAATTGATAAAGCTCCTGAAATCCTTAATAAAACAGCACTCGTTTTGTCCGAAAAGAGCTTGTTAATTCCGGTGCTATATGCTTTGCCCAAAAATGTAGAAAGCTTGAATATTACTCTTGAATATTCTGCCCGAAACAACCCAATTCAGTTTTTGATAAACAGGTTGTTCAGGATGCATACTTATACAAAATCCAGAAAAGGAGATACATATACCTTCTATTATAAAGATGTTTTGGAGGTTCTCTCTAACCCTTTTGTTGAGCCTTTTATTAACGCTAAAGAAGTTGTGGAAATCATAAAAAATAACAATTTCACTTTTCTTACTCATCAAAAACTATATCAATTAAACGCCAATCCTAATTCTTTTTTCAGTTTAATTTTTGATAAATGGAGTGATGACCCACAGGAAATTTTAGATAGAATTTCTAACATCCTGATTCAAATCAAAAATAACTTAAATCAAGATGCAAACTCTGATAAAGTTTCTTTAGCGTTCGTTTTTGAAATTCATAAAATAATTAATCAGCTGAAGAATTACTTTTCAATTGTACCAAATATCGGAAACACTCAAAATCTATATTCGATATACAAACAAGTAATTGATAGTGCCGAGGTTTCGTTTGAAGGTGAACCGCTTTCGGGATTACAAATTATGGGAATTCTGGAATCGAGAACTCTTGACTTTGAAAATGTAATTATTACATCGGTTAATGAAGGTAAAATACCATTCGGAAAATCTCAGAATTCTTTTATTCCGTATGATGTGAAAAAAGAATACGGACTACCGACGTATAATGATAGAGATGCTATCTATACCTATCACTTTTACAGATTGTTGTCTAGAGCTAAAAATATTTATTTGATTTATAATACAGAAGACGAAGGATTGGATGGAGGTGAAAAGAGCCGATTTATCACACAACTAAAAATAGAAAAACAACCTAATCATATTCTAACAGAAGAAGTTTATAACGCTAAGCTACCGAATATAGCGTATAATCCTTTACAAATAGAAAAATCAAATCAGATTATACAAAGATTAAAAGAGATTTCTGAGAATGGATTTTCTCCGTCTTCGCTTTCTGCTTATGTAAGAAATCCGATAGATTTTTATTATCAAAGAATTTTAAAAATCAACGAGAATATTGAAGTCGAAGAAACCATTGAGGCTAATACATTAGGCAATGTTATCCATAATACGTTAGAGGTACTATATCAACCTTATATTAATCGCACACTTACAACTTTTGATATCGAGCAAATGGAAGGGCAGTTTGAGGAGGTGATTAAACTTAAATTTAAAGAGCAATTCAAAGAAGGAGATATAACTCGAGGAAAAAACTTGTTGGCACTTGAGTCAGCTAAAAGAAGTATTTTGAATTTTCTTCGAATGGAAAGAGAAAGTATTTCTAAAGGAGATGAAGTGACTATTTTGGCATTAGAAAAAAATTTTGGACGCTTTATATCAGACAAACGGTTGCCTTTTCCGGTAAAAATTTCGGGTGTTATTGACAGAATCGAAAAGCGAAACGGAGTAATTCGGATTATAGATTATAAAACGGGCAAGGTAGAACCTTCGGAGTTGATTTTAACCCATTGGAATGATTTTTTAGAGAATGAAAAGAAAAATAAAATCATTCAACTCTTGAGTTATGTCTTTATGTTTAAGGAGCAAGAAGTAGAATTCCCGATAGAAACAGGTATTATTTCGTTTAAAAACCTAAAAAAAGGTTTTATGCCTTTTGGATTTAAACAAGATAAACAGACACAACGCTTTATTACTCCAGAAATTCTCGAAAATTATGAGGAACAGGCCATGAGGTTGCTTTTAGAAATTTTTGATGAGAATATTCCTTTTGAAGAAAAAAGAGTTTAAGAAATAAAAAAAGCAGTGTGATTTCACACTGCTTTTCCATTTTTGAATATACAACAAGATGAAAGTCTCTTATTGTTTATTTTTCTTTGCTTTAAACCTTTCTGTTCTTTCTGCTCTTTTTGTTTTTCTTTCTTCTTTTTTAGCCTCTAGTTTTTCTTTCTGTTCAGGAGTTAAGATAGTGCTAAGCTCTTCCTCAAAAGCAGCTTTTTCTGCTCTTTTTCGTTCAGCTTGTTGAATGTAAATTTCTTTGACTTGTGCTTGTTGCTCTTCCGTAAGTTCTAGCTCTTTGGTCAGCCTTTCTACTTTTCTTTCAACAGATATTTCTTTTTTCTCCATTTTCTTTTCTTGTGCAAATCCGGTTACACCAACTACCATTGCAATCATTAAAATTAATTTTTTCATTTCTTGTTTTTTTAAAGTTAGATAGCTTCTTATAAACAATTCGTGTGCCAGAAAGTATATAAAGTGAAAAAAAATTACTTTTTGCGAATCCAACAATCTTTAATGTGATCGTTCACCATTCCGACCGCTTGCATATGGGCATAAATTATAGTAGATCCTACGAATTTAAAACCTCTTTTTTTCATGTCCTTACTGATTGTGTCTGACAAATCGGACGTCGCAGGGATTTCACTTAAATCTTTAGGTTGGTTGTCTATGATTTTTCCATTTGTAAAACCCCAAAAATAATTAGAAAATGTGCCGAATTCTTTTTGAACTTCTATAAAAGCTATAGCATTGGTCACACTTGCCTGAATTTTAAGCCTGTTCTTAATGATGCGATTATCAATCATAAGTTGTTGCAATTTCTTATCATTGTATTTTGCAATTTTCTTATAATCAAAATTATCAAAAGCTTCTCTAAACCCTTCTCTTCGTTTTAGAATCGTAATCCAGCTTAATCCAGCTTGAAATCCTTCTAACAAGATAAACTCAAATAATTTATGGTCATCATAAACCGGAATTCCCCATTCAGTATCATGGTAATTTTGATATAGTTTATCATCACCACACCAACCGCATCTTATTTTATCGCTCATAAATTACAGTAGTAAGATTTTAATATTCTAATTTTCCTAAATATCCCATTTGTCGAACAATATGGTTTTTTCTTCGTTCGATGTAACTCGAAGAATTATTAGCTTTGAATCTCCTCGGACTTGGTAGGATAGCTGCGATTCCGGCAGCTTCTCTTTGGGTGAGTTTTTTCGCAGATTTTTTATACCAATATTGTGAAGCAGCTTCGGCTCCATAAATTCCATTTCCCATTTCAATGGAGTTGAGATATACCTCCATAATGCGCTCTTTACTCCATAGAAGCTCAATTAAAAAGGTAAAATATACTTCAAAACCTTTTCGAACCCAACTCCTTCCTTCCCATAAAAAAACGTTTTTAGCTGTTTGTTGCGAAATGGTACTGGCGCCTCTTTTTCGCTTTCCTTTTTTGTTGTGTTCAATAGCTTTTTCGATAGCCTGAAAATCAAATCCGTTGTGTTTTAAGAAGTTTTGATCTTCGCTGGCAATCACTGCTAATTGTAAGTTCGGAGAAATTTCTTCGATCGGAACCCAATCATGCTTCCAACTACTAAAGCCGTTTTCAATCGAACGGGACAACATAAGCGGAGTGACCGGAACCGGGACAAATCGAAAAAGTAACACAGAGAAAACGGATAATACAAAAAACCAAATAATGAGTTTTTTGACAAAATGGAGTACTTTTTTTAGCATTGAGTTGAGTTTATGTATTAATTAAATCTGCTAATTCTTTTCCGATTAAGCTTCCGATGGCAACTCCTATTCCTCCTAACCGAACGCCACAATACGCGTTTTCGGAGAGCTGTTTTACCACTGGAGTCTTGGCCGTACCCATTCCCATAATTCCACTCCATCGCTGTTCGACTTCAAAGGTTGTATTCGGTAAAATTACATTTTTTAAGACTTCGTCTAATCGATTTTGAATATTTTTGTTCAAATCGAAGTTGGTTGTGGTTTCGCTTTCAAAATCTATATTTCGCGCTCCTCCTAAAAGAATCCGGTTTTCGAAATTTCTGAAATAATAAAAACCTTCTTCAATATGAAACGTGCCTTTGATATGTAAGTTCGGGATGGGTTTAGTAATTAGAACTTGTGCTCTTGCAGGGATTACTTCATTTTGTGTTAATTGTGAAGCAAATCCGTTGGTGGCAAAAAATATTTTTTTAGCACTAACAGAAAAATCTTTGAAATTTAACTCCACTTTATTTCCTAAATCCTCAAACGATAATAACTCTTGTTTGTTTAGAATCAGAATGTCACTTTTGTAAACTTCTTTTAAGAGGTTTTGCATCATGTTGCCTGTATCAATTTGACCTTCATACGGATTAAATATCAAGTTTTCTTTGCAGTTTTTAAATCCAAAATTATTCGGGTTTATACGGAATACTTCTGAATTGAAATAATTTGAGAGCAATAGGTTAATCTTAGGCAAACTGTCCAAACATTTTTGATACATTTCAGAATCTTTTTCGAAAAACAACTCATAGCCTCCGTTTTGCTGAAAGTCAATAGTTTTATCACCAAGTCTTTTCCGAAGCAATTGCAGACCTTCCCAGCGCTTGTTGATAAGGTCTAAAACCTCTTGTTCGGTGTGATTTTCTAAATCAGATAATATTTCTGAAAGGCTTCCGAAACAAGCAAAGCCCGCATTTTTGGTGCTGGCTCCTTGGGGTAAAATTCCTTTTTCAAAAATTACAATTTTACTTTTCGGATAGCATTCTCTTAAACGCAAGGCAGTGTGTAGCCCTACTATTCCACTCCCGATAATACTAAAATCAATATCCGAAAACCAATTCTTATTTTCCCAAAAACTAAAATTTGTTTGTTTGAAATCCATAGTGTAAAAATAATCCGATTTTTGATAAGTTGTATATTTCTTTCAAATAGTAAAATAACTAACTTTGTTGCTATTCATAAATCAAATATAAAAACAACACAATGAAAACCGTAAACGACATTAATTTTTCAGGTAAAAAAGCTGTTATCCGAGTAGACTTCAACGTTCCGTTGGACGAAAACTTTAACGTAACTGATGCTAATCGTATTGAGGCAGCAAAACCAACTATTGATAAAATATTAAAAGATGGAGGAAGTGTAATTTTAATGTCACATTTAGGGAGACCGAAAGCAAAAGAAGATAAGTATTCATTGAAACACATTGTAAGCAAAGTGAGCGAAGTTTTAGGAAAACCCGTTCAGTTTGCCAATGATTGTATCGGAAGTGAAGCTGCAGAAAAAGCGAAAAACCTCAAATCAGGAGAAGTTCTTTTGCTTGAAAATTTACGCTATTACAAAGAGGAAGAAGCAGGAGATGTCGCATTTTCTGAAAAACTAGCTTCTTTGGGAGATGTTTATGTAAATGATGCTTTCGGAACAGCACATAGGGCGCATGCTTCTACTACAATTATTGCTCAATCGTTTCCTGACAAGAAGTATTTCGGATTACTTCTAGCTAAAGAAATCGAAAGTTTAGATAGAGTATTGAAAAATAGTGAAAAACCAGTTACAGCTATTTTAGGAGGTTCGAAAGTATCTTCGAAAATTACGGTTATCGAGAATATTTTGGATAAAATTGACCATTTGATTATCGGAGGAGGAATGACCTTTACGTTTATAAAAGCGTTAGGCGGAAAAATAGGAAGTTCTATTTGTGAAGACGATAAGCTGGATTTAGCACTGGATATTTTAGCCAAAGCCAAAGAAAAACAGGTTGAGGTTCACCTTCCGGTAGATGCTATTATTGCTGATGCCTTTTCAAATGATGCAAATACGAAAACAGTAAATACAAGAGATATTCCTGATGGTTGGCAAGGATTGGATGTTGGAACGAAGACATTAGAGGAATTTGGGAAAGTAATTTTAGAGTCAAAAACAATACTTTGGAACGGTCCGGTAGGAGTTTTTGAAATGGAGAAGTTTGCTAACGGAACCATTAAATTAGGAGATTATATAGCAGAAGCGACTCAAAAAGGAGCTTTTTCATTAGTAGGAGGAGGAGATTCGGTTGCGGCCGTTAAACAATTCGGACTAGAACCCAAAATGAGTTATGTATCAACCGGAGGAGGAGCTATGTTAGAGATGTTGGAAGGAAAAGTCCTGCCTGGGATTGATGCAATATTGCGTTAAAAAAGCATAGTTTTAACAATATTTTTTTAGGTTATAAGTTATTACTTTTTTAAGTTTGTCGATTATACTTAACAAAGATATCTGAATTTCAAAGAATTATAAAAATGATATTCTCAAAAAGAATTAACGCAATCACTTTTTCCCTTTTGTTTTCGGGAGGAATATTTGCTCAAGAATCAAGTTTTGAAATAGAAAATAACCCGATGCCCGAAGTGAAAATGACTCCGTTAGATTCACTTAAAGCTACTTTTATAAGGCACGAAAAAATAGCTAAGATTGATAACTTATGGATTAAAGAACTCACTTCGTCAGATTTATCGGAGACGATGTACGAGGATATAGAAAATTTAGATGCAGAACAAAGCGTAGATTTTGAACTTTCGACAGAACTTCTAAAAGATAGACTCCGCTTGCTTAACGAAAAATCGGTTTTTAATATAGAACACAATCAGGCAGTTGAAAACACCATTAAGTCTTACCTGAAAAATCGTAAAAAATCCTACGAAAGACTAATGGCATTGTCTGAATATTATTTTCCTTTATTCGAAGAAAAATTGGCGAAATACAACATTCCCATGGAGCTTAAGTATTTGGCCATCGTTGAATCTGCACTCAATCCTAGAGCGGTTTCTAGAATGGGAGCAGGAGGATTATGGCAATTTATGTTGCCTACCGGAAGAGCCTTTAATTTGAATGTGGACTCTTATGTTGACGAGAGATATGACCCGATAAAAGCAACCGAAGCTGCCTGTCAATACTTGTCAAGTTTATATAATATGTACGGAGATTGGGATTTGGCTTTAGCAGCCTATAACGCAGGTCCGGGAAATGTGAATAAGGCGATTAGACGCTCAGGCGGAATGAAAAATTATTGGAATATACGAAGAAATCTCCCAAGAGAAACGCAAGGATATGTACCTGCTTTTGTAGCTACAATGTATATTTTTGAATACCAAAAAGAACATAATATTGTTCCGAAAAAAGCCACCGTACAACGCATAGAAACTGATACAATTTATCTGAAAAGAAAAATGAACTTTAAGCAAATTGCTGATTTGGTTGATATATCGGTAGATGAAATTCGATTTATGAATCCTTCTTACAAACTAGATATTATTCCGTACTCTTCTGAGAAGCCCAATTATGTTCGTTTACCAATTGATAGAGTCGGGCTATTTGTTTCAAACGAAGATAAGATTTATGCTTATGTGGACTCAGAAAACGATAAACTAGAAAAAGCACTTCCGTTTCAAGAATCAGCTGTAGCCAAATCAGGAGTGAGATACCACACCATAAAAAGAGGTGAAAATTTAGGAGTTATAGCCAGAAAATATGGAGTAACGGTAAACAATCTCAGAAAGTGGAATAACATTGCAGGAAGTAACATTCAGGCTGGGAAAAAGCTTAAAATAATGTAATTAGCACGTTTTTTGATAGAGTTTCGTAAACTCATCTTATTTATGAAAAAAATAGCGTGTTTGTTTGTCCTAGTATTTGTTTTGGGGAGTTGTAAGCAAAAAGAACTTTCCTTGCAAGAATCCGTAGGAGAAATCAATCAAATTACGGTTATTATCGAAGACAATCTCTGGAACGGGGAGGTTGGAGACAGTATTAGAAAAAAGCTTACTACAACAGTTAAAGGATTACCCCAAGAGGAGCCTTTGTTTAATTTGCTACAGCATACAGATCGCAACGGAGACGATCATTTTTGCCAAAATCGAAATATATTTATTGTTGAAAAGTCTTTAGATAATTATTTTGAAGTACGGTCTAATGACTTTGCTTTGAATCAAAGTGTTATTTATCTTTCCGGGAAGACCATTCCGGATATATTGCAACTCTTTGAACAAAAAGCCGACTCGATTATAAAAACAGTTAAACAGTTTGAGATTACTGAAAGTCAAAAAAGAATTGCTGAATCGGCTTTAGATACAAAAAAGATACAACAGACTTTTGATGTTGATTTAAACATTCCTATCAGCTTTGAATTGGTTGCAGAAGACAAGAAATTTTTTTGGTATAAAAAAGAAACTCAAAACGGAAGTTCAAGTCTTTTAGTATATGAAATCCCGTATTTTGAGTATGCGACCCAGATAGAAAATTTAAATCGCATTATTCAAGTCAGAGATTCGATTGGCGCTTGCTTTATCCAATCTCAAGAAGATAAAAGAGAAGGAGTAATGGTTACCGAAAAGGCGTATACTCCTTATTTTGATACGATTTCTTTAGCAGGGAAAAAATCTTTTCAGACCAACGGAACTTGGGAACTTAATGGGGTTTTCATGTCTGGTCCGTTTATAAATTATACGGTCTTAGACAAAGAAAATAATCGCGTTATAGTCTTAGAAGGGTTTGCTTATGCACCTTCGTCCTCCAAAAGAAATACGATGCACGAACTCGAAGCGATTATAAAATCTGTAAAATTTAATCGATGAAAATTGTCTGGGAAGCTAAATATTTTAGTGAATTAACTATCGAAGAACTTTATGGTTTACTCCGGTTAAGAGAACAGGTTTTTATTATTGAACAAAATTGTGTTTACCCGGATTTAGATAACAAAGACCAAAAAGCAGTACATGTTTTAGGTAAACTAGATGGCAAAATCATTGCTTATTCCAGATTGTTTAAGCCAGGAGATTATTTTGATACTGCTTCAATCGGAAGAGTTGTCACAGATAATTCTTATAGAAACCTAAAGATAGGACATACTCTAGTTGCTAAAAGCATCGAAGAAATTAAAAATTATTTTAACCAAGAGCGTATCACTATTTCTGCACAATGCTATCTCCTTGAATTCTACAAAAGTTTAGGTTTTGAACCTATTGGAGAGCAATATCTTGAAGACGGGATTCCGCATATTAGGATGATAAAAAACTTTTAAAAATAGATTAGAAAAGCGTAATTTGCCCGTTTTCGTCTAATTCGATATCCAAGTCTGAGTCATCCGATAAAT
>CAZOQH010000019.1:0-23354 GCA_964581855.1 uncultured Flavobacterium sp.
TATAAAGGTAATTATTTTTTTTAAAGAACGTAAAACTTTCCAATTATTTAACCATTTCGTATTCCCGCACAGCTATTGTTATTGACCTTTTAGGTATAAATTATTATCCGGATTAACGTCTGCTAAAAAATGTGTTGGATTTAAGTCAATGGCTTTGATATTAGCCTTTGGAGTATCAATAGTAAAGGTGTAAGTAGGATGCGACCAAGTCCAATTTTTAAGAGTTTTTCTTTGAACTGAATATTCATTCGGTTTATTAAAACGCATTAAGTTTAATGGTACATAAAACAGTTCCACTTGATTGTCTTCATACACTACACCTATCTCTAGAGGCATAGGCATAAGACCTATTCTTTCTATAGTCACCTCAGTTTTACCGTCTTTTTCCTCAACCGATTTTATCCCGTAATCAATCGTATTTGTGGTTTGTGTCCAATCAATCAGATACCAATCAAGATTGGCGCCACTCACTCTTTCTGCTGTTCTTTTAAAATCATTAGGCGTAGGATGAGTAAACTTGAAATCATGATAAAAGCGTTTGATGGTTTTATCTAAATTTTCTTTTCCGATTAGATAACCCAATTGTGTTAGAAAAATAGCTCCTTTAGAATAAGCCGCAATTCCGTGAATTTGGTTGAACTCATATCGGTCTGCATGAGTGCTTAGCGGTTGTTCTTTTCCGCTTTTTACCATATAATAATAATTGTTGTAAGTGGTTTGAAAAGGGTTTTCATCTTCTTGTAACTTTTTGTCCATTACTGTAGAAACTGCCAAATCCGAAATATAACTTGTAAACCCTTCATCCATCCAATAATATTTTGATTCATTAAACGCTAAAACTCCCTGAAACCAAGCATGAGCCAATTCATGAGCGGTTACTCCAACCAAACTCGGAAGGCTTCTGTTTCCGGTAATCAAAGTGCACATCGCATACTCCATTCCTCCGTCTCCTCCTTGAATTACCGAATATTGCTTGTAAGGATATGGTCCTATATTTTGGTTAAAAAACCTCAACAAATCGTTGGTTTTAGGCTGTAAGGCTTTCCAATTCTCTCTAATCTTATCGTCATCCTTATACAAAAAATGTAGTTTTACTCCATTCTCTCCGATTAATATATCATGAACAAAATTATCATCTGCTCCCCAAGCAAAATCATGGACATTTGGTGCTACAAAATGCCAAGTTAGTTTTTTTGTTTTTTTAGGATGTTTTATTTCTACTCCTTCGTCCTGATATCCGTGTCCAATTTCATTAGGGTTTTGCAAATAGCCTGTACCTCCGATTGTATAATCCTTGTCAATAGTAATTTTCACATCAAAATCTCCGAAAACTCCGTGAAATTCTCGTCCGATATATGGGTCTGTATGCCAGCCTTCAAAATCAAACTCTGCTAATTTCGGGAACCATTGCGTCATTGAAAGTGCTACTCCTTCTGAAGAGTTTCTGCCCGAACGCCTAATTTGTTCTGGAACTTGTGAATCAAAATCTAAGGTTAATACTGTTTTAGAGTTTGGCAAAATCGGATGAGCCAATTGAACTTCCATTATAGTTCCTTCCACAAAGATATCGCAAGGCTTTCCGTCTTGCTTAAAGTTTGATATTTTATGATATCCTATTTGGTTAGGTTTTAGGTCGTTGATTCTACTTTGAGTAACTTTTTGATTGTTTTTTGTAAAAGTGCGTACCATACGCCTATCCGGATCCTCAATGGTTTGCAAGCGAATATCCATTTCGCTTCCGGGCTGAAAAGCGTTGTTGTATAGGTGATAGAATACTCTGTGGAGTGTGTCTTGAGAGTTATTAGTATAAACAATTTCTTGTTTTCCGTTATACTTAAATGTTTTCACGTCCATATCCACTTCCATCTTGTATGAAACGTGTTGTTGAAAACGAGGATTTTGAGCTAAAGCATTGCAAGAAATTGCAATTAAAAGAGTAAGAATGAGGTTTTTCATATTTATCTTTAAAATTTAAGTTACTAGCCTTTGTAAGGCTTTCTGTGTAAATTAAGTTCTAAAGATAGGAAAAATATAATTCCTTAATTTCAAACCTACAATTAAATTTTTCTTAAAGCGATTCTTCTGAATTGGCCTCAAGGTTCATGGCTTCTACTTTTTGTTTTTCAGTATTTATTCTTTCGATAACTGCATCGAGCATCTTTTCGTATTCTTCTGGGTTGAAAGCATAATACTTGTTGCTTTCGGCAAACTGAAGACTATCGATATTATATTTGGTATAGATGTATTCTTCCGGGTCGATATTATACGAATCATATAATTTAAAATCGCTATTTCGTATAGTCTGAATCATATTCATATCGTAGAAGATATCAATCATTACTTCTTGCGGAATAAGATTTGCAGGTTGTTTACGACTTTCCGAACAACTCCACAACAAAATTCCAACAATCAAGTATGTAATGTTTTTTATCATTTTCTTTTATAAAAACAGCTGCTTAAAGGTTATTGTCTTTCAAACAACAATCGTTGTCCAAATTTCTCTTCTTTTACCTTTCCGTTTTGATATACTAATTTTCCGTTGACAAAGGTATGGGTAATTTTTGATTTAAAGTTTGTCCCCTCAAAAGGTGACCAACCACATTTATACAAAATATTGTCTTTGTTTACATTCCAAGGCTGATGTGAATTGACAATTACCAAATCTGCAAAATAACCTTCTTTTATAAATCCTCTTTTTTTAATTTTGAAAATCTTAGCCGGATTGTGGGCTGTTTTTTCAACAATCTTCTCAACCGATATTTTCTCTTGCAAATAGGCTTCGAAAAGAGCGACCAAAGCGTGTTGTACCAATGGCCCTCCTGATGGGGCCTCAATATATTTCTTAGATTTTTCTTCTAAAGTATGAGGAGCGTGATCTGTTGCTATATTGTCAATTCTTCCGTCTAACAAGGCTTTCCAAAGTGCATCTTTATCGGCTTGTGATTTTACAGCCGGATTCCATTTAATCAGATTTCCTTTTTTAGCATAATCTTCGTCAGTAAACCATAAGTGGTGCAAACAAACTTCTGCAGTAATTTGTTTTTCTTCTAGCGGAACTTTATTTGTAAAAAGCTCTGTTTCTAGTGCTGTTGAAACATGAAAAACATGTAATCTTGCTCCGGTTTTTTTGGCTAATTTAATAGCTTCTGATGATGAAGCATAACACGCTTCTGCACTTCGAATTTTCGGGTGATATTCTATCGGAATATCTTCACCAAACTCTTCCTTGTAATGTGCCAAGTTTTTTTTGATTGTAGCTTCATCCTCACAATGAACAGCAATCAACATATTGGTTTTCGAAAAAATATTTTCAATAATTTCTGGATTATCCACCAACATATTCCCAGTCGAAGAGCCCAAAAACATCTTAATTCCTGCAACATTTTCTGGATTAGTTTTCAGAACTTCTTCTAAATTGTCATTGGTTGCTCCCATCATAAACGAATAATTCGCATATGATTTCTGATTCGCAATTTGATATTTTTCTTCTAAGAGTTCTTGAGTAACTGCATTAGGAACGGTATTAGGCTGTTCTATAAATGAAGTGATTCCGCCCGCAACAGCTGCCTTGCTTTCTGATTCTATATCTCCTTTATGGGTAAGCCCAGGCTCTCTAAAGTGTACTTGGTCATCAATCATTCCTGGGATAAGATAATTTCCTTCTGCATCCACTATTTTCCAATCAGAAGACTTTACACTTATTTGTTCTGCAACTTCGGAAATAACCTCTCCTTCGATTAGAACATCTCCCTCAAAAATTACTCCCTCGTTTACAATTTTAGCGTTTTTTATAAGTGTAATAGACATATTAAAATTAAATTTTTGCAAATTTAAGCTGACTTTTTATTTTTAAATAATATAGGATGTTATATTTTTCAGAAATTTACTTGTATTCCCATTGATATTATTCTTGTGTTTCTTTTACTTTATTTCGGAGAGGCGAAGCGTATTTACCATTCCTTTTTCATGAACAGGCATTGCAGCCAAATTAATCACCATATCTCCTTCGGTTACAAAACCAGCTTCTTGGGCCATTCTATTAACGTCTTCAACCGTGTCATCTGTGCTTACAAACTTATCATAGTAAAGTGAATTCACTCCCCAAAGCAGACTCATTTGTGTTAGAATTCGTTTGTTAGATGTAAACACCAAAATATGCGATTGAGGTCTCCAAGCCGAAATCTGAAAAGCGGTATATCCACTATTGGTAAGTGTACAAACAGCTCGAGCCTTGATTTCGTTTGCCATAATTGCTGCATGATAACAAACCAACTTTGTGATGTATCGCTTGGTTCGGGTTTGCGGAATATTTTTAGGAACCTGAATAAGAGGAGAATCTTCGACAGCTAAAATAATCTCGGACATTTTCTCAATCACTTGTACAGGATAATTTCCTACCGAAGTTTCTCCAGAGAGCATAACTGCATCTGCACCATCCATAACGGAGTTGGCTACATCATTTACTTCCGCTCGAGTAGGTGTAAGGCTGGTAATCATTGTTTCCATCATTTGAGTGGCAATAATTACAGGAATACGAGCTGTCTTAGCGCGATTCACCAGTTTTTTCTGAATAAGTGGCACTTCGTGGGCAGGAATTTCTACTCCTAAATCTCCTCGAGCCACCATCAATCCGTCAGAAAAAGCAACTATCTTATCAATGTTTTCAACAGCTTCGGGTTTTTCTATTTTTGCAATAATCGGGATTTTGTGAGGCGAATGTTCGCTAATCAAATCTTGAAGTTCTTCTAAATCGCGTGAAGTTCTTACAAACGACAAGGCAATCCAATCTACTTGATGTTGGATTGCAAAAATAGCATCTCTTCGGTCTTTTTCGGTAAGAGCTGGCAAAGAGACATTCGTATTCGGAAGGTTCACTCCTTTTTTGGAACGAAGGGGTCCACCTTGAATAACTCTTGCTTTAACTTCACTCTCCTTATCTGTTTCTACTACTTCAAAAATTAACTTACCGTCATCGAGCAATATTTTTTCACCTTTTTTTACATCCTTTGGAAAAGCTTTATAATTCATATACACTTTTTCGGCTGTTCCGTCTATCACTTCTGCAGTAGTAAAAGTTATCACATCACCTTGGTTTACTACCACATCTTCTTTCATATTTCCTACTCTAAGTTTCGGACCTTGTAAGTCGGCCAGAATAGCAGTATTATAGCCATATTCTTCGTTAAGCCCTCTAATAATATCAATCTTCGACTTTACATCGTCATAATCTGCATGCGAAAAATTAATTCTAAATACGTTTACTCCTGCTTCTACCATCTTATGAATTACATCTTTTGTACTACATGATGGGCCTAAAGTGGCAACTATTTTTGTTTTTTTTTGGTTTAACATTTATTAAAATATTAAATTGTTTTTTGATTTTATTTGTTCAACATCCACTGTAAAGACAGCAGAAACATTGTTTATTTTTTTTATTTGAGATATAATACCTTGGATTTCGGCACTTTCAAATTCTGCTCCTTCTATCTTTAAAAAATAATCAGCATTTTTAAATTCGGGCAGCAAATATACTTTTTGCTGAGTTTGTTCAAAAAGTGAGAGTTTTTCCTCAAAAGTTTCTATCCATTTTTGATTCTGAACCAAGCTCCAATATATCTGTTGGTTTACGTCTTCAAATCTGTATCTCGAAAACGCTACCTCGCCTAGGTTATTTGTAGAAATTATATCGGTTTTATATCTTGAAAGTTCTAATTTTAAACTTTCATTTATTCTGAAAGCCAACAAATAATCTTCGATAATGGTATTTATGGCTATTAAATCGTAATCAATCTCACCAAAATCATCAATATCAAGTTTATAAATTTGTGGCTTCATTCTTCTGAATTATAGCGTAAAGGTACAAAAAATAATATCATTACTTTTTTATTCAGAAAACTTAAAGCAAGTTTAACGCAACGTTTATGTCTTTAGTTGAATCTCTTTTTGAAAAGCAAAATAAGCTCTTTTGGAGGCTGTTTCTTCTGCTCTTTTTTTAGAAGTAGCACGTGCTTTTGACACGATTTTTCCGTCAATATAGAGGTGTGCTGAAAAATGTTTTTGAGCTTCGGCACTTTCTTCTTCCTCAACCTTGATGGCAAATTGTTTTTTGTGTTTTTGACACCATTCAATCAATAGGCTTTTGTAGCTTATGATTTTGCCTTCCAACTTGTCTAAGTCAACATAGGGGGCGATAAGCTTTTTATTGATAAACTTTTCGCACGTAAGATAACCTCTATCTAGATAAATAGCTCCTACTAGCGCTTCAAAAAGATTCCCATAAATATTTTCTCCAAAGTGTTTTTTAGACACTTTACTATTTACTAGCTCAATAAGTCCGAGTTGCTTACCGAGATTATTGAGATTTTCGCGACTTACGATTTTAGATCTCATTTTAGTGAGGTATCCTTCGTTCTGGTTTGGAATTTCTCTAAAAAGATAAGCTGCAATTACACTTCCTAGCATTGCATCGCCTAAAAACTCTAATCTTTCGTAGCTGATTACTTGCCCGTTTTCGTCTGTTTTATTTACAGAGCTATGCGTAAAAGCTCTTTGATAGATTTCAATTTTTTTTGGTTTGAATCCCGTAATTTGATAGATTTTATCAAAAAAAATCCCGCCTTTTTCAGCACGGGAATTTTTCAATATTTTTTGCAGAATATTCATTCCAAAAATTACATTTCTAATTTTTTCACCAGCACACAAGCGTTGTGTCCTCCGAATCCGAATGTATTACTCATCATAACCTTCACGTCTCTTTTTTGTGCTTTGTTAAAGGTAAAGTTCAGTTTCGGATCGATATTTTCGTCATCAGTAAAGTGATTGATAGTAGGAGGTACGATTCCGTGCTTAATAGCTAAAATACACGAAATTGCCTCAATAGCTCCGGTAGCTCCTAATAAATGCCCTGTCATTGATTTAGTCGAATTCAGGTTCAAGTTATACGCATGATCTCCGAATACTTCCAAGATAGCTTTTGTTTCAGCAA
This sequence comes from uncultured Flavobacterium sp., assembly GCA_964581855.1. Classification (GTDB taxonomy): domain Bacteria; phylum Bacteroidota; class Bacteroidia; order Flavobacteriales; family Flavobacteriaceae; genus Flavobacterium. Next base: position 6,986 of record CAZOQH010000019.1, read on the forward strand.
TATCTCCAAGCGGAGTAGAAGTTCCGTGCATGTTTACACCATCTACATCGGTTGGTTTTAATCCTGCGTCTCTCAAGCAGTTGAGCATTACATTTCTAGCCCCGAAACCTTCTGGGTGTGGTGCTGTTATGTGATGAGCATCAGCAGACATTCCGCCTCCTCCGATCTCGCAATATATTTTTGCGCCTCTAGCTTTTGCATGTTCATATTCTTCTAAAACTAGAGCTCCCGCTCCTTCTCCAAGAACAAACCCATCACGGTCTTTATCCATTGGTCTTGAAGCTGTTTTTGGGTCGTCATTTCTTGTCGAAAGCGCATGCATTGCATTAAATCCTCCAATTCCCGCAATAGTTACGGCTGCCTCCGAACCTCCGGTTAGGATAACATCTGCATGTCCTAAACGGATATAGTTAAAAGCATCAATAATTGCATTAGTAGAAGAAGCACAAGCCGAAACAGTTGTGAAATTTGGACCTCTAAGACTGTATTTCATCGAAATAAGTCCTCCTGCAATATCCGCAATCATTTTTGGGATAAAAAACGGATTGAATTTAGGAGTTCCATCTCCTTGATTAAAGCTAGTTACTTCGTCTTGGAAAGTTTGCAAGCCTCCAATTCCCGAACCCCAAATCACTCCGGCTCTGTCTGAATCTAATTTTGTCAAATCAAAATTAGCGTCTTCCATGGCTTCAGTTGCTGTTACCATAGCATACTGAGCGTATTTATCCATTTTACGAGCCTCTTTTCTGTCGATAAAATCCTCTACATTAAAGTTTTTTACCTCACAGGCAAATTGTGTTTTAAACTTTGACGCATCAAAATACGTAATAGGTGCGGCCCCACTCACTCCGTTTATAAGTCCGTTCCAATATTCTTCAATATTGTTACCTATCGGAGTTAATGCTCCTAGTCCTGTTACTACAACTCGTCTTATTGCCATATTCAGAATTTTAAAAAAGATTTAAAAAAACTCATATTATCTCGAAAATATAAACAAGACTAATATGAGTTTGTATTTTTTACAGATTGTTTATACAATCTTGGTGGTTTTTTAACCTTAAAAACTTTAAAAAACAATATACCTTGCACCATTTAAAGTGCAAGGTATTTATGTTAATTACTTTTTAGCCTCTTCAATATAAGAGATTGCCTGACCTACAGTTGCGATGTTTTCTGCTTGGTCGTCTGGAATTTGAATATCAAATTCTTTTTCGAATTCCATGATTAGCTCAACAGTATCCAAAGAATCTGCTCCTAAATCGTTTGTGAAGCTTGCTTCTGTTACTACTTCGTTTTCGTCAACGCCTAATTTGTCAACGATAATCGCTTTTACTCTTGATGCAATGTCTGACATAATTTTTTATTTTAGTATTTGAATTAAGATGCAAAAATAGAAAATTTTATTTAAATCGCTATTTTCACAAAAAATTGTGGCACTAAAGTAGAAAATTATTTTTTAAAAACAAACATAACTACTTTATTTTGTGCTTATTTATTCGTTTTTTTGCACCATGAAAAACATTTTAATTTTTGCCTCAGGATCGGGTTCTAATGCTGAAACCATTATAAAACATTTCAAAAACAGCAACTTTGCAAAAATTAATGCTGTTTTTACTAATAAATCGGAGGCAGGAGTGATACAAAAAGCCAAAAACCACTCCATCTCCTTTGAAGTTTTTTCAAAAGAAGAATTCCAAAAAGAAGGTTTTCTTGATTTAATCCGTAAATACAACCCGGATTTAATTGTGTTAGCAGGGTTTCTGTTAAAGGTACCCGACTACCTTATAAAAGCTTTTCCGAACAAGATTATAAACATCCATCCTGCTCTTTTACCTAATTATGGAGGAAAAGGAATGTACGGACTCCATGTACATAAAGCTGTTTTTGAAAACAAAGAAAAGTTTTCGGGAATGACCATTCATTATGTAAACGAACATTACGATGAAGGAAATATTATTTTTCAAGAAAATATAAGTATTGAAGATTGTCAGACTCCCGAAGAAGTCGCCGTTAAAGTATTATCTTTGGAGCACAAAAACTATCCTCTTGTAATTGAACAAATCTTACGTCAAAATAATTAAACACTAAAAATCATATTTTCAGAGTTAGAGCAAGCAAACCTCTGACCTAACAACTAACAACTAACAACCAAGAAACATCTTGACACATCAAGTACATATATACACAGACGGAGCCGCTAAAGGCAACCCCGGAAAAGGCGGGTATGGAGTGATTATGGAAGTTCCAAACTCTACATATAGAAAAGAGTTTTATGAAGGGTTTCGACTCACTACCAACAACCGAATGGAGCTATTAGCTGTTATTGTAGGACTTGAAAAGCTCAAAAACCCAAACACAAAAGTATTGGTTGTTTCTGACAGCAAATATGTAGTAGATGCTGTGAATCAAAAGTGGATTTTAGGATGGGAAAAGAAAAACTTCAAGGGTGTTAAAAACCCTGACTTATGGATCCGCTTTCTAAAAGTTTATAGAAAACATCAGGTGGAATTCAAGTGGATAAAAGGACACAACAACCATCCTCAAAACGAAAGATGTGATCAACTAGCCGTTTTTGCTGCCTCTCAAGATAAATTATCTATCGATAGCTATTATGAGGCAGAAAACTCAAAATTGCTATAAATCAAAAACTCCGACTTGTTTTTTTAGACAGTCGGAGTTTAAAGTTTATTTAGAATACAAGCTCTACATTTATATCAAAGTTATCTTTAATTGCTTTATCTGCTAAATCAGGAAATATAGTTTTCGAACGATACTTGATATCAAACTTTGTTCTGTCAATTTCAAACGAAGTAGAAGCCGAGTTTTGGCTAACATTAAAATCAAATTGAACAATTTGCTTTATCCCTTTAATAACCAAATCTGCTGTAACAGCATATGTTCCTTTTTTCTTTTTAACCACTTTAGTAAATATCAATGACGATTCAGGGTGTTTTTCTACATCAAAAAAGTCTTCATTTTTTAGATGTGCATCAAGACGTTCTTTACCTCTTCCGGAGATATCAGTGCTAGAAATACTGGTCATATCCACCACAAACTTCCCTCCTATCAATTGGTTGTCCTTAAAAAGTAGCTCTCCCGCTTTTAAATTAATGGTTCCTTCGTGAAAACCGGCTACTTTATATCCTTTCCAATTCACAACACTTTTATTGATGTCTATTTTGGTTTGTCCTAAAAGACTAATAGAGATTCCTAAAAACAATAAGGTAACGATGTTTTTGATGTTTTTCATAATTTTATTTTCTAATCTTTTCTAATAATTCTATAAGTTGTCTTTGTTCTAAATCAGTTAAGTTAGCACAAAGCGTATCTTCGGTATTGTCGACTAATTTGTCAACAATATTCAATAGTTTTAATCCTTTATCTGTGATGGTAACTTCTATCTTTCGCCTGTTATTTTCGCAAACAGCTCTGTCAACAAGACCCTTAGCCAATAATTTATCCACCAACCGTGTTGTATTGCTGGTTTTTGCAATCATTCGTTCTTGGATGGCTCCCATATTAACGGGTTTGCCTTTTTGTCCACGAAGAATTCTTAGCACATTAAACTGTTCGGTAGAGATATCATAAGGCTTTAATACATCGGATAACTTCTCAGCGATAAGAGTTTGAGTATATGAAATATTAAGCACGGTTTGTTTGGGCAAAGAAATATCTGCATTCAATTTTAATATTGTTTCAATTTTCATAGGCTAAAGTAAAAACATATTATTGTAAGCACAATAATTTTAACAAGCTTTTCTGAAATACGAGTACAAAAGTAATTTCTTTTTTTGAATAGATAATAAAAATTTAATCCGAAACCTATTTTGCCTCTGAAAAATAAAAAGCGTACTTTTGAAAATTAAAAACACACTAAATGAAAATCCTACTTTTAGGCTCAGGAGGCAGAGAGCACGCCTTGGCTTACAAGCTTGTGCAAAGCCCGAAAACAAAAGAATTATTCGTTGCACCTGGCAATGCTGGAACTCAACAAATAGCTAAAAATATTGCTATAAGAGTAAATGATTTTGAAGCAATTAAAAAATTTTGCCTTACTAATGAGATAGCAATGGTGGTTGTAGGACCAGAAGACCCATTGGTAAATGGAATTTACGACTTTTTCAAAAATGATGAAGCACTGAAAAACATTCAGGTAATAGGACCATCAAAAACAGGAGCTCAACTCGAAGGAAGCAAAGAATTTGCCAAAGAATTTTTGGTAAAAAACAATATACCAACAGCACACTACGGGTCGTTTACTAAAGAAAACATCGAAGAAGGATTTGCCTTTTTGGACAAACTACAACCTCCGTATGTACTTAAAGCAGACGGACTGGCTCAAGGAAAAGGTGTTTTGATATTAGAGAACTTATCAGAAGCCAAGCAAGAGCTATCCAATATGTTGTTAAACGAAAAATTCGGAAATGCTAGTACAAAAGTAGTGATTGAAGAATTTTTAGACGGAATTGAACTGAGTTGTTTTGTTTTAACCGATGGTAAAAATTACAAAATTCTTCCGACTGCCAAAGATTATAAGCGTATAGGAGAAGGAGACAAAGGACTTAATACAGGAGGAATGGGAGCAATTTCGCCTGTTCCGTTTGTAGATCAAGTTTTGATGAAAAAAATAGAAGACCGAATCGTAAAACCCACTATTCAGGGACTTCAAAATGATAAGATTGAATACAAGGGATTTGTATTTATCGGACTGATAAAAGTAAACAATGAGCCATACGTAATCGAATATAACGTACGAATGGGAGATCCAGAAACCGAAGTGGTTATACCACGCTTAAAAAGCGACTTGGTTGAGTTATTCACTGCTCTTGAATCTCAAGAGTTAGACAAAATACCTTTAGAAGTCGATTCTAGAAGCGCTGTTACTGTAATGGTAGTTTCGGGAGGATATCCGGAAGATTACGAAAAAGGAAAAGAAATTTCCGGTATCGAAAACATACAAAACTCAATTGTTTTTCATGCAGGAACAAAAGAAGAAAACGGACAAATAGTAACAAACGGAGGACGAGTAATAGCCGTGACCTCGTTTGGAGAAAACTTTAAAGAAGCGCTACAGCATTCTTATAAAAATATTGAAAAACTACATTTCGAAAAAATGTATTTCAGAAGAGATATAGGTTTTGATTTGTAACTAAATCATTAAAGTTTAAAGTCAAAAACACCCAAACTATTCGGTTATTTGACTTTCAATATTAAGACTCAAATAATGATAAACATATTCACATTGCCTGTTACACGGAGGACACTCACCCACATCGGAAGATATTTCTTGATGCTGAAAGATATATTTTCAAAACCTACCAAAACTTCGATGATAAGGCAGCTAATTTTTAAAGAAATTGACGACTTGATAATCGGCTCGCTCGGAATCACAATGTTTATTTCTTTTTTCGTAGGAGGAGTAGTTGCCATTCAGATGGCCTTAAACCTAGATAATCCTCTTTTACCAAAGTACTTAATCGGATTTGCTACACGCCAATCAGTAATTTTGGAATTTGCCCCAACTTTTATCTCGATTATTATGGCAGGAAAGGTTGGGTCATTCATAACTTCGAGCATAGGAACTATGCGAGTTACCGAACAAATTGATGCATTGGAAGTTATGGGAGTAAATTCTCTCAATTATTTGGTGTATCCAAAGATAATAGCCATGCTTTTATATCCATTTGTAATTGCTTTGGGGATATTTTTAGGAATTTTTGGAGGTTTTTTAGCAGGTGTATACGGGGGATATGTATCGGCAGACCAATATATTTACGGAATTCAAGACAACTTTATTCCGTTTCACGTAACTTATGCGTTTATAAAAACCGTATTGTTTTCTTTTATTCTAGCCACTATTCCTGCTTATCATGGCTATTATATGAAAGGTGGTGCCCTAGAAGTTGGTAAAGCCAGTACAACTTCTTTTGTTTGGACAAGTGTGGTAATTATTTTAGTAGATTATTTGGCAACTCACTTACTTTTAAACTAATGATAGAAATTAAAGATATAAGAAAATCATTTAACGGAACAGAAGTTTTAAAAGGCATTACAGCTACTTTTGAAACCGGTAAAACCAATCTAATTATCGGACAAAGTGGGTCTGGAAAAACTGTTTTATTAAAAACACTTCTCGGAATTCACACCCAAGACAGCGGAACCATTTCGTTTGACGGAAAATTTATCCGACAAATGGAAGCAGACGAACGAAGAGAACTCCGTACAGAAATCGGTATGGTTTTTCAGGGCAGTGCTTTGTTTGACTCGATGACCGTGGAAGAAAATGTAGGGTTTCCGTTGCGAATGTTTACCAACAAAACACCTCGACAAATTAAAGAACGAGTAGACTTTGTTATCGAAAGGGTGAAACTTATTGATGCACACAAAAAGAAACCATCCGAGATTTCAGGAGGAATGCAGAAAAGAGTAGCTATTGCCAGAGCAATAGTAAACAATCCGAAATATTTGTTTTGTGATGAGCCTAACTCAGGACTTGACCCAAAAACCTCTATTGTAATCGACCAACTAATTCACGAAATCACTAAAGAATACAACATAACCACTGTAATAAATTCGCACGATATGAATTCTGTAATGGAAATCGGAGAAAATATTATTTTCTTAAAAAATGGCGTTTTAGCTTGGACAGGAAATAGCGAAGGAATTTATAAAACAGATAACGAAGCTGTAGTTGATTTTGTATATTCTTCAAATCTGTTTAAGAAAGTACGTGAGGCCTATTTAGACTCTTTAAAAAAATAAAAGGAAGCCATACAATTCGTACAAAACCTGACAAATATCCTAAAAAGTGGGTAAATAAAAAGGTAATTTTACTTTGTTGCATTTTTTAATTATTTATGGAACTTCTAAATCAAAAACCTACCGAAAGATTACTTCCCGTTAAGGAACTTTATAAGTATTTACAAAACTTAGTGCAGAAAAAACTCTGGCTCAAAGTTCTTATAGGAATGTTTATAGGAATTCTGCTCGGAGCTTATTTTGCCACCCAACCTAATTGGATTGGAGAAAAAAATCTTCAATCTCTTATCAGTTGGATTGCCTTTCCAGGAAATCTTTTTATCAGAGTTGTACAGATGATTATGATTCCGCTTATGTTCAGTTCAATTGTTCAAGGAATCGCAGGTGGAGATAATACAGAATATCTCAAAAAATCTGGACCAAAACTACTTTTGTATTACGGAATGACCACCTCTACCGTACTGGTTTTAGCCGTTGTTTTAGCTACAATTATCCAGCCCGGAAATTACATGGATGCCACAAGCCTTATTACAGCCGACATGGCTTTAGATACAGCAGAATTAACTAATTCGAGTGCGAAATTAAGTTTTGGTTATATACCGGAAATGATTGTTAATCTTTTACCCGCAAACCCTCTACAAGCCTTAGTATCAGGAGATATGTTGAGCATTGTGATCTTTGCAATCATTATAGGAGTGTCTTTGGCTAATATTCAGGCAGATACTGCTGTACCGCTTCTAAAAGTATTGTATTCTGTTCAAGAAATAACAATGTCGATTACGCGTTGGGCTATGAAGCTGGCTCCTGTTGCAGTTTTCGGACTAATGTGTCAAGTAACCTCTAAAGTCGGAATAGAAACAATTATGGGACTTTCGATGTTTATGCTGACTGTTGTTGTAGGCTTACTTTTGGTGGTTTTCGTATACAGTATGATTCTATTGTTTATAGCTAAAGTCAATCTCAAAAATTTCTTTTCGGATGCTAAAGATGTGCTTTTATTGGCTTTTTCAATGGCTAGTTCGGCTGCAGTTATGCCTCTGACATTAAAAACTGCAGAAGAAAAAATGGGAATCAATCCTTCTGTAAGCCGATTTATTATTCCTGTGGGAGTTTCGATAAATATGGACGGAACAGCAGTTTTTCAAGCCATTGCAACTTTGTTTTTAGCACAAGTTTATGGCTTAGAACTCGACTTACCTACAACCATAATTGTAATTGTAACCACTATTCTGGCTTCGATCGGAACACCTTCTGCTCCGGGAGCTGGAGTTATCGTTTTAGGTTCTGTTTTGGCTACTATCGGTATTCCTGTTACAGCTATTGCGCTGATTATTGGGGTAGACCGATTACTCGGAATGTTTAGAACCTCGGTAAACGTAATGGGCGATTTGGTGACCTGCCAAGTATTTAACCGACTTTATCTAAAAGAGATGAAAAATAAACGGTTAGACGAGCCAGAGAATTAATGATTATTTCTTTCCGGCAACAACCAAAACAATTTCGCCCTTAATGGGTTTCTGGCTAAAGTAATGGTGTACCTCTTTGGCTGTACCTCTGATGGTCTCTTCGTGCAGTTTAGTAATTTCTCTGGATACAGAAATATGTCGATCTTCTCCGAAATACTGAATGCATTCTTCTAGGGTTTTCAGAAGTTTATGGGGAGAAACATAAAAAATCATCGTTCGTGTTTCTTCTGCCAAAGCCAGAAAACGCGTTTGTCTTCCTTTTTTTTCTGGAAGGAAACCTTCAAACACAAATCGATCGTTTGGGAGTCCACTATTGACTAGAGCTGGAACAAAAGCTGTGGCTCCGGGCAAACATTCTACTGCAATATTGTTTTCGACACAAGCACGTGTCAATAAAAACCCTGGATCCGAAATAGCTGGAGTTCCTGCGTCCGAAATAAGCGCAATAGTAGTTCCTGCTTTTAATCGCTGAATCAGATTTTCAACCGTTTTGTGTTCGTTATGCATATGATGCGACTGCATCGGAGTCGAAATTTCGAAATGTTTGAGTAATTTACCACTGTTTCGAGTGTCTTCTGCCAGAACCATATCTGCCTCTTTCAGAACTTTTATAGCTCTAAATGTCATATCGTCAAGATTTCCGATAGGTGTAGGAACTATATATAATTTTGACATATTATCGTTATCGAGTGTTTAGAATTAAAAAAACCTGACAACCTTCAAAAAGTCTGTCAGGCTTATTATACTTTTATAACTTAAAATTTGCTTTCTATAATTTCTAAAAAGCGATTTTCGTACTCTTCTTTTGCTAACCAATTGTTATAATCTGGCTTTACAACATTTTCGATAAAGTCTTTAGCCTCAGCAAATGTTTCAAAGGTATTCAGTTGTGAAAGCACTCGGTTAAAATCTTCGGTTTGACCTCCGAACAAATGAAATTCAAAAGCAATTCTGTCGTTTAATCCAATATTAAAGTTTTTTCTTACAGCTTCGTTTATAGAAACGTTCTTAGAACTAGGTTCTGTCAGGGTGTTTTCTGCTTTTTTCACTTCTGATTGTTCAACTGAAGTAGGCTTTACCGGCACAAAAACAGGTTCCTCCGTTTCGAAGACTTCATCAAATATAGAAGGAGTTTTAGTTGGTTTTGCGTTCGAAAGCTGTGCCTCAAAATCTTCAAAACGAACTTGAAAATCTTCGATTTTAGGTGATTCTTCCTCGCGCTCTTCCTTCTGCACAGACGAATCTAAAATAGGATTATCTTCTTTTTGTTTTTCTTCCTCTCGGACAGGTTCAACAACTATCTCTTCTTTTGCTTGTTCAATTTCTTGATGTGAAACTGATTTTGTTGTTTCAACTGAAATTTCTTCTAATTTTTCTTCAATATCAACTGGGATTTCTACTGAAGAATCGTCATAATTTTCTTCTACAAACCTTAAAACGGACAACTTTTCGTACAAGTTTAAAGCTTCTTGCTGAAGTTGAATAACTTCTGATTTGTTTTTCAACTTCAAAATTCTGTGTGCAATGCTTATAAGTTCTGCTTCTAAACGATTTTTCATAATTGTTGATAATTATTTTTGAGTAAACATCTTTGTTTTTAATATATTTGTTTGCGATACAAAGTAATGAAAAGTATTCATCTTTTCAATTAAAAAAACCTAAAAAATGTTTCTCGAAAATACGGTTAATCACAAAGAGCAATTCGGTTGGATAGAGGTTATCTGCGGTTCGATGTTTTCGGGAAAGACCGAAGAACTCATCAGAAGATTGAAGCGAGCACAATTTGCCAAACAAAAGGTTGAAATTTTCAAACCTTCTATAGACACTCGATATGATGAGGCAAAGGTGGTTTCTCATAATGCTAACGAAATTCACTCTACTCCTGTTCCTTCTTCGGCCAACATTCGACTTTTAGCAAGTGATTGTGATGTAGTAGGAATCGATGAAGCTCAATTTTTTGATGACGAAATTGTAGCAGTTTGCAATGATTTAGCAAATAGCGGAAAGCGAGTAATTGTAGCTGGTTTAGACATGGATTTTAAAGGAAATCCGTTTGGTCCGATGCCTGCTCTAATGGCTACTGCAGAATATGTAACTAAGGTTCATGCAGTTTGTACCAGAACAGGAAATTTAGCTCATTACAGCTTCCGAAAAAATCAAAACGACAATTTAGTCATGTTAGGTGAAACCGAAGAATACGAACCTTTGAGTAGAGCAGCATATTTTAATGCAATGAACAAAGACAAAGGGAAAACTTCTTAAAAACCTTTCAGATAAGCCTTTAGCAAAAGACTTGTAGAACTGTCGTGCTCTCCTATTTTATTGTTTTCTATTTCACTTAAAATAGTTGTTGCAAGCTCCTTCCCTAATTCGACTCCGAATTGATCAAAACTAAAAATATTCCAAAGAAAACCTTCGACAAAAGTTTTATGCTCATAAATAGCCAATAAAGCTCCAAGGTTTTCAGGAGTCAGTTTTTTTATTAAAATGGTATTGGTAGGTTTATCACCATGAAAATCTTTGTGTAGGTTGCTTGGATTTTCTTTACCGTTTAGTAATGCTTCGGTTTGAGCAAAAAAATTAGCCATTAACTTATTGTGATGTTCTAGGTTATCATGCAATGGCTCAGAAAAACCGATAAAATCAGTAGGAATCAGTTTTGTTCCTTGGTGTAATAGTTGAAAAAAAGCATGCTGAACGTCTGTTCCGATTCCTCCAAAAACAACATTCCCGGTTTGATCGTTTACTAAAATATTCTCTCGAGATACGCTTTTCCCGTTACTTTCCATAACGAGCTGTTGTAAATACGGCACAAGCTTTTTGAGATAATCAGAATAAGCCACCACGCAATGTGTTTCTGATTCAAAAAAATTATTATACCAAATAGATAAAAAAGCTAAAACAACAGGAATATTTTGACGAAAACCAGAGGTTCTAAAATGATTGTCTAGTTGGTTAGCTCCATGCAGAAGCCTTTCAAAATTTCCATATCCTATTCCCAAAGCAATCGAAATTCCTACTGCACTCCATAACGAATATCGACCTCCAACCCAATCCCACATCGGAAAGATATTTTCTTGAGAAATCCCAAAGTCTATAGCCTTTTCGATATTAGAAGATACGGCCACAAAATGCTTAGAAATATCTAATGAGGTTGCATGCTCTAAAAACCATTTTTTAATAGTAGTCGCGTTGGTAAGGGTTTCTTGTGTAGTAAAGGTTTTAGAAACAATTACAAAAAGAGTAGTTTCTGGGTTTAGCTGTTTTAAAGTTTCGTGGACTCCATCTCCATCAATGTTAGAAACATAGTGAATATTTAAATGGTTTTTATAAAACTTTAAGGCCTCTGTAACCATTGCAGGTCCTAAATCTGAACCTCCGATTCCAATATTTACTACATCTGTAAATGGTTTGTGAGAATATCCTTTTCGCTCTCCCGAGATGATACTTTCGGAAAATGATTTTATTTTTTCTCTAACCTGAAAAACTTCCGAAACAACATCTTGTCCGTTTACCAAAACAGCATCGTGCTTGTTAGCTCTCAATGCGGTATGAAGTACCGCTCTATTTTCGGTTACATTGATTTTTTGTCCCGAAAAAAGACTCTCAATACCATTCTTTAAGCCAAGTTCTTCTGCTAATTCAACAAATAAATCTATGGTTTTTAGGCTTATTTTATTTTTCGAATAATCTAACAAAAAATCGTTCCATTTGATATGAAAGCGAGTTGCTCGTTCTTTGTCTTGTGCAAAAAACTCCTGCATCGGAACATAACAAACTTGTTCGAAGTGTTCTCTAAGTTTGTTCCAAGCAATTGTTCTTGTCGGATTGGTATTTTCGAATCCCATTTTAGTACGAATTATAATTTTAACTTAATATTCGACACACTATCGAGCTCTTTTTTTATTGGATTTATCTGACTAAAAAACCTTTCTTTATATTTTTCTTCCAAAGGTTCTGAACTTTGAAAATTCATTTTTAATGGATCAACCTGAACTCCATTTTTCCAGAATCTATAACACACATGCGGACCCGTAGCTAAACCTGTACTTCCTACATATCCGATTGTTTCGCCTTGTGTTACCCTTTGTCCTTTTTTAACCGCAATTCTGGACATGTGTAAATATTGAGTAGAGTAAGTATTATTATGCTTTACTTTTACAAAATTTCCGTTTCCTGAAGTATATCCGGTTTGCTCGACCACTCCGTTAGCTGTCGTCATAATTGGAGTTCCGTGAGGAGCTGCGTAATCAGTTCCTTTATGGGCTTTCCAAGTTTTTTGTACTGGGTGGAATCGTCTTGGAGAAAATCTTGAAGTAATTCTACTGAACTTAAGCGGTGCTTTTAAGAACATACTTTTCAAAGCATTGGCTTCATCATCAAAGTATTCTTCGCTTCCTCCGAGCGAGTCTCTTTTGAATGGAAAAGCATAAATTTTCTTGCCTTTATGTATAAAAAATGACCCTTCAATGTTTTCTATACCTACATAAAGGGTGTCGTTTACATATCTTTCGTTAAAAATAACTCCAAATGCATCTCCTTTTTGAATTCTGAAGAAATCAACTGACCATGCATATACCGAAGATAAATTATGGGTTAAGGCTGAGCTTACTCCGTTTGCATCAAGAGTGTTAGACAAAGAACCACTTATGCTATCTACAATTATTTTTCGTTTGATGGTAACGGGCTTTTGTCGGTTGTAAGCTACTATATCATTTCTAAAATCTACCACGCTATAATTAATCATATCTGATTGATAAACCATAGCTTGTATTGTATGTGGCTCTTCTAATGATTTTAGAATAGTATAGGGTCTTCCTACTCTTATATTCCTCAAATTTAAAGAATCCTTTATTTTCTCAACAATATTATGAATCTCGGTTGCAGAAAAACCTTGTTGAGACAGAAGCTTACCAAATGTATCTCCTTGTTTAATGGTGTCATGGATTACTTGATAATCTTCCATATAAAACCCAAAGCGTTCTGTTTTTGGATTTTCAATAATTATTTCGTCCTCTTTTGGTTGTTGTTCATCGGACTTTTTACACGCGACTAATATTAAGGCTAAAAAGATATATGATAAATATTTCAAAACTAACTATTACTTTGGCTGTTAAACGTTTTCTCCCCAATTTTTAAGTTCTTCTTCACTCCATAACTCCGGGAAGAAGATTCTTTTTTGATATTTCGGGTGCATATATTTTTTCCAATCGCTTCCGCCTGTAGCTTCTTGTGCTCCTGGTACAGATTCAATATATTTTTTGGCTGTATTATAATGTCCTATTACCCAAGTAATGTTTACTGTATAGTCATAATGTCGCATAGCTTTAATTAGCTCTTCGTTTTTTTGATCAGATTCAGGCAATTGTTTGTACTTTCTCCACAAATTGGATGTGTTGTACTTTTCCATATACTCCAAAAATTGTTTTTTGTATTTTTTTTCAAACTGATCCAAGAGATATGATTTTTTTCCGGTATGATAATCTTTTCCGGCTGCCTGCCAATACAAGTGTTCTAGAGCGTGTTCGTAGGGAGTGTTTCTATCGATATTTGATCTGAATCGGAAGTCGATTAAATTGATTAAATCCGTCGAACAAAATTCGATTAAACGATATTGAGCACTTTGAAAACCACTTGCAGGAGTGAGCGTATTTCTGAATTTCATATATTGTTCGTCTTCCATTCCGTCTTTCATAATAACGAATGAAGTCGTCAGCATATCAAAATAGCGACTAATCCTCATAAGTTTATCTGTAAAAATTGCTGTAGTCGGATTGTCGGGATTATCGCAAATTTGCTGCATTTCCCACAAAATCATTTTAAACAACAATTCGTTTACCTGATGGTACATAATAAAGACCATCTCGTCTGGCAATAATGTTCTTTGTGTTTGTAAATTAAGTAGGGCATCGGTTTGGATATAATCCCAATAGGTAATTGGTTTAGACCATAATAATCCCTCGAGATGTGTATTGGTATTTTGGCCCAAAGCCTCAAACTTTTGGTTTAAGGCTTCGAGTTGTTGTTTTGTTTCGGTTGATATTTCCATTTATTATTGTATATTTAATGCGTATTTAAGTCCTCTGTATTCATGTAAATCAGCACTTAGACTTCCTACTGCCAAATCAGCTTTGATTCTAAGTGGAGCTTTATTCTTATCATCAGAAATCCAAACGGTTAAACTCTCTTGCTCTTTAAAGACACGACCTGCTTGAACTAAAGGTCTAAAAACCATACTAGAAACGTTTCCAAATTTAGTTTTTATTGTTTCTTTTCCAATGAATTTTAACTTAAATTTCATGATTTCATCATCAAAAAACATATCAACGTCTATAGTTTGGTTGGGTTTAATTTTATCAATATCCTTGTGGTTTCTTAAATAATAAAAAGTAGAAATTACGTCCTGAACATTTTTGGGTGCTTCAATTGTTTTTTCTCTGTTTTTGGTAAAATCTTTAAATAAAATCTTATTGGTATTTTGATTAAAGTATGCTCGTTGGTCTCGTTTATAATTTCCTTCTGAAACATTTCTAACCGCCATATAAGGCTTGCCGGTTTCTTTATCAAAATAACTTTGGTAATGATCCTCTACTTTAAAAAACAACTTGGATAAACCCGTATTCGCTCCATAACCTTTTGCATGAAAAACCGACTTATTGTTGTATACCGATTCTGTAAGTTCTAAAGTAGCATATCCAGCACTCAAAAACCTACTATAACTTATTTTAAACTTAAAGAACTCTCCTGTATTATATGGTTGCCCGTTGGATTCTTGTTTAACTCCAGTAAAAGAAAACAAAGATAGGACTACAAAAGATACTATTATTATTTTTTTCATATTTATCTCGTTTTTATTACGAGAAGCAATTAGCGTTCCAAAAAAATATCTTTTGATATAATTTCAAACACTCAAAATCCTCTTGTTTTTTAATTTTTACAAACTAACAGTCGTTGCAAAGCTACAAATTACTATTAAATTACTCTAAAGCATTCCCAAAAAAAAGGATTTGATTCGGGCTGAATCAAATCCCTTTTAGTTAGAATAAAATGTGTTTAACATTTCCCGTCTTTTGTATAATCTAACTCTGATTTTATCCCCAAAGCTTTTAGCAGGGAGTTGAGCAGACACCAGTTGGTCAGTGAAAATTGAAACAGATTGGCTCCTACAAAAACTCCCAGCCAAATCCAATTGATGTTTACGAAATAAGCACAAAGTGTTGATATTAACACTAATGTACCTGCAATCAGTTTGATGTAACGTTCTCTTGTCATAATTTTAATTTTTTAGTGAATTTATTTTCTCGATAGGTGTAACAGCAATATGCACTTTAGAATGTATATCACAGGTTTTGTTCAGTTCTTCGATTGCCTTAAACACGTTTTCTGATGTTTCGGCTGATACAAAAGCGAAGAATAACAACGATTCGGTTTTGTTCATTTCGGTAGCAAACCAGTTGCGGCTTACGCCTTCCTGTGTGCTGTCTCTGTAACCCGTTACCGAACTGTAGGAATACGTGATTACGTTGTTTTCTGTCAGCAACTTTTTGACCTTTTCTTCAAAGGTTTTTACGGCTGTTATTATTAGTAGTTTCATAGTTAGTTATTGGTTAAAAGGTTATTAGTTATTGGTCAATCGTTAATGGTTATTCGTTATTTTTCTATTAACTAATAACCATTAACAATTAACTATTTCTCCCATTTCTTACGTTCTACCATATAGTAAATAAGTGGAACAACAATCAAAGTCAGCACAGTTGAAACTATAGCTCCTGCAACTAACGAAATCGCTAATCCTTGGAAAATCGGGTCAAATAAAATCACGGCTGCTCCGATAACGACTGCTCCCGTTGTTAGTAAAATCGGTGTGGTTCGTACAGCTCCGGCATCAATTATGGCTTGTTTAAGCGGGATTCCGTCTTTGAGGCGGATTTCGATAAAGTCAATCAGTAAGACTGAATTTCGCACCATAACTCCAGCCAAAGCAATCATTCCGATAAAGGAAGTAGCCGTAAAGAAAGCTCCCAACAACCAATGCCCAAGAACGATTCCGATGAGTGAAAGCGGAATAGCAATCATCATCACAATTGGGGTTTTAAAGTTTTGAAACCAACCTACAATCAGCATATATATAACGATAATCACCA
>CAZOQH010000020.1:0-22604 GCA_964581855.1 uncultured Flavobacterium sp.
ATATTACTAAAAGAGTTTGTAGTGAATTTAGTGAAAAGTAAAATTCACAAAAACTGCTCTTGTTTTCATCGATTCCACATTGCCAGTCCACGGACTATTGGGATTATTATCAGGAATAAGTTCGTTATTAAACCCAAAAGAACCTCGTATGGAAGGTGAAAAAATAAAGTATTCTAGAAATATATCTATTCCAAAACCTACTTCATAATTATAGGTCCATTGATTCATACGAAAACGCTGTTCGTAATTGTCGTCTTTTGAATTGTAATTACTTGATAAGTTAAGCGAAGTCGACACTCCTCCTAACAAATAAGGACGAATGTTCCCGGTTCTTAAAGACGAAAACTTTAGCAGAAGCGGAATATGAATATAAGTCGATTTAACTTCTCTTAATCTATCTCTTGGGTGCTCTAGCCCCGGAAAAGTTAAATTTCGTTGCGAATAGTATAAACCCGGCTCTAGCCTCAAATCAACATATTCGTGTAAGCGCAGATTACCTACCAACCCTACATTAAAGCTAGTACTGTTATCAACTTGTATTTCTTCTGGGAAATTCTCTTTATAATCAAATTTAAAATCATAAAAATTAAACCCCAAATAATATCCCCAATGAACTCTTTGTTTCTGGAATGTTTCCATATTTATAATAGGGTTTCGTCCAAAAGTATGAAATTGGGCCTGCATTTGCACTCCTAACCCAATCAACAATAAAACCAATATTTTTTTCATCATTACTTTTTAGATGCTATGTAAATAGTAGCGGCACCAAACATTTGAGGTTTGTTTTCCACTTCTATAAACCCAATTTTTGTCAAAATATTGTTTAAAGCTTCTCCAAAAGGAAAATTTGAAGCTGATTCTGACAAATATCCATAAGCTTTTTTATCTTTTGAAAAAACTTTTCCGATAAGCGGGAGTATAAAATTACAATAGAACTTATATCCTTGTTTAAACGGAAATTGTGTAGGTACTGATGTTTCTAAAATTACAAATGTTCCTCCCGGTTTTAGTACTCTATACATCTCGCTCAACCCTTTTTCGAGGTTTTCAAAATTTCGAATACCATAAGCTACGGTTATAACATCAAAGTTATTGTCTTCAAAAGGAAGATTTTCAGAATCTGCTTGAATAAGAGAAATTCGGTCAGAAAGATTTTTACTTTCTACTTTTTTCCTCCCTACTTTGAGCATTCCTTCAGAAATATCCACACCTATTATTTCTGCAGATTTTATTTCCGAAATCATAATTGCTAGATCTCCGGTACCTGTAGCCACATCTAATACTTTAGCAGGTTTTTTCTTTTTGAGTAAAGCAACTATTTTCTTTTTCCACTTCATATCTGAACCTAGTGAAATAACCCGATTCAGATTATCATATCCGTCTGATATAGTGTCAAACATTTGCTCAACTTGTTTCTTTTTCCCTAATCCAGAGTCTTTGTATGGAGTGATGTTTTTTGACATTATTTTTTAAATAAAAGGTGTGCAAAGATACTTATAAAATTTATATGATTTGGTTATTTTTCGTTGTCCAAAATTCATAGTTTTGTACTTTGTTCAATAATCAGATTCACTCAAACAATAATGATAATTACCCTCACTTCCGATTTCGGACTTAAAGACCATTACGTAGGTGCTTTAAAAGGGATGATATATTCAAGATTTCCGAGTGCTAGATTAGTAGATATATCACACGAAATCTCTCCTTTTGTTATTCAAGAAGCTGCTTATGTGATTGGTTCGTCTTATCATTACTTTCCTGAAAAAACAATTCATCTTGTTCTGACTGATGCAGAATTTTCTGCTGAAAAAAGACCTATTCTTGTGTTTTGGAACAATCATTACTTTTTATCTGCAGACAACGGAGTGATGAGTCTAGTTATAGCGGGTCAAAAACCTGAGGCTATTATTGCTTTGCCTTTTGAAAATAACCAAAATTCTACTGAGTTTTTTGTAAAAACTGCGATAGAGCTAGCCCACGGAAAGTCTATTTTTGAAATGGGAGAAACCATTTTTTCACTCAAAGAAATGCAACCTTTAAAGGCAGTTATATCAGAAGATAAGACTAAAATCACCGGAAGTATCATTTATATAGATCGATTCGGGAATGCAATCAGCAATATTTCTAAAGAGTTATTCGAACAAATTCACAAAGGGAGAGAATTTGACATACTTTTTAGAAGTTATCGCATTACAAAAATTCATCCTACATACATTGACTATGCTTCAGAGAAAAATGCCACAGATGGCGGGAAATTGGCAATTTTCAATCAGGCTGGATTGTTAGAAATCGCTCTTTATAAGGGCAATTCACGCAGCGGAGGAACAGCCTCTAGCCTACTGGGGATAGAGCACGAAAGCAGTATTTCTATTGTATTCAGATAATCAAGAGAGGTTTAAAATCTCAACTCTAACCAATCCGTCCTCGTCTATATTAAGTAACTTTACAGGTTGTAAAGTATTGGCCAAATACGGATTCCAAGGTGCTTTGACCTTTACGTAGTTTTCGGTAAAACCATGGATGTACCCTTGGTGATTTTCGTTCTCAAAAAGTACGGTTTTGACTTTTCCGAGTTGATTTTCGTAAAAAGCTCTACGTTTTTTGACAGAAAGTCCTCTAAGCATTTTACTTCTTTTGCTCCTGATGTTCATCGGAACAGGATTCTCCATTTCGGCTGCTACGGTATTATCTCTTTCCGAATACGTAAATACGTGTAGGTACGAAATTTCCAAATCAGCTAAAAAATTATATGTTTCTAAAAAATGTTCGTCTGTTTCTCCTGGAAACCCGACAATTACATCTACTCCAATACAAGCATCAGGCATTGTTTTTCTGATTCTTGAAATGCGTTCTACATACAGTTCTTTTAAATAACGTCTTCTCATTTTTTTGAGAATATCATTACTTCCGGATTGTAATGGAATATGAAAATGAGGTACAAAAGTTCTGCTTTCGGCTACAAAATCAATAGTTTCGTCTTTAAGCAGATTTGGTTCAATAGACGAAATGCGCAATCTTTCGATTCCTTCGACTTTATCCAAAGCTTGAACTAACTCATAAAAAGTGTGTTCGTGTTTTTTGTTTCCGAACTCTCCTTTTCCGTAATCTCCGATATTCACTCCGGTTAGTACAATTTCTTTTATGTTTTGTTCAGAGATTTCTTTGGCATTTTTCAGTACATTTTCGAGTGTATCACTTCGAGAAATACCACGAGCAAGTGGAATGGTGCAATAAGTACATTTATAATCACATCCATCCTGAACTTTCAGAAAAGCACGTGTTCGGTCTCCGATGGAATAACTTCCGACATAAAAATCAGCTTCTTCAATCTCACACGAATGGATTTCTCCGAAATCATTTTTGGTTAAATCGTTGAGATAATCTGTGATTTTGAATTTTTCGGTAGCTCCCAAAACCAAATCTACTCCATCAACCGAGGCCAATTCTTCGGGTTTGAGTTGTGCATAACAACCTACAGCAGCAACAAAAGCTCTATCGTTTTGCTTAAGTGCCTTTCTGACCACTTGTTTGAACTGTTTATCTGCGTTTTCGGTAACCGAACAAGTATTTATAACATAAATATCTGCTTTATCTTCAAAATCGACCCTTTCGAAACCTTCTTGCTCAAAGTTTCGGGCAATAGTTGAGGTTTCTGAAAAATTCAGTTTACATCCAAGTGTATAAAAAGCGACTTTTTTTTGTGCGACTGTCATGCTAAAATTCAAACAAAAATGAGTGCAAATTTACAGACAAATATTGAGATACACAATCATTTCTTGTTTTGAAACACACTCATTTACAAACTATTAAATTATATAATAATTACTTTTACTATAGTTTATAAAACATATTTTATGATATATCAATAGTTTCAGGCATAAAAAACCTTTTAGCTCTACTTGAAATAATCTAAAAAGATGCTATCTTTATATCCTTTTTTAGGACACTTATATGAACACAAAAATTCTTATTATTGGAGCTTGCGGGCAAATTGGAACTGAACTTACGCAACAACTTCGTAAAGTTTATGGAGTAGAAAACGTAATTGCTTCAGATGTCAGAAAACTAGATAATTCTGTTGTAAATGACGGGATTTTTGAAGTTGTAAACGCATTAGACTTCAACCAAATTCAAGAGATAGTCGAGAAGCACAAAATTACGGATGTTTACTTAATGGCCGCACTTCTTTCGGCTACTGCCGAAAAAAACCCTGCATTTGCGTGGGATTTGAATATGAATTCGCTTTTCCACGTATTGAACTTAGCCAAAGAAGGCAAGATTAAAAAGATTTTTTGGCCTTCCAGCATTGCTGTATTTGGTCCGACAACTCCTAAAAACAATACACCACAATATACAATTATGGAACCTTCAACGGTTTACGGAATTAGTAAGCAAGCAGGCGAAAGATGGTGTGAATATTACCACAATATTTATGGTGTAGATGTTAGAAGTATCCGTTATCCGGGTCTTATTAGCTGGACAACACTTCCAGGAGGAGGAACTACAGATTATGCAGTAGACATTTATTATAAAGCATTAGAAAATAAAACTTACGAATGTTTCCTTTCGGAAAACACCGGACTTCCGATGATGTATATGGATGATGCTATTCGAGCTACCATTCAGATTATGCAAGCACCTCAAGAACAAATTAAAATTCGTTCTTCGTATAACCTATCGGCTATTTCGTTTACTCCAAAAGAAATAGCGGAAGAAATTAAAAAGCATATTCCTGAGTTCACCATTACGTACAATCCGGATTTCAGACAAAAAATTGCAGACAGTTGGCCTTCGAGCATCGATGATAGCAGAGCCAGACAAGATTGGAGCTGGAAGCACGAGTTTGATTTAGACAAAATGACTCAAGTAATGCTTGAGAATCTTTCGAAAAAATAAGTCAGACTAGACCATAAACAAAAAACCAAGTTTGCACTTGGTTTTTTTGTTTTTTAATCATATCGGATTATACTATTAGTAATCAAAATACCAATTAAACAAATCAGAACGAATTCCGATTGAAATCCAAGTGGTACTTTGGTCAAAAGTAGTTTCGGTAGTAGTATGCGGATTAAAATTTCGATAAGTAAGGTTAGCAAAAATCTTTAGGTTGGTGTTCGGGTTAATCAAATAGCCTGTTTGTAAATCAGCTATAAATATTTTTGTTTCATTTCCTTGGCCCGCTTTTACTCCTTTATCAAAAGGGCGGTTTTCGTCATAATCCAAATAAATATTTCCTCCGTAGTTAAAGTTATCTTCGTCTGTATTAAAATCCAATCCTCTTGTACCTATTGTTACTTTTGCATCTGCAAAATAGCGTCCTTTAAAATAACGTCCTACCAAGATAAGTTCTTTAAAGTTTCCTCCCCAATTGTGTCCCATACTTTGATTGTTGTGCGCATAATTGGTGATAGGGTCAGAATGTGAATATACATACGGTCGCACAATGTTATATTCGGCCTGCAGAAGTAGATTCTCTACTCCAAACGCATCATAATATTTAGCTCCTATTTGATATCCAAACTTGTTCTTCCAACTCTGATCTTGTGCCTTTACATCGTTAAACGAGAATTCGTCTATTAAAAACTGTCCATACAGATTGATTTCGTTGTTGATTTTAAATTTAGATGTGAGCCCTAGAAGCGCATTTCCTGATCTAGACGAGGAGTTAAACTCTACGGTTCGATAAAAAATAATAGGATTAACAAAATTCATATCAAAACCTCTCTCGTTGGAGTTGGTCCATACTACCGACTCAAAAACTCCAATATTGAGTCTGTTCGACACGTTCCAACTCAAGTAGTGATTTGCCATATATTTAGATGCATATGTTCTGTCTACTGTAACTTCGTCCCTCAAATCTTTGAGCCACATATAAGTGTTGGTATATTTTATTTTCCAAAACGTTGTATTAATTTTGAAATAAGGATACGGTGAAGCTCCGTCTCCTTGCAAAAGCGAACGATATCCATCTCCTAAAAAGTTTCTCCCGTATCCCAGCTGTAGGTTGATAAATTCGCTCGGAGTATAGGTAAGATTGGCATCAGCAGAAGGAAAATCAAAAGAGTCTTCTTTAAATTGTTTTGCGATTCCAATTCCCGGAACCACAGCCGGATTTCCTCCACTTGGTCGAATAGACATGGCATATTCATTATAATAATCTGCAAAACGCCCTTGACTTTCGTATATAACTGTCGAGAAGTGGAGTTGTTTCCCTAAAGCACCTTGAATTTGCAAGGCTCGAGTATTGTTATAAGTATAATCTAAATCGCTATCTAAATCTTTTCCTAAGCGCAAGTCTAAAATAGGATTCATCGTAAACCAATAATTTTCTCCTTGTATGGTTACCAAACTTTCGTTCCAAAGCTTACGTCCCCACCAACCTGATTTGTTTTTATAAATATCCTGATAAGACTTTTCTAAATCGTAATATTTAGCGACTTCGGCATAAGTATAAGGTTTTTGTGCTGTATGATTATTCGCTCCCATTTGATTCATAGCCCTGTCAAATTGTGCGTAATAGCTATGCGAAAACGGAATATTGAGCTGACTTTTGAGGTGTGGATTTTCGAATTTATGATATACAATACTATCCAATTCGGTAAGAGGTTTGTTTTTTGTTTTGACAAATATTGGTTTTTCGGGTGAGTCATCTAACGAAAAAGGAACGGGTTCTTGCAAAGGGATTGCGATAGTAAGTGTGTATTTCGCATAAGTAGGATTCCCGTTATGAACAGGCGGACTCACTTTAGGAAGTTTATCAAATACTCGGTTTATTTCTTGATTTACTTCTTGATAAGACGCATTGGTGTGTAATACTGTAAACTCTCCTTGATCATCTACCTGAAAGAGCACAATAACATTAGCTTTGTAGTCTTCTTTATCAACTACTTCGGGAACCTCAAAATTCTGAAAAACAAATTCTTGAAGTTTATTATAAAAACAATATTCTGTTTTTTGAGCGTCTAAGTTTTCACAACCTTCAAAAACAGGTGGTTTTTCTGATGTTTTGACTTGTGCCAAAGATAATTGTATCCCTAACAAAAGAAATAGGAGTATTTTTTTATTCATTTTTACAGAATTTACTCAAAGATAAAAAACATTAATAATTACTTTCCGAAATTCCTCCGTCTGCAATAATTTTTGCCGAAGAAGTCCCAATTCTTTTTACACCTAATTTTATCATTTGTTTTGCTTCTTCTAAACTTCGTACTCCACCCGAAGCTTTTACGGGTAGCGGAAATGAGTTTTCGATCATTAGCTGAATGGCTTCAACTGTTGCTCCATTCGGTTTACCTTCTTCGGTTTTATAGAATCCTGTAGATGACTTTACGAATACTTTTTCATAAAAATCCTCATCCATATTAGCTATAATCACGTTCTTAATAAGAGCCGAAATCTGCACAATTTGTTTTGGAGTAAGAGCCGCTGTTTCTATAATCCATTTTACAGCTTTATTGTGCTGAAGTCCAAGTTTTGTACATTCCAGAACCTCTTGTCTTGGTTTATCCAAATTTCCTGTTTTAAAAGCTGTATAATCAATTACGAAGTCTAATTCATCTGCTCCATTATCAATAGCTTGTTGGGCTTGGTGAAGTTTTTCTTCAACCGAAGAATTTCCTTGCGGAAAATCAATAACGGTTCCGACCAATACTTCTGATTTCACTTCGTCAATCATGTTTCTTGCCATAGCAACTACCTCAGGACGAATCATAATGAGTTTAAATTCATTGTCTATTGCTTCTTGAATAAACCCTTTGGCAATTTTGGTGTTTTCACTCTCAGACAATCCGGCTTGGTCTGCTGTTTTAAGGTACGTAGAGTCTAAATATTGCTTGATTGCTATCATAACTTTTTTTTATTTTTTCGATATATGTACAAAGCTCCGATTCCGATTAATGCTCCTACAAAATTGGCGAGCATATCATAAATATCAGCTGTTCTTTTTTGGGTAAAAATCTCTTGACAAACTTCTATTATTCCTCCTATTATTAGGGCTATCCACAAAATTAAAAAAAGTGTTCTGCTTTGTATTTGCTTATTATAGAAAACAAAATTTCCCCATAAAAAAACAAATACAAAATAGAACACAAAATGAGCTAACTTGTCGTATGAGCTAAGTTCTGATAATACTTCTGGAGCTTCTGAAAAAGAAACCAAGCTTAAGACAACAATAAAGATTGTCCAAAAAAAGGCACTCCAAAAGTAAATTTTTTTATGCACCAATCAGATTTTTGTACTCATCTGCTGACAATAAACCGTCAATTTCCGAAGTATCAGATATTTTTATTTTAATCATCCAACCTTCTCCGTAAGGATCGCTATTTACGAGTTCCGGAGTAGTTTCAAGTTCTTCGTTAAACTCAATAATCTCACCCGAAAGAGGTAAGAACAAATCAGAAACTGTTTTAACCGCTTCTACAGTTCCGAATATTTCGTCTTTAGCTAAGGTTTGGTCTAATGACTCTACTTCAACATAAACGATATCTCCTAACTCTTTTTGAGCAAAATCAGTAATACCTACTGTTGCTACATCTCCGTCAATAACCACCCATTCATGGTCTTTAGTGTACTTTAATTCGTTTGGAATGTTCATTTAATTATAAGATTTATAGTTAGTATTTTTTTTAATTTCCGAAATTATATCTCAATGTAAACCCTGCTCTTACATTCGTTACCGGATATGCTGTTGAGATTACTGCCTTTGAGAACGAATGGTCATAATACAAAATTACTGTAAAGTTACGACTAAATGCGTAATCTGCAGTAAATTTTGCCGACCACATATTTTGTCCTCCTCCTAATTCGTTGTTATCATAGTCTAAATAACGGACAATAGTTTTGTTATTGGTATAGTTTAAGTCTAGTTTTAAGTTCAAGTCACTTCTTATGGTATTGGTAGCATTATCGGCTAATGTAGTATTGATTACCACATCTTTGATACGATAACCTGTTCCGAGAACGTAGGTTTGCCCTTGCATTTCTGTCAACAAATTATTGTCAAAACTTAGAGACAAAGCTCTATCTTTTTTAACCTCAGCTCGGATTTGAACTGAATTTTTCATTTCAAAATCCAATCGAATTAACGGATTGAATTGTTCTACTAAGTTTACGTTTGAAACAATAGTTTTCGGATAATAATTACCTGCTGTATCAAAACCGTTCGGATCTTGGTCATAATCAAAGTTCGAGCGATAAGCATTGATAGAATACGAAGATCTATATCCATGTTGTATAGAGAAACGTCTGAATTTATCCTTAAAGAATTGGTATCTCATAAGTCCTGTATATCTTACGTTCCACCCCGGAATCGGAATATCTCTTAAAGCTCCGAGCGAAACACCTGAAGCATCTTTACCTGTATAAGCAGAGAAGAAAGCAGGTAACAAAACCTCTTGTGAAGTCTTTCCGTAACCAAGCGGGAAACCGTCAGGTCCTATATTATTCGGGTCAGTTAAGTCAATACCTCTATTTTGTGCTAATCTATTGGCAATTATAATTCTGTTATCTCTAAAATCCTGAAATGCTTCTGAGAAACTTTCGTCACTTTTGGAGAAAGCCGTTCTAATCATATTGGTTGAAATAGAGAAGTTACCTGACTCATAAGGAGAGCGTGAATTATACATTCCGTCACTTACATCAAACTGTTCAGAAAAGTTTTCTGACTGATTTCTATCTGCTGTAAGATCTATTTTTAAATCAGGAAACGGCTCTAAAGCTGCTGTTAGATTTAGCATTTTAGTACTTATCTGAGTATAATTTTGATTGTAATCAGGATAATTAGTCAGCCATCCGTTTTGGGCTGCTACATAACGCACATCTTCTTGGCTTCCCATGACAAATCCTAAGGTTGGTCTTGATGTTCCTAAGAATCCTATCGTTGGCAAATATCCTGGTAATACTGTTCCGTTATTTTCTGTATAATTAACTTGAACCGTTTTCAGACTCGTAGCTAAACCAATAAGCCCATCTATAAATACATTACCTCCGCTATTTTGTGTTTGATTTCCTCCAGATACCCTTTGTCCAGGCACAGGTGCTCCTGTTGAAGTTGGTCTAGCAGGTGCTTTACTCTGTCCTCTTTTGGTAAGTCCAATGTATCTATAGAATAAGTCCATATTAAGTGTAGAATTCAAATTATGAGAATTCGAATTCTGAATTGTGTTTCCTAAGTCGTAAACAACTCCTCCGCTTTCGATAGTACGTAGCCCGTCTGAGGATCTCATCCAGTTATAATTGGAGTTGTAAGTATAATTTGACTTTAAAAAACTTAAAAATGGTATTTTTTCTAACGGTAATTCATAGTTTAATACTATTTGCTGCGTATGTTGATTAGGTTCTCCTGTATTCCAATAATCATCCCAAATCGAATAAGAATCAATCGGAACACTATCTTCATCTAGGTAATTTCTTACGATATTGCTTGTAGTTACGTTATAATTTATCTTTAACTTTTTAGTAAGGTCATAGTTAAATCCATAATTATAATTAAACATATAGTTGCGTCTGTAAAGTGGGCTTAAAGGAATTCCTTGCACTTCAACCTGACGGAATTGCTGTCTGTTGTAATTACGCAATATACTAGTATTAAACGTAATATTTGATGGCAAATAATTGAAGTTAAAGTCTTGTAGCAATTTCCAGTAACTGCTCTTACTCATAAACTCGCTATTCTTGAAAGGCTCTACAGGTTTAGCTTCAAAACTATAACTATAATCTGCAGTTGTTTGTACGTTTTGATCCAACAAATCCTCAACCTCGTAATTATGGTGATTGGTTTCTGTATAAGAATAAGACAAGGTTATATTTTCAGGGTCATAAACCTTTGGTTTTAACTCTGGGTTTTTGTCTTTTTTAACTCCGATAAAATTAATGCTCTTTACTTTTGTGTATTCTACAGCTCTTTCTTTGACATTATCTCTTTCAGCAGCATTTGAAATTCCATCTAAATACTGGTCCAATCTAATATCTTGGTAATACGGATCATATTCAGGAGTTATAAATTCTTCTCCTATAGAATAACTAAACGGCAATCTTATTCTCCAGTCTGCAGGCAAGAGTTTTCCTAACTGTAAGCTCGAAACCAGATTGTATTGGTACCTATCCTCTCTACTTCTTTGTTGAGGCTTGTCTTCAATGCCTCCGAACCCTATAGTATTCATATTACCAGCAGCTGTAAAGTTGGCGAAATCTGCAAAATTAGCATCCATACTTACTGTTGCGGCCATACCTCCTTGGTTATCCATTTCTGCCAATCGAAGTTCGTTAAACCACACTTCTCCTCTTACATTAGAGGTGGATACGTTTTTGACTCCAAGCATTAAAGTTCGAACATATCCGAAATTAGGATTCCCTTTTATACCGATTCTTAAATTACTAGTCGAATTAGGGTCTAACTCTTGAACGTATCTATAAAATATTCCATTATTTTCAGGTGGTAGCATACCCCAATCGTCCGGAGTCATTTGGATAGCAGCTATTTTTAATTGAGTAAGTAAATCTAGTCGGATATCCAGATTATTTGCTTCTGGCCACACTTCGGTATCTATGATAGCACCTTCAGGAGTAACCTTAAGAGGAACTTCAATTTGGTAGAAGTTTTGTGTAAAATCGTTCCCGAAACGAATAAAAGCCACTAATTGATCATCTTCTAAGCCCGAGGTTTCTCCGTTCGGATTATCAGCAGATAGTAAAGGTAGTGCTTCTGCATGCAAAAACATTTTCAATCTTTTATACTGACGCATATCCACATTGACTTGTTTAAATACTGCACGAGAATCATGAGGCTCTAGCCCTCCGGTATAACTTCCATCTGCACTTGACACTCTCATCGAAAGCGATTGTTCGTTTTGATTAATAAGGGTGTTGTTTTGATATAGTTGTTCTCTCTGTACTCCTGGAGGAGTAATATAATTAATCGGATAACGGTCTCCATTCTCTTGAACATTCACTGTTTGAACATCAAAAGCTGTATTGTCATTTTCGTTATCGTTCTCAAAAGGGTCTAAAGAGTAAGTATAGCGTCTCCATTCGCTACGCACCAAATCAAGTGTTCCAAAGCGGAGTGTAATTTCTTCTGAGAATCCGGTTACATACATTCTCATAAAACGAATAGAACGCAAGTCTGAAATTCCTCCTATTGGAGTTCCTTCTGCTAAAGGAACTTTAAATTGAATCCAACGTGCAGGAGTAGATGTTTCTCCGTTAGGTCCTTGCCCTTGGAAGGTTGCAGTCGTATTCATTACGTTAGTAATATAATTCTGTCCTTCTTGCATATTAGGCTGAATATCTATAGTAAACTCATAATACGCATCTACAGTATTCATGGTATTATCTCTGTTTACATCCTCTACATCCGGAAGCGTAGAAGAACCTCTATTGTTATCTGATAAGCTTACAGGAGAGTTTCCTTGAGTACCGTTATATTTTTTGTATCTTTCTAAGATGTTTCCTTGTGCTGCTAAGAAGTTTTCGTAATTATCTTGAGCCGGGTCTTCTAATGCTGCAAACTCAGGAAACTTTTGGGCTTCTTGAGAATCGGTCAATCCATCAAACCCTAAATCTTGTGCTGCTCTATTAGCTTCATTCGTATCAAAAGCATAAATAAGCGACTGTGAAGCAGGAACTTGCCCCCAAGCTGTAGGCTGGGTAACCTGGTTAGAGCCTGCCTCGGGAAGTCCGTTTTCGTACATCTTTCGTCCGTCCTTTAAGATATCTTCGGATATTTCTCCTAAATTAATTCGCAATTGTCCTGAATTAAAAGGATTAGCTGCATCTCCCGGATTACCTACAAAAGGGTCTAACAACCAAAATTGAATGTATTCTACATTGGCTTGTTCAAAATTAGTTGAAGTAATTCCTCTCATAATACCTCCCCAATTGTTTTGAGGGTTAGGAAGGGTATTTGTTCCGTTAGCAAGCGGATTAAAATTATAAGGTCCTCTCTCTGTTGGATAATAAGTCAAATCTAAGGTTGGAACTACTGTTGTTTGTCCTTGAGCAATATCATTTACCGGAAATAATTCACGGATATAAATTCTACGCGTTTTATTAGAGGCTAAATCATTCTCACTTATTCCCGATGGGCGTTGGCTGGTGTAAAAAACAGGGTCTATGGTATACCATGAAAGCTTTGCTCTTCTATACCCTGGAATGGGAGCTTCTTCTGGCAAAGGAGCAGGAAGTTCTCCTCCAAAACCTATAGGAACACTCGACAAACTCCAAGCAAAAGGAGACTTCATGTCTAAATTAGTTTGAGAACCTTCGAAATCTTCTACATATACCGTTGATTCTCCGTCAAACTGATCTCCTTTTGGAGTGTCTGATTTAAGAAAAGCTACTTCTCCTCTGATCGAAAAATTTGAAGGAACATCAGTATCTATATTAGGTAATTTATTTACTAATCGGGTAAAAAACGGAACTTCTGTAGAATAATTCAGATTCAGTCCGTAGATTGTATTGTTTACGGACTCTTGACCATAAGCAGATTTCTGAGTAAATGGTTTTTCAGACATGCGTAAGAAAGTTCCGCCTACTAAAAACTTATCGCTAAACTTATGCTCTACATTAACTCCAAAAAAACGTTTTGTTTGTTGTCCGAAAACCTGATTGTTTTCTACTCTGATATCAATAGGCATTCCTGAAGCCTGAATAGACGGATCTATCAGGTAAACTTTTCCTTGTTGATAATTTACGGTATAATCTTGTCCTTCGACTAAAATCCTCCCTCCTACTGTAACTACAACCGAACCTTGAGGAATATTAAAAGCTCCGATAGAAATCCCATCTCCTACTGTTGAGCGGAAGCGTCCTTTTAATAAAAACTTATTTTTCTCACTATCTTGCAACGAAGCTGCTTGAGTACTTTTGTATAGTCTGGTGTACACATATTTGCTTTGATTGTCATTATATGTGGTTTCATCATCATAAATCTCAGTAGAGTTTGGAGAAGACTTCAACTTTTCGAAAAGATGTTTACCAAATGGTTCAACCGTAGTAAATATAATACGTCCGAATCTCGGATCAATTGTAATTCCTTCAAATGTATTAGTACTTTGTTGTTGATTTTGGTTGTTTCCATATCCACCTCCTCCCATTCCGGTTTGTTGATTATTATTTTGAGGAGCTCCCATATTTCCGTATTGTCCTTGTTCTGACAAAGGATTATTTCCTGAAGGATTTGATACGTAATCAAAAAAACCATCTCCTCCTGGCTGTGGGTCGTTTGTATAATTCAATCTGTCTAAATGGAATACTCGTAACAAAGGCGTCGCTTCCACATCATCAGGCAAAGGGGTAGATTCGTTGGCTGGCGTGATATAGTTAAGAGGCGAAGGGTCGGTATAGAGTATATTGAATTTAAATCCATCTTGCTCTAATTGAGAACCTCCGGGAATCGCATAGATGTTTTTCATCATCAAATTCCAAACAGGCTGACTTACATTAGTGATGTTACTTTTAAGCATTTTTAGAATTAATGCTTGTGTGGTTGGAATTTCGGCTTGATTTGGATCAGGATTTTGCGAAAAAACAGTGGCATCTACTCCATCTGTTCCGAACTCTCCTACCTGATACACCTGACCTCCTACAGTATATTGGTATGCAACTGCTAAAACCTCGTCATTATTAAGTCTTTGATTTAACGAAATATATCCTAATTGTGGGTGAAACGAATATTCATTAGGGTTTAACTTTCGTGCATTTTCTAGTTTAATATAATCGGTTCCTTCATTTACTCCTTGACCGGGAGCTTGTCCGGGAAACTGAATTCCTAAATTTACAGTTCCCACATCCCTTACATTGCTATTCAAATAGCTATTCGGATTTCCAATTTGCTTAGGATCATATTTATTGTTGGAGTTGTCTGAGGGAGTATTAGCAGGAACATTAAAAAAGTCTGCTTCCGTATTTACAACTACTTGATTGGTAGGAACGCCTTGTAACTGCGCCTCACCTAAATCTTGTAAAGCAATGATATTACGGTTATTAAAACCATCGAGAGGTGTAGCGTTAATACGATTTTGTCTGTTAGTTACCCAAACTTCGATTCGAGTAATCTGAACTCGACTATCTATCAACGGATAATTACGCAAAGCATCATCATATTTATTTCTGAAATATTGTGATAAGAAATAATGTCGGTCTGCATCATAATCTAAAGCAAAAAGCTCAAAATCTTGTAGCATACCACCTCCTTCAACAGTAACTCCTCTGGTTTCGGAACGCTGCTCTGAGAAAACTCCGGTAACGGTAGTTTTTCCGAATTGCAATTGTGCTTTTACCCCAAATAAACTTTGTGCTCCTCTGATAAGCGATGTATTTAAAGGAAAACTTACGTTACCTACTTCAATTTTTTGGATGATATCATCTTCTGTCGGAGTATATTCAAGTTTTATTAAATTCTGAAAATTAAAAGTAGATTGTGTATCATAATTACCTGAAACTTTTAATCTCGTCCCGACCATTCCGTTAAGTCCGACGCTAATCCTTTGATCAAAATCAAATCCTAACACACTTCGGTTTCTTGGAGACAAAGCAGGGTTATCTTGTTTGGAATACCTCATCCCTAAATCAATCTCTACCGAACCTGTCGGGCGAACATCTATGGTATTACCCCCAAAAATAGTTTCAAAAAGACGTGAATGGACTCTATAACCTGGTAGTACGTCTCTATGTACGTTCGGGTCGTCAGAATTTATTGCTTGCGATTTTTGTTTAAAATAATTACTTATTGATTCTTTCATCAACCTATCCTCGTATTCTTTTGGAGTCAAGAAAAGAGGATAACCTATATCAATATTCTCGAGTTTATTGCTGAGAATGTATCTGTCCAAAACTGGGTCATATTCATATACTTGTGAAATACTTGATGGATTTTGCATCTCAAGATTTCCGGAATCATATCCGGTTTTGACGCTATCTTGAGCGACCTCTTGTTGGGCATTTGCCTTTAGCCCGAAAAAGAAAATTCCTAAAAATAATGCTTTAACAAAAAGCTCTTTAATGGTATTAATATTTATAGTTTTCAAGAATTATAAATTTTTTAAAGCCTGTTTTATTATGTTTTCGACTGATGCCTGTGGGGTCTGTTTCAGGACTTTATCAATCGCTTTTTCTGCTAATTTTCTATTAAATCCTAAAACCTCCAAAGCAGATAACGCTTCAGATTTACTTGTATTGTTCGAAAGTGTAGAAACTTCATCTAAATCATAGATTTTTAACACTTTTTCTTTTAGCTCGATGATAACTCTTTGTGCTGTTTTGGCTCCAATCCCTTTAGCAGATTGTATAGTCACCGCATCAGACGAAGCTATTGCCTCGATTACTTGCTTAGGAGTAAGAGAAGACAACATTGTTCTAGCAGTGGATGGTCCGATTCCGGATATAGAGATTAACAGTTTAAATATTTCTCTTTCTGATTTTTCTACAAATCCATAAAGGGTATGTCCGTCTTCTTTTACTTGAAGGTAGGTATAAATCTTAAGATTTTCTGAATCAGGTATAAGAGAAAAAGTATGTAGCGAAATATTGATATAGTACCCAATCCCCATACAGTCAATAATTACGTATGTCGGATTTTTTTCTACTAACTTACCTTGTATGTGTGTAATCATTTTCAGGTGTATTTATTCTAAAAATAAATTCTCATCTACATTAATTCGAAACAAAACAGCCCCAAATGTAACAAAAAACCCCGTATGATTTACAAGGTTTTATAGAGAATTTACTGTTAATCACTTTAATTAATGTATTTTATGTGCTCCTGCTCCTGTTTGGTCAGTTATAAATTGACCGTTATGACAAAACACGGCCAATTCATTTTTAATAAAGCTGAGAACTTCGTTTTTGTAGTTATCCGGATATAAAACATGCACATTAGCTCCGGCATCAAGAGTGAAACATACAGGAATTTTTGTCAATTCTCTAAACTTCCAAATACGATTTATTATTTCCAACGTATTGGGCTTCATCAAGATAAAATACGGGTTAGAGGTCATCATCATAGCATGTAGCGTGAGCGCCTCACCTTCAACTATATTTACAAACATTTGATAATCTCCGGACTTAAAGACCTCTAGAATATCCGAAAGATTTTGATGAGCTTGTTCAAATCTCTTCTGAGCAAAGGGATGATTGTGCATCAAATCATGACCAACAGTGCTGGACACTTGCTTTTGTCCGACATCAACCAGCAAAATTGTATCTTGATAATTTTTAAAATTCTCATGAATTTCAAAATCTAAACTTACTCCATATAAATCCGAAGATTGAGCAATCGCGGAATGCTCCCCCCAAACAATAGGAGTGCCTTGGATGCTTCGACACGCACTGCCAGAACCCAAACGAGCTAAAAAGGAAGCCTTTTTATAGAAAAGTTCATCCGAAATCTCGGTAAATTTCCTCTCAATGTCCATCAAACATAAAGAAAGTGCAGCCATAGCCGAAGCGGATGAGGCAATCCCGGAACTATGAGGAAAGGTGTTGTGGCTATGAATAGTAAAGTGATATGCCTTTAAAAACGGCAAATACAACTCAATTCTATGAAAAAACTGCTCAATCTTCGGGTGAAAATCAGGTTTTGGTTGCCCTTCAAAACTAAAATCAAACGAAAAGCTATTTGTGTGCTCTTTTCTTGAGAAAATCACCTCTGTAATAGTTTTACTTTCAGATAGCGTAAAGCTTACGGAAGGGTTAGCCGGTATTTGTTTTTCTTTCTTCCCCCAATATTTAACCAATGCAATATTACTCGGAGCTTCCCATTTTACAGTTCCAGATACTTTAGGAAAATCGTATGAACTCGGGATAAAGTCTTTTTCTGAATTAATCATAACCAAAATTAAAAAAGCAAAGATACACTTTCGACTCGAAACCTCCGAAAACATTAATTCCACAAAAAATTCCCCATTTTGTGGCATTATATTCCCCAGTTTTTACATTTAAACTTTGACGAAAAACAATCAAAAACAATTAAAACCCTTTATTTTAGAGAACTTTTTAGGAATTTCACCTAATCTTACCATATTGGCACGATTATCTCTATATAGTAAGTGTAATGCAGTCTACAAAATCGCAAGATTTTTTTACATAAGATTAAAAGTTAGTATTGAGTAAGGTGGTTTTTTTGGAGGATTTATCCTCCGGAAGAGAAAAGGAAGCAGGAGTGCTTCCTTTTTTTTTGAATCAATTTTTAGTTTTAACTTTTTATCTGTATTTTTACTTAAATTTGCGAATTAAACCATCAATCCCAATATGAGCAAAAAGATATTAGTAGTAGATGACGATGTGGCTTTCTGTACCTTGCTTCAAACTTTTTTAAAGAAAAAAGGGTTTGATGTAACCAACAGTTTTACAGGAAAAGAGGCTTTTGACATCATCGAGAAGAACTCTTTTGACGTAGTAATTACGGACATCCGCCTTCCTGATTCTGACGGAATGGAAATCCTTAAAAAAACAAAAGAAAAAGATTTTAGCACTCAGGTAATTTTAATGACCGGATATACCGACATTAAAAATGCTGTGAATGCGATGAAATTAGGTGCTTTCGATTATGTAGGGAAACCAATCAATCCGGATGAATTACTACACACCATAAACAATTGTCTTTCAAAAAAAGTAGAAAAAACAGTCGCTGTTTCTAGTTCTCAGAACACTAAGGCTAACTCATCTAGTTCTGACGAAAACTACGTAAAAGGAATAAGTTCCGTTTCTAAAAAACTACAGGAACATATTTCACTAGTTGCCCCTACAAATATGTCTGTGTTGATTATTGGAGACAGCGGAACCGGAAAAGAATATATAGCTCATTCGATACATGTTCAAAGTAAGCGAAAAAACAAACCTTTTATTCCGGTTGACTGCGGAGCTATTCCGAAGGACTTGGCTTCGAGTGAATTTTTCGGACACCTAAAAGGCTCATTTACAGGAGCAATAAATGACAAAACAGGTCATTTTGAAGCTGCAAACGGAGGGACCATCTTTTTAGATGAAATCGGAAATCTTTCGTACGAAGTTCAGGTGCAATTGCTCCGTGCTTTACAAGAACGAAAAGTAAAACCTATAGGAAGCAATAAAGAGGTTGAAGTAGATATTCGCGTAATTGCTGCCACGAACGAAGACCTGGCTGAAGCAGTTAAAAACGGAGAATTCCGAGAAGATTTATATCACAGGCTCAACGAGTTTAGCATAAAAGTTCCAAAATTAGCTGAACGAAAAGAAGATTTAATGATCTTTGCGCATCACTTTTTGAGTAAAGCTAACGAGGATTTGGAAAAGAATGTTGAAGGATTTAGTGAAGATGTGGTGAATCTATTCAAAAATTACCCTTGGTACGGAAATCTTCGGGAGATGAATAACATTATCAAACGATGTGTTTTGTTGACAAAATCTAACTTGATAACTCTTGACGTTCTTCCGCAAGAAATGCTAGAGACACCCGAAGAAACTACCAAAAACTTTTCGCTTTACTCACATCAAAACGAAGAACAAATCATTAGAGAAGCTCTTAAAGAAACTAACAACAATAAAACAAAAGCAGCGATATTGCTAAATATCGATCGCAAAACTCTTTACAACAAATTAAAACTATACGATATTGAGTTATAATGTAAGTATATATCAGATAGTAAACGAGCTGACTTTTTCAAAGTCAGCTCGTTTGTTTTTTGAACAAAATCTAGAACTAATCAAATTTCATTCTCTCGATAAAATCATTAATATTTTCTTTTGTTTCTCCTGTTTTTTGTTGGATTCTACCGATAAGTTCATCTTCTTTTCCTTCTTCGTAGAGCAACTCATCATCCGTAAGTTCAGCCCACTTTTGTTTAAGGTTTCCTTTAACTTGATTCCAATTTCCTTTTAATTTATCTTGTAGTACACTCATAATATATGTTTTTAAATAAAATTAATTTTTAAATGTGTTTTCTCGATTATCACGGATTAAAGAGTTTCTTAAATTTATAAAAAACCCTTTAATCTTTGTGATACCGCAATTTGCGGATGGATGAGAAAAAATAAATCCTAAATAGTGTTTAGCAAATAACGTTTTTCAAGACAGTTTTAATCCAAAGGTCTACGTCCTGCAATAATATTATATAATATTACTACAATTGCGATTACAAGTAACACGTGAATAAGATTTCCTAATCCCATTCCGTTGCCAACTCCTATTAATCCTAATATCCATATTATAATACAAATAGTAGCCACAAGCCATAATAAACTTCTCATAACAAATTAGTTTTAAAGGTTAATAAATTTAGTTTTTGATTTAATTTAAACCGTTTCTTCCTCAACCGGAATTGCTTTTAAAAACTCTACGAAAGCCAACCCATAATTTGATTCGCTACCGTAAGCATCTAGGATAAAACCAATATTCCCTTCTTTGTCCTCAAGCAAATAAATCGTGCTATTATCACTCGGATCGGACATTCCTTCAAAGCGATAAGTCTTAATGATAATTAAGTCTTGAGGTTTATATTTTTTTCCAAAAGCTTCCATTCCGTCACGCTCAGAGAATGTAAATTCGTTGTACAAGTCTCTCTCTTTTAATTTTTCCATTACCTGTGAAATCGTACTTAAAGGAGGAGGAAGGATTTTATCGTGTTTTGGTGTTTTCATTTCGAGATGATTTATATTAAATTTTATACCTACATAAAAACAACAGCAATGCCAAAAAGCTATTTTTATTGAAAAATATTCAAATTAAAACCCATTAAACTAAATATACTCAGTGTTTTTTATGGTTTTTAACAAATCATCATCACCACCTAACACTCTAAATTAAATATAATTTTATGTGGATAGTGTGTAATTTATTACACTGTTTTTGTAGAATTCGACTTGTTCTCAGAACTTTAACAGAAAGAAGTCTGGATTTTTCGAGGTCAGTAATCATATAATTCATATTTTTTGCTTAAACTTGAAAGTTTTTATTTAAAATTTCTGAAAAATGCGTATCAAAAAAATCCTGTTTTTATTTTTATCTATTTCTGTAAGTGTCACAGCTCAAGAAAAAATCACTTTAGAGCAAATTTGGAGTGGGTATTTTAGAACCCAACAAATGCAAGAGTTACAAGCCTTGAAAAACACCAATGAATACACGGTTCTGAATAGGAATTCGATAGACTTATTTGATTTTGCTACCTTAGAAAAGAAAAAAACACTCTTCTCAACCAAAGAGTTTTCTATTGACAGCTACACGTTTAGCAAAAAAGAGGACCGAATTTTAATTGCTACGAATACCCGACCAATTTACAGACGCTCGTTTACCGCTAATTATTACGTGTTTGATATTCCATCACAAAAACTCACATCGTTTACTGATAAGGAAATACAAGAGCCTCTTTTTTCACCTAATGGAAAAAAAATCAGCTATGTGTTTGAAAACAACATATACATATATGATTTAGAAACCCAAACGGAAACCCAAATCACTCAAGACGGACTAAAAAACCACATTATTAACGGAATTACCGATTGGGTGTACGAAGAAGAATTTGCTTTTGTTCGTGCCTTTGAATGGAACAAAACAGGAGATAAAATAGCTTATTTAAAATTTGATGAAACTGAAGTTCCAGAGTTTTCGATGGATGTTTACACAAGTGGGTTGTACCCTTCACAATATGTTTTTAAATACCCTAAAGCAGGAGAGAAAAATGCAGAAGTTTCGCTCCACATATATGATATAAACCTACAAAAATCTACGCAAATTAACTTAGGTAACTATAACGATTTTTATATTCCGAGAATCAAATGGACTAATAACCAAGATTTGTTAAGCGTTCAGGTAATGAACAGACATCAAAACAACTTGGACTTTCACTTTGTAGATGCAAAAACGAATTCCACAAAAATTATCTTAAACGAAAAGGACAAGTATTACATCGATATTACCGACAACCTTACTTTTTTAGACGACAATAGCTTTATTTGGACTTCCGAAAAAGATGGTTTTAATCATATTTATCATTACGACAAAAACGGAAAACTAATTCGTCAGATTACCAAAGGAAATTGGGAGGTAACAAATTACTATGGATTTGATAGTAAAACTAAAACGATTTTTTATCAATCGGTTGAAAATGGTTCGACAAACCGAGATGTATACAAAATTGGGCTAAACGGAAAAAACAAAGTTCGCTTATCACTTCAAAGCGGAACCAACAAAGCAACTTTCAGCCCAAATTATCAGTTTTTTATCAATTCCTTTTCATCTGCAACCGAACCTCCGAGATACACCTTAAACGAGGTGAAATCAGGCAAAGAAATCAAAACTATTATTGACAATTCCGAACTGAAAGACAAATTGAAAAAATTTGATTTACCAAAAAAAGAATTCTTTGAACTTACTACCGAAAAAGGAAACAAACTAAACGCTTGGATGATCAAACCCAAAAATTTTGATCCGAACAAAAAATATCCCGTTTTGATGCATCAATATTCCGGACCAGGTTCGCAACAAGTGGATAATACGTGGAACAGCTCAGATGATTATTTTCATTATATGCTCACCCAAGAAGATTATATTGTGGTAACCGTAGATGGGCGAGGCACTGGCTTTAAAGGAGCAGAATTTAAAAAATGTACTTACAAAGAACTCGGAAAATACG
>CAZOQH010000021.1:0-22053 GCA_964581855.1 uncultured Flavobacterium sp.
ACCGAAGAAGAAGTTAAAAAACAAATTCAAGAAACTCTTGAAAAACTTCAAGGAAAAGGAAATAAATCAAAAGCATCAAAATATCGTAGAGAAAAACGTGATACCCATCGTCAGCGTATGGATGACGAACAACGTTTACAAGACGAAGAAAGCAAAATCCTTAAAGTTACCGAATTTATTACGGTAGGAGAGGTAGCAACCATGATGGATGTTCCGATTAATAAAATTATTGGAGCATGTATGTCTCTCGGAATTATGGTTACAATGAACCAACGTTTGGATGCAGAAACACTTACTATTGTAGCAGAAGAATTTGGTTTTGAAGTTGAATTTACAACAGCAGATATTGAAGAAACCATAGTTGAAGAAGTAGATAATGAAGAGGATTTACAACCAAGAGCACCGATTGTAACGGTAATGGGACACGTTGACCACGGAAAAACTTCATTGCTTGACTACGTGCGTAAAGCAAACGTAATTGCAGGAGAATCAGGAGGTATTACTCAGCACATCGGAGCATACTCTGTAACTTTAGACAACGGTCAAAAAATCACTTTTTTAGATACTCCAGGACACGAAGCCTTTACGGCAATGAGGGCCAGAGGAGCTCAAGTAACAGATATTGCAATTATCGTAATTGCTGCTGATGATGACATTATGCCACAAACCAAAGAGGCAATCGCTCACGCACAAGCAGCAGGAGTTCCAATTATTTTTGCAATAAATAAGGTAGATAAACCAACAGCTAATCCAGATAAAATCAAAGAACGTTTGGCAAGTATGAATTTACTTGTTGAAGAATGGGGAGGAAAAATACAATCGCAGGATATTTCGGCTAAGCAAGGTATCGGAATGAAAGAACTTTTAGAAAAAGTACTATTAGAAGCCGAAATGCTCGAATTAACAGCAAATCCAAATAAAGCTGCAGTTGGAACAGTAGTAGAAGCATTCTTAGACAAAGGAAGAGGATACGTATCGACAGTATTGGTTCAGGCGGGAACACTGCGAATAGGAGATTATCTATTAGCGGGAACCCATCACGGAAAAGTACGAGCAATGCACGATGAAAGAGGAAAATCAGTGAAAGAAGCAGGACCTTCAACTCCAATTTCAGTACTAGGATTAGACGGAGCGCCTGGAGCAGGAGATAAATTCAATGTGTTTGAAGACGAAAGAGAAGCTAAATCTATTGCAACTAAACGTACACAATTATTACGTGAGCAATCAGTAAGAACACAAAGACATATTACACTTGCAGAAATCGGACGACGTATAGCACTAGGACAATTTAAAGAATTAAATATTATTCTTAAAGGAGACGTAGACGGTTCGGTAGAGGCATTATCTGACTCTTTCTCTAAACTTTCAACAGACGAAATTCAAATTAATATCATCCATAAAGGAGTAGGAGCCATCACAGAATCTGACGTATTATTGGCATCAGCATCTGACGCTATTATTATCGGATTCAACGTGCGACCGATGGCTAATGCAAAAGCACTGGCCGAAAAAGAAGAAATCGATATTCGAAACTATTCGATTATCTACGACGCAATTGATGATTTAAAAGATGCTATGGAAGGAATGCTTTCGCCTGAACTTAAAGAGGAAGTTACCGGAACAGCAGAAATTAGAGAACTCTTTAAAATATCTAAAGTCGGAACAATTGCAGGATGTATGGTAACGGATGGTAAGATATTCAGAAATTCTAGAATACGTCTAATTCGCGAAGGAGTTGTGATTTATACCGGAGAACTTGCAGCACTAAGACGTTTTAAAGATGACGTAAAAGAAGTATCTAAAGGATATGATTGCGGAATGCAAATCAAAAACTATAACGACATCAAGGAATACGATATTATTGAAGCATTCCAAGAAGTTGAAGTTAAAAAGAAGCTTTAATGAGTTTTTAAATTAGTTTATATCAAAAAAATCCCGTTTTGCAAATTGTAAAATGGGATTTTTTATAAGAAAAAACAGCTCAAAAAACAGATACCAACCGCAAATTCAGCAGCCTTTTTGAAACTATAATATTTTTAGCGAAAAACTGTAACATAATTCGGATATTTGCGTCTTATCTGCAAAATCAAACAATATTTAAGTATGAAGTTTTTAAGTAATGTATTAGCTACAATCGTTGGATTGTTTTTGTTTTTCGGAGTTTTATTCTTCGGATTTATGATTATTGGAGTTTTAATGGGAGGAAGTGCAGAAGATGCTAAGAAAACAAGCGTAAAAGATAATTCGGTTATTGTTCTGGATTTAGACAGAATTACTCAGGATCATTCTGCTAGAACGATTATTACAGACTTTTCTTTTTTAAATCAAGAAAATTACAATGGATTAGTAGATGTTTTAAACGCTATTGATAATGCTAAAACAGATAGTAAAATCAAAGGAATATCACTTCTAAATGTACAGTCAAATTTAGGATTAGCACAGTCTAAAGCCTTAAGAGACAAATTAGAAGACTTTAAAGAAAGCGGAAAGTTTGTAGTGTCGTATGCTAACTACTATACTCAAGGGCAATATTATTTGGCATCGGTAGCCGACACAGTATATGTTAATCCTGTAGGAGCTTTAGATTTTAAAGGACTTTCTTCAGAAATTTTATTCTTTAAAGATTTCCAAGACAAATATGGAATAAAAATGGAAGTTATTCGTCACGGAAAATACAAAAGTGCTGTTGAGCCTTTCTTAGAAAACCAAATGAGTGATGAAAACCGACTACAAATGAAAGAGTTGCTCAATTCTACTTGGGAAACCATCGTTGCAGATATTGCTAAAAGTAGAAATATTTCGATTGATACTCTAAATGCTATCGCAAATCGCTTAGGAGCAAGAACTCCAGAACTAGCCAAAGCTACTAATTTGGTAGACAAAGTAGTGTACGAAGATCATTTCCAAAACGGAATCAAAAAAGCGTTAGGACTAAAAATGGATGAAGATTATAACACTATAGACATATCAAAATATGCCGTAAATGTCGGAGTTTCATTAAAATCTAAAAAAGCGAAAGATAAAATTGCCGTAATTTATGCTCAAGGACAAATACTTGATGGAGAAGGAAACCCTCAAACCATAGGAGAAGGATATGTAAAAAAATCACTTCAAGATGCGGTTAAGGATGATAATGTAAAAGCAATTGTACTTCGCGTGGATTCTCCAGGAGGTAGTGCTTTAGCCTCAGATATTATTTGGAGAGAAATAGAAATTACCAAAAAACACAAGCCAGTTGTGGTGTCAATGGGAAATTTAGCAGCCTCAGGAGGATATTATATATCGTGTAACGCTGACAAAATCTTTGCTGAACCAACCACAATTACAGGTTCTATAGGAGTTTTTGGAGCATTGCCAAATTTTAGAGGACTTACCAATAATATGGGTATTTATTCGGATATTGTTTCTACACACGAAAATTCAGCAGAATACAGTATTTTTCAACCGATGAGCGAAAGCTTCAAAGGAGTGATTACAGAAAGCATCGAAAACATCTATGATATTTTCTTAGAAAGAGTAGCAGAAGGAAGAGGAATGACCAAAGAACAAGTAAACGAAGTAGCTCAAGGAAGAGTTTGGACAGGAACAGATGCAAAAAGATTAGGACTAATTGACGAAATCGGAGGTTTAGAAGACGCAATTGCGTATGCTGCAGAGTTAGGAGAAGTTCAAGAATATGGTTTAGAAAACTTCCCGGTATTCAAAAAAACACTCGAAGAA
Organism: uncultured Flavobacterium sp.; assembly: GCA_964581855.1. Classification (GTDB taxonomy): domain Bacteria; phylum Bacteroidota; class Bacteroidia; order Flavobacteriales; family Flavobacteriaceae; genus Flavobacterium. Next base: position 3,721 of record CAZOQH010000021.1, read on the forward strand.
TATTTTAACGAAAACACTCCTTTCCCGTTGATGAAAACAAAAGAATCTTTAATTAAAGAAGAAATAGGAGAAGAAAATTATCAGGTTATTCAACAAATCAGAAATATGAATTCACGAAAAGGAATTCAAGCTATGATGCCTTACGAAATAATTATTAGATAAAAATGTCAAGAGACGAAAAATTAAAATCCAGATGGGAAGAACTTGTCCGATTGCTATCAGACAAGTTTGCAGATGAAGAAGTCTTGGATCTGGATGGAATTATTTATCTTATCGGAATTCAAGAATTGGGTCAGCCGCATAAGACTTTTAAAAAAGACGAAAAGCTAAACCTTATGCACATTGCTATATGCAGACTCTTGGAACCTTATGGATATTATGAGTTCGAATATTTTGATGCAGATGGATGGCCACATTACAAAACAAAAGAACAGCTTCCGATGCTTAAAGCAGGAGAACAAACCGTTTTGATGAAAGAAGCTGTAGTAAACTACTTTTTAGAAAAGGGACTTATTCAATAAGTCCCTTTTTCTTTTCTAAACATTTTTACTGCTAATAATTACTTTTTAAACACACGTCTTTAAGATTATTTCTCTAAATTTGCAGTTAGGATTATTTAATGAAGGCATGATAGAACAGATTAAAAATCACATTCAAGAAGTTAATGCGTTTAATACGGATAACAAAGAAAATTTAGAGCAATTTAGAATTAAGTATTTAGGAAAAAAAGGAATACTAAATCACTTTTTCGCAGAGTTTAAAAATGTTCCGAATGAACAAAAAAAAGAGTTCGGACAAGTTATTAATGAACTAAAAAAACTTACCGAAGAAAAAGTAAAAAACGTTCAAGAACTTTTAGAAAATAAAGAAGAAAATATAGGAGTTTATGGTGATTTAACTAGACCGGGCTATCCGATGGAATTAGGGTCTCGACACCCTATTTCGTTAGTAAAAAATAGAGTAGTAGAAATTTTTTCGAATATTGGATTTAATATTTCTGAAGGACCTGAAATAGAGGATGATTGGCATAACTTTACCGCCTTAAACTTACCAGAATACCATCCTGCCAGAGATATGCAAGATACTTTTTTTATACAAACCAATCCGGATATACTTTTAAGAACACATACTTCGTCGGTTCAGGTACGTTATATGGAAAATAACAAGCCGCCTATCCGAACAATCTCTCCAGGAAGAGTTTTTAGAAATGAGGCAATTTCTTCACGCTCACATTGTATTTTTCACCAAGTAGAAGGACTATATATTGATAAGGATGTTTCTTTTGCCGACTTAAAACAAACCCTGTTGTATTTTACAAAAGAAATGTTCGGAAAATCTAAAATCCGTTTGCGCCCTTCATATTTTCCGTTTACCGAACCTAGTGCAGAAGTAGATATTTATTGGGGACTGAAAACAGCCGCTGACTATAGAATTACAAAAGGAACAGGATGGTTAGAGATTATGGGATGCGGAATGGTAGATCCAAATGTGCTCCAAAACTGTAAAATCGACCCTAAAAAATACTCAGGATTTGCTTTTGGAATGGGAATTGAAAGAATGGCAATGCTTTTATATCAAATTTCGGACATCAGAATGTTCTACGAAAACGACAAAAGATTCTTAGAACAATTTAGTTCAACTATATGATTAACAAATTGTTATTAACGAGAATTAGTCTAAAGAGTGTTTTAACGCTATATTAACAATATATTAAAAAAAACCCAATAAGTTTTTTTATTTCGCTTAAAAATCTAAATTTGTCCTCTCTCTTTTGAATACACAGATATAATGAAAGTTAAAATCAAGACGAGAGGATATTTTTATTAACCCAAATTAAAAACAAATTAATTAAATTTTAAAAAAATGACAAACGAAGCAAACGTATCGGTTGAAAACAAATCAAAAGCTAAAGGCTCAAATGTTGTTTCAGGAATTATTATTCTAATCTGTCTGGTTATCGGATGGGCTATATGGGAGTACGTAATGGGAGCTCCTGCAAACTTCGAAAATTATGAAGCAATTGTAAATGAAGGTGCAGAAAGAGGACAACCTGCCCAAGGAAGTATTTTAGGTATGATTTATAAAGGAGGTGTAGTGGTACCTGTTTTAATGGGATTACTACTAATGGTGCTTGTTTTCTCTATTGAAAGATTATTTGTAATTTCTAAAGCAGGAGGAAGAGGAAACTTAGATAAATTCGTAGCTCAGGTTAAAGCCGATGTAGCTGCAGGAGACATCAACGCTGCAATTGATGCTTGTGACAATCAACAAGGATCGGCTGCTAATGCTATTCGTTCAGCTCTTGTAAAATATCAAGAAGTAAAAAGAGAAGGATTTGACAGCGACCAAGCAGAAGAAGCGATTTCTAAAGAAATAGAACAAGCAACTGCTTTAGAGATGCCAATGTTAGAGAAAAACATGACTATTCTAGCTACTTTAGTATCAATCGGAACACTTGTTGGACTTTTAGGTACAGTAACAGGGATGATTAAAGCTTTCTCTGGATTAGCAACAGCAGGTGCACCAGATTCGGCTGCCTTGGCAAACGGTATTTCTGAAGCGCTAGTTTGTACAGCTACGGGTATCGGAACATCAACTTTAGCAACAATTGCTTATAACTATTTCAATTCAAAAATTGACACTCTAACTTATTTTGTTGACGAAGCATCAGCAGCTATAACGCAAGGATATAGAAGAGCTAGAGGTAATAAATAATTGGTTCCTTAAAAATAAATTTTAAAGAATTAATTAATTTAAACAAAATGTAATGGCTAAAATAAATAGAAAAAGACCAAGTACGAGAGTTGATATGGCCGCAATGTGTGACGTTGCGTTCTTACTCCTTACTTTCTTTGTAATGACTTCTACAGCTCGTTTACCTGAGCCTGTCGAAGTCAATGCACCAGCCTCTACAGTCCAAATCAAATTGCCCGATACAGGAATTGCAACCATTACGGTAGCTAATGAAAGAGCTTATTTTGGAGCAGTCGGTCAAGAAACAAGAGCATTAATGCTCGAAAAAATGGGAGCAAAATATGGGTTGGATTTTTCGGAAGAAGAAAAACAACGCTTCTCCCTTATTGAATCGTTTGGAGTAGATATTAGCGAGCTTAGAAGTTTCATTTCATTAAATGGAGCTGATAGAATGAAGCCTGGTGTTCAAAAAGGAATTGCTTTAGATTCTGTAAACAATCAATTATCTGACTGGATTCAATCAGCTAGAGAGGCAAATGCACAATTGTTGGCAGAAAAAGAAGTTCCTAATAAAGAAAGAAGGGATTTGGACATTGCCATCAAAGGTGATGCTGAAGAAGATTACCCTACTATCAAAAGAGTTATTGATATTCTTCAAAAGAATGGTAAAAATAATTTCTTCTTGGTAACAGGGCTTAGAGGAGAAGATTTTTAATCAAATAAATACAGACCATAAAAAATGGCAGAATTAAATACCGCATCGAAGGGTGATGGAAAAAAAGTAAGAAGTAAGAAACAAAATCCAGGAGTTGACTTAACTGCAATGGTGGATTTGGCATTCTTATTGATTACTTTCTTCATACTTACTACTACTTTATCAAAGCCACAATCAATGGATTTGGCTATGCCTGATAAAGAAGAACTTAGTGATGAACCACAAACCGAAACTCCAGCTTGGCGAACGCTAACTGTGGTTTTAGGGGAAGATAATAAAGTGGCTTATTATGTAGGAAGTATAGATAATCCTCAACCTGGAGGTGAACCAAAATTGACAACTTATGGTAAAAATGGAATCAGACAAGTGATTCTAGATAAATCCAAAGAAGTTAGAGCAAGAGTTACTAACCCAGAGAAAGAATCGTTAGTAATTTTAATTAAACCGAGTGACAAGTCAAACTACAAAAACTTTGTAGATATACTTGATGAAATGGCTATCACACAAGAAAAGAGATATGCTGTAATGGATATGACAGAGGAAGATGTTCAGATGCTAATCGAAAAAGGAGCATACTCAGAATAAGGTGTGAGTAAAGAATGCGTTTCTTTAATTATTAAAAAAGAAAATTATGAATTTATTTAAGTCGGCTTGGATCGAAACTGTTTTTGAAGGAAGAAACCAAGAGTACGGAGCATATACTTTACGTAAAGAAAACGGAAAAGTTACCCTATTGGCTTTGCTGATAGGAGCTGTAATTTTTTCGGTTGCAGTTAGCTTTCCTGTAATCTCAAAGATGCTGGCCAAAGAAGAAGTAGTCGAAGAAAAATCAGTAGAGGATACCAAAATAATAATGGCAGAAATATTAGCTCCTCCTCCGCCTCCTCAAGAAATTATCGAGCAACCTAAAGTCGTAAAACAAACCAAAACAGTACAAGAAGTAGTAAAACACACACCTCCTGTAATTGTTGAAAAAGAAACAGTTGAACAGGAAGTTACGAGTGTAGAAGAACTTGTGGATAAAGTAGCTGGATCAAGAAATATCGAGGCTAGTGATGACGGAGAAGTTGTGATTGACGGAACTCACTCTGAAGTAAAAGTTGATTCTGAAATTGTAGAAAGTCCGGATAAAATTTATACTGCTGTAGAAGTTATGCCTGATTATCCTGGAGGAATTAATGAGTTTAGAAACTTTGTGGCAAGAAGTTATGATACTTCAGGAATTAACAGAACACTTAAAGGACAGGTTGTAATTCAATTTGTTGTAGAAACAGATGGTAGCCTGACTAACTTTAAAATTCTAAGAGATTTAGGGCACGGAACAGGTGAGCGCGCCATTAGAGCAATAAAGAGAGCTAAAAAATGGCAGCCAGGAAATCAAAACGGAAGACCTGTACGTGTATTGTACAATTTCCCTATGATGATCGATATTAGAGATAGATAACAGTGAAAAGATTCAAACAAAATTTCAAACAGAAATCGCCCCAACAGCGATTTCTGTTTATTTTCGGCATATTCTTCTTTCTTATTTATTTGGTAGTAGGATTAGGAATAATATTTTGGAAAGATTTTCCGTTAAATATGTCTGATACCCAAAGATTATTATTCGGAATAATTATAATTGTATATGCTTTCTTGCGTTTTGTGAGATTATTACAAAAAAAATAAATTATGAAAAAGCTTTTTCTTTTCTTATTTTCATTAGTAGTAACGCTAATTGTATTTTCTTGTAAAAAAGAATCAAAAGGCACTACTAAAGAAACAATGCTTTCAGGAAATATGACAGTTTTTGTGGATGAATCCATATTTCCGATTGTCGAAGATCAAAAAGATGTGTTTGAAAAAACATATAGGGCTACACTTAACCTGAAATCAAAATCAGAAGCTGAAATCATCAATAATATCATCGAAGATTCAGCAAGAGTTAGCGTTATGACTCGACTCTTAAGCAGTGAAGAGGAAAGCGCTTCTAAAAATAGAGCTACCGCCAAAATTACCCGCTTTGCTATAGATGCTGTTGTATTTATTGCAAATAAAGAATCTAACGACTCTTTAATTGAACTAGAACAAGTTCAAGCTTATTTAAACGGTGAAGAGAGCACTATAAAGAGTTTAATTTTTGACAACCCAAATTCAAGTGTTACTCGAAATGTCTTTGAAAAGCTAAACATAAATCAAGATAAAATAAATAATGTTTATTCTCACGGAACTAGTGAAGAATTACTAAAATTTATTTCCGAAAACGAAGGCCATATTGGTGTGATAGGTATCAATTGGATTACACAAACCCCTACAGAATTGTCGAAATATTCAGAAAATATTAAGATTCTAAGCGTTGCGAATGTTAAATCAGAAAATGGCGAATCAAAATATATTTTTCCTTCTCAGGCCAATATTGGTAAGAAAACATACCCTCTTACACGAGAATTATTTTTGTTAAATTATCAAGGAGCAGCTGGTTTGGGTATGGGATTTGCATCTTTTATAGCATCAGATATCGGACAGAAAATTGTATTGACATCCGGATTAGCTCCGGTAAAATTAGAACCGATGAATATAAATATCAAAAAAGACAATAAATAATTATATGAAAATGAAAACAATTAAATTTCTAAGTCTATTATTAATTGGTTTTACCCTTCAAGCTCAAGATTTACAGCAAGCAAAAAATGCAATCGATGCAGAACAATATCAGAAGGCAAAAACTATTCTAAAATCTTTAGTGAATTCAAACCCTGATAAAGGAGAAAACTTTTATTATTTGGCAGATATATACCTTATTCAGAAAGAACAAGATTCTGCAAAATTGTATTTAAATCAAGGTTTAAAGGCCAAAAATAATGCACATCTAAACTATATTGGGTTAGGGCATATCGACTTAAATAACAACAATATTCAAGGAGCAACTACAAACTTTAATAAAGCTACCGAAAATATTAGAAGAAGAGATACCGAAGAGCTTATTCAGGTTGGTAGAGCTTATATCAATTCGGATAATCCAAATTATAAAAAAGCAATCGAGTATTTAAATAGAGCTGTTCAGGCAGATTCAAAGTCAGCTGTGGCGTTGATGTATTTAGGTGATGCTTATCTAGGTGACAAAAACACTAACGATGCGTTCAGAAGTTATAGAGACGCTTTGAATTTAGACAAAGATCTGAAAAGAGCTAAACTACAAATGGCAGTCATTACCAAAAATGCTAAAGCATTTCCTGAGGCAATAAAATCTTTTAACGAAATCGTTTCAACAGACCCGAATTATGGACCAGTATATCGCGAGTTAGCGGAAACCTATTATTATTGGGGTACGGATGATGTTTCAAAATATCAAGAATACAATAATAAAGCTCTTGAAAATTATAGAAAATACATGAGTCTAACAGATACATCCTTAGATTCAAGAATGCGTTATGCAGATTTTTTAATCCTTACCAGAGATTATGCTACATTAGAAATTGAAGCAAACAAAATGAAGCAGGAACAAAACGTAAATCCTAGAATTTACAGATACTTAGGATATGCGGCTTTTGAAAATCAAAACTTCCAAGAAAGTGTAGATGCGCTTACCAATTTTTTCGAAAAAGGGAATAAATTCATCAGTAGAGATTATATTATTTTGGCTAAAGCAAAACTAGCAATGGCTAAAAAAGACGGAGAAATCATTGATATGGCTAAGTTTGAAGAAGCTCTAGCAGATTTAGAATCAGCCGTGGCACAAGATACTTCGTTCGCAGGAGAATTCAGCCAACTAGGAGAAGAACTATATAAAGATAAACTATATTTTGCTGCTGCTAAAGTATTTTCATTAGCTGTTAAAGATACCCAATCCACTACTAATACATTAGATAATATGTATTTGGGTAATGCGGTTTTATTCCACGCTTCGAATGTGCAGAATGAAAAAATTGAAAAAGGAGAAGAGTTTACAGAAGAAGAAAAACAAGAGATAATTGATTTTTTACAAATGGGTAGCACAGCTTACGAAAACGTAATAACAGCATCGCCTACTACTCAGGATGCACATGCTAACAAAGCAAAGATCAATCGTATTATAGATAGCATTGTTCCAAACGAAGAAGCAATTCAGACCGCTGTAAAAAGCTATGAAAACTACATTCAAGTAGTACACGACAAAGGAGAAGCAGAGCTTTCGAAAGACAGAACAAAAAGAGAACTGCTGGCAGGACATATGTTTTTAGGTGCAGAATACACCAAAAATAACGATAAAGCCAAAGCTTTAGAGCATTTCGAAACAGCACTTACACTAAATCCTAGTGAAGCAAATGAAACCTATATTAGAGATTCTATCAATGTTTTAAAAGGAAGTTGATTTTTTACTTTAATATAAAAAAATGAGGCAACCTTTATAGTTGTCTCATTTTTTTTATGCTTTAAAACTGTATTTTCAATCTACCATAAAAAGTTCGCTTGCAATTCCGTCACTTAGAAACCTACCTTCGGGAGTAATGATTATTTTTCCGTTTTTAACTTGTAATAAATTATTTTCTAAGAATTTTTCAGAGGATTTGAGTAAATAATCATAGTATTCTTGTCCGAATTCAGCACGTATTCTTTCTAATGAAACTCCCCAAATGGTACGGAGTCCGGTCATGATATATTCGTTATATCGGTCTGAAAGAGTCAGCTTTTCTATTTCACTTGGAAGATTTCTATTTTGAATTTCTTTGATATAAATAGCATTATTAGAAATATTCCAACTTCGGTGTGTACCATTGTAGCTGTGGGCCGAAGGACCTATTCCGGTATATTTTTTTCCAGACCAATAGCTGGTATTGTTTTTAGAAAAATAACCTTCTTTGCCAAAATTTGATAATTCATAGTGTATAAAGCCTTTTTCTTCGAGTATTTTCATAAGTAAAAAAAAATGACTTTCTGCAACCTCGTCTTTAGGTTGAGGAATTACGCCTTTATCGATAAGTTTTCGAAGTGCCGTTTTTGGTTCCACCGTTAATGCATAGGCAGAAATATGAGGAACTCCAAAACTCAAAGCAAATTCAATGTTTTCAATCCATCTTTGAGCTGACATATTCGGAATTCCGTAAATCAAATCAATAGTAATGTTGTCAAAATATTGACGAGCTATTTCTAAAGAATCCTTAGCTTGTTGAGCATTATGAGCTCGATTCATCATTTTTAAGTCTTCTTCAAAAAACGATTGAATTCCAATGCTTAAACGGTTAATTTTTGAACTGGAAAGTTCTTTTATTTTTTCAAAATCCAAATCATCAGGATTTGCTTCGAGAGTGATTTCCGGATTTTCGATTACGGTGTAATTTTGATATACTTTTTCGATCAAAAAGTTGATTTCGGCTGTAGATAAAACCGATGGAGTTCCACCTCCAAAATAAATTGTTTCTACTTCGTCATTCACTTCATTTTTACGCATGGCAATTTCTTGAGCCAAAGCCAGAATCATTTCGTTTTTCTTTTTAAGGGAAGTAGAAAAATGAAAATCACAGTAATGACAAGCTTGCTTGCAAAAAGGGATATGGATATAGAAGCTGCTCATTATAACCTTTTTGTATGGATGGTCCTTAAAATCTGATTTTCGATGATTTGGTCGATTGTTACTGTGATAGTTTCTGATTTTTTATCATACGAAATCAAAGCATTTTCAACTGTATAATAACCTGCTTTTCCTTTACAGTAACAGAAAACCCCAAAAAGTATTTGTGTAGGTTTTAGGTTTTTAAAACTGTTATCGAAAGCTGCATCATTCATTTCAAACCTAATTTCTTCGATATAATGTCCGTCAAGATAAGCTTGCTCTATATTTTGTTCGTAATAATAGGCAAATGTCGTTTTTCCGGGACTTTCCTCCATTTGATGATACAGACTTCCGATATCATCTTTTTTTATGATTAAAGAAGTGTTTTTGTGCGTCTCCAAACGACAAACTCCATTTTCAGGGCAATCTGCTGCAAATAATAGAGCCTTATCTTTGGTAGATATACACGATGTAAGAAGGAAACTAAATAAAAGAGTGATTATATATTTCATTGGATTCTGATTTTATTTTTGTTCGATAGTATCAATATCTATACCTTGTTTTTTGAGTACTGATTTGGCTATAACCGCAAAAATAGCTAAGTATACAAAACAAATTACAGCAATAATGTACGATTGATGAATTCCGATAATATCGGCCAATTTTCCTTGAAAAGGAGGGATAATACCTCCTCCTAAAATCATCATCACCAAAAAGGCAGAGCCTTGAGAAGTATATTTACCTAATCCTATCAGTGAAAGACTAAAAATAGCAGGCCACATAATACTACAGGCCAATCCGCCTGTCAAAAAAGCATAAATAGCAATTGTTCCGTCTGTCATAAGTCCGATAATCATAGCTGAAATTCCTAATACAGAAAAAACAAGCAACGTACGAGCAGGTTTATCTTTTGAGATAAAAAATGCTATAATTTGAACAAATACACAAACAATGTAGTAATAAAGCGGAGTCATATCTTTTCCGGATATGATGTTTACGACCAGAATAACCGAAAAAGCAATTAACGGTACGAGTATCATAGCCATCATCTTTTTGTTTTTAGTCAGATTAAAAACCGAAATAGCTCCTGCCCACCGACCAATCATCATACTTCCCCAATACATCGAAATATATTTAGCTGTTTCTGATACAGTCATACCTCCAAACTCTTCGGTTTGTAATAAATCTCCCAGATTACTTCCGATAGTTACTTCGACACCTACGTAAATAAAAATAGCCAACATACCCAAAACCAATTGTGGATATTGCATTGCTCCCCAACCTTCTTTGTTTTTTGTTGACCTGAAATAAGCAAATAATAAACTTCCGACAACGGTAACTAAAGCACCCAAAAGCCAAAACATACGCTTTTGTTCTAATAGATTTTTTTTAGCTTCGATTTCAGATTTTTTTAGTTCTATATCTACAAAATATTTGTCATTAGCAGCAGCTTTTTCCATTTGAGCGGCTTTTTCCATTTGTTTGATTTCTTCTGAAATCAACTCTATTTCGGTAACGGTTGTGCTTTTATAACTTTTAAAAACGGGAATAAAACAAATAAGCAAAAGCACAGTCATTACGACTAAAGTGATAAGAGCTTTGTTTGATTTCTCTACCTTTTCGTCAGAAATTCCATTGGGTAATTTTTTAGAAAAAGCGAATATGGCAGCAGCTGTTACGAATAAAACTCCTACACCTACATACAGCCAAACCACTTTGTTTAAACTTAAATTAGCAATTTGATCATCCGAAACAGAAGCAGCTGAGCCGAACAAAGCCAAACCAAGAATAATAGGACCAATGGTGGTTCCGAAAGAATTGATTCCTCCTCCGAGATTTACTCTACTGGCTCCTGTTTTTGGGTCTCCCAACAAAATAGCAAACGGATTGGCAGCTGTTTGTTGTAACGAAAAACCAAGTGCAACAATAAACAAACCAATAAGCATAGCTATATACACATTCATTTCGACCGCAATAATCATAGCTCCAGCTCCTAAGGCCGAAAATAACAATCCGTAAACAATACTTTTTTTATAACCCCATTTCCCGACAATATCTTTGCCACGGAGTGTTCCTAAAATAAAAAGCAATAGCGCTCCAAAATAATAAGCTGTATAAAAAGCAAAGTCAATAAGTTGTGATTGAAATTGGTCAAGCTCGAAATAACTTTTGCAAAACGGAATAAAAATACTGTTTCCGGCAGCTATAAATCCCCAAAAGAAAAAAACAATAACGAGTGTGTATAGGGCAGGATAATTGGTCTTGGTAGTACTATTCATTTTATACGGATTTGATTGAATTCGATAAAAGTAAGACAAATTCAGTAAAAAAATTAAAAGAACAACATATTCTTGACGTAAAGATAGTATCCTTAGTTTGGGGAACTTTTCAAAAAAATGTCAGATGTTTTTTTATTACGACTGTAATTAGTCCTTAATAAGTTGCAGGAAATTAGCTTTTTCTGTTTTTTTATAAAAAACAAATCCCTTGAAATCATTGATTTCAAGGGATTCTTGTGGTCCAACCTGGGCTCGAACCAGGGACCACCTGATTATGAGTCAGGTGCTCTAACCAACTGAGCTATAGGACCAGATTAGAGGGTGCAATATTACTACTATTTTTTTTTTGTTGCAACTTTTTATGAAATATGTTTTGTACTAAAATTTAAAATACGCGACCAACACCGTTATTAAGAAGTTAAAATCTGTTTTTTAGTTAAAAAAACGTTTTCTTTGTACTTCGAAAAATAAATCACATAAAATATGAGTTCTTTCAACTTCAAGAAATGGGATACCCTATTAGGTTGGTTTGCTTTTGCAATTGCACTGATTACGTATTCGTTAACGGTAGAACCTACTATCAGTTTTTGGGACACTCCAGAATACATTGCAACTTCAGCAAAATTACAAATAGGACACCCTCCTGGAGCTCCGTTGTTTCAGATTATTGGAGCATTTTTCTCTATGTTCACAACTGATGCTACTCAGATTGCCTTGATGGTAAATATGGTGTCGGCTGTATCAAGCGCTTTTACCATTCTATTTATGTTTTGGTCGCTTACAATGATATTGCGAAAAGTTGTAGGAAATTTTTCCGAACTTAACCAAAATAACTCTAAAATAATCTTAGGAGCCAGTTTAGTGGCCAGTTTAGCATTTACTTTTTCGGATACTTTCTGGTATAATGCTGTTGAAGCGGAAGTATATGCCATGTCAACTTTGTTTATTGCCATCCTATTTTGGTTAGGACTTCGATGGGAACAAGACATGGATAAACCAGGAGGTAATAAGTGGCTTTTAGCTATTTCTATGTTTATCGGATTGTCATTCGGTGTGCATTTTATGGCTTTACTTACTATTCCTTCTATCGGACTTTTATATTATTTTAAACATTATAAAGAAGTAACTCTCAAAAACTTTATCATTGCTAATATTGCTGTGGTAGCAGTATTGTTCTTTGTTTTTGGGTTTTTACTTCCGTATACGATGACATTTTTTGCAAGAATGGAGATTTTTATGGTAAACTCCATAGGCTTGCCGTTTAATTCCGGGACTATATTTGCAGCTTTGCTTATTATTACTTTTTTTGTTTTCGGTTTAAGATATACCAAACAGAAAAATTACGCTAAAGCAAATACTTTTATACTTTGTATTCTTTTTGTTTTTATCGGATTTTCGTCTTGGTTAATGTTACCCATCCGTTCGAATGCCAATCCTCCAATTAACGAAAATGCCCCAACCGATGCAGCCGAGTTATTAGCCTATTATAACCGTGAACAGTACGGAGAACAAAAAACGTTTTACGGAGAACTATACTCAGAAAAATATGCAGGATTAGACCCTGACCAACCTTATGTAGATGCTAAACCTAATTACGAAAGAGATTACAGAACCGGAAAATATGTAATTGTAAACGAATACAAAAATGCGATTCAGAATTTAGACAATGCACATAAGGCATTTCTTCCGAGAATGCGAAGCACAGAAGAATCGCATCGCATCAATTATATGAAATATGGAGGGGTGCTAGACTTTAAGATTAACCCGAATTATGATTTCACAGAAGATATTTATCGTCTTGATTTAGGAATTGATCCGGAATTGCTCACAGAAGAAGATTTTTTTGAAGTTTCTAGAATGCTAAGACAAAACATTCAAGAAAGCATCAATCAATTTAAACAAGCCTACGAAACAGGGAGAGTAGACGAGGAGGATTATGATGAGTTTTTAAGACAACTCGGAGATGTTATTATTGTCGAAAAACCAAGTTTTATGGCTAATATGAAATTTATGTTCGAATATCAGTTCGGATATATGTTCGGAAGGTATTTGATGTGGAATTTTGCAGGAAGACAAAACGATATTCAAGGAAAAGGAGATATCGAAAACGGAAATTGGATAAGCGGAATAAAGTTTATTGACCAATGGAGATTGGGTAACCAAAGTGAACTCACTTCGGACATGAAAAATAACAAAGGACGAAATACTTACTTTATGATTCCGTTCTTGTTTGCCCTTATCGGAATTATATACCACGCCAAAAAAGATTGGAAGAGTTTTTATGTACTTTTGGTATTGTTCCTCTTTATGGGATTAGCACTAAAAGTATTTCTAAACGAAAGACCATTCGAGCCACGAGAAAGAGATTATGCAGTAGTTGGAGCTTTCTTTGCTTTTGCGATGTGGATTGCTTTTGGAGTCTATGCTATTTATGATTTTGTAAGCCAAAAAGTAAAAACTAAAATGGCGGGTTATGGCATTGTGGCTCTTTCGATTCTGGTTGTTCCTGTGTTGATGGCTTCTCAAAATTGGGATGACCATGATCGTTCAGGAAAAGACACAGCACTTGTCAATGCAAAAGCATATATGGATTCGTTAGAAGAAAATGCAATTATTTTCACCATCGGAGATAATGACACTTTTCCTCTTTGGTATTTACAAGAAGTAGAAGGATACAGAACAGATGTTAGAGTGGTTTGTACAGCACTTTTGGTAACAGATTGGTACATAGATCAAATGAAGAGGAAAACTCATAAATCAGAAGGGTTGCCTATTTCATTCTCTCACGATCAATATTCAGGAGGAAAGTTAGAAGCCATAATTTATCAAAATAGAGCTACAGACAGAATTCCGGTTCAGCAGTTTTTAGAATTTATTCATTCAGACGACCCAAGAACCTATATGGCATGGCAAAACGGACAAAAACTCCATACTTTTCCTGCCAATAAAATAAGTATTCCGGTAGATAAACAAGCGGTACTTGACAACGGAATTGTTCCTCAGAAATATGCAGATCAAATAGTAGATTCAGTAGAGGTGGATATTACAACCAATATTCTACAAATACATCGCTTGATAATGTTAGACATCATAGCCAATAATAAATGGGAGCGCCCTGTGTATTTTTCTGGAGGAGCATGGGGAGATGATGATTTTGTATGGATGAAAGAATATCTACAGCTAGAAGGATTGGTTTATAAACTTGTTCCTATAAAAACTCCTGTAAAAAGAGGAGCAAGCCCTATAGATTTAGGATTTATCGATACCGAAAAGATGTATGATATGATTGTCAATAAAGAATATGAAAACGGAACACGAAAAGGATGGTTCTTTGGGGCAAGCGGAAGCGATAAAATATATCACGATGTAGAAACTCGTAGAAATGCGTTCAATTATCGATTACATTTTTCGAGATTAATAGAAAACCTATTAATGGAAGAAAAAAACGAACAGGCGAAAGTGATAGCAGATTTAGCCATGAAACATTTCCCTTTTGAGCATTATGGAAGTTATGAACTCCTAGAACCATTTTTAGCAACATATTACGAGCTAGGGGAACAAGAAACAGCCAGAGAATTAGCCAGTAAAATGATTGAAAAATATCAAGAAAAGATAAAATACTATGCAAGCCTTGATATGTATTTGCAAAGAAGTCTATTATATGATGCAGGATGGAATATAGAAAGATACAGAGATGTTTTACTCACTATGAAAAAGTATAATGACATGGAGTTTTATAATCTGAATTATCCGGTATTCAATCAATATAATTCAAAGTTTAAAGGTAGAATAGGAACCGAAGATGAGCCTACAGAAGATATCGAAAACACCTCACAAATGGATTCTTTGTTAGAGTCATTACCCGATTCAGTAGAGCTGGAAAAATTACTTGAAGGAGTTGAATTTGAAGACAGTTAAAAACGGAGGTTTATAAATTAGCTGATGAAACTCGAGTGGATAAAGACTCCTAAAATCATAAAAAAGATATTTTCGAATTATCACTGGGATATTCCAAATAGTGATAATTCGATTTATCTTACTTTTGACGACGGACCCATTCCAGAAGTTACTCCATGGGTTTTGTCCGAACTTGAAAAATACAACGCAAAGGCAACTTTTTTCTGTATAGGAGAAAACATACAAAAACATCCTGAAATTCTGCAACAGATTTTAGATAAAAAACACGCTATCGCAAATCACACGTTTAATCATCTGAACGGATGGAATACAACAATTAATCAATATGTTGAAAATACCGAAAAATGTCAGCAAATCATTGTTGCACAGGGTCAACAAAATACTACTGAAAGTCAATTGTTTCGACCTCCTTACGGTAAAATAAGACCCAGACAAGCACACTTATTACGCAAAAAAGGATATAAAATTATCATGTGGGATGTGTTGAGTGCAGATTATGATTCAACACTCTCTAAAGAGAAATGTTTACAAAACGTTATCCAAAATACACGAACAGGAAGCATTATTGTTTTTCATGACAGTCTCAAAGCCTTTCCTCGATTAGAGTACGTCCTTCCAAGGGTTCTGGAGTATTTCACTCAAAAAGGATATTCTTTCGAAATACTCTCTTAACACTACTAACATTAGGTTAACTTTTTAAAAACAAAACCATAAATACAACCTAACGGCTTCTTTATATACCGGTTGTTTATTTGCATAAAATTAACAATCGTAAAAATGCGTTACTATCTATTAATTATTTTTATTTTCATTGTAGGAGCTTCTTATGCTCAAAAAGCAACTGTTTCAGGAGTTGTAACAGACCTGTCTTTTAATGAAGCAGTTTCATATGTTGGGGTTTCTGTAAAAGGAACTACAAATGGTACTTTAACCGATGATGACGGAAAGTATTCATTAGACCTAAATCCGGGAGCTCATACTCTTATTTTTAGCTTTATTGGATATCAAACAACAGAGGTTCCAATTTCAGTACAACCTGGAGAAAAAAAGGTTGTGAATCAGGCTATTAAATCGGACGGAATTACAATAGAAGAAGTCGTAATACGAGGAGTTCAAAGCAGAGAAAAAGAATCAGCTCTTTTGGTTGAACAACAAAAATCCATTGAAATTAAACAAAACATTGGAGCACAAGAACTCAGTCGTAAAGGAGTAGGAGATGTGGCTGCAGCCGTTACCAAAACTTCGGGAGTGTCTAAGCAAGAAGGAAGCAGTAGTGTTTATGTAAGAGGACTTGGAGATCGATACAATTCTACTTCTATTAACGGACTTCCG
Source organism: uncultured Flavobacterium sp. (assembly GCA_964581855.1). GTDB lineage: Bacteria > Bacteroidota > Bacteroidia > Flavobacteriales > Flavobacteriaceae > Flavobacterium. The sequence continues at coordinate 20,168 of CAZOQH010000021.1, forward strand.
GTTGCGTCGAACGATCCAGGAAAGAAAAACATAGATTTAGGACTCTTTTCGACTGATATTGTAGAATATATTTCGATAGATAAAGTTTATGGACCTCGAATTTCGGGAGATTTTGCAGGAGGAAACGTGGATATTTCTTCAAAAAATTATAAAGGAGACGGAATGTTTGAAATCACTTTAGATACTTCTATAAACTCTAATGCTGTCGAAAATAATGGAGATTTTTTATTACAAGACGGACCAAATAAGTTTGGGTTTTCAAACTATTGGATACCGGAAAATGCATTAAATTCTTATAACTTTCAAAATAGCTTAAACCCGATTCACGAAGCACCTTTCGGAGGAAATGTAGGACTAAAAGGAGGAAAGTCGTTTAATATAGGAAGCGAAGGTAGAATGAACCTATTTGCAACAGCTAATTTTGATAACGGATTTGAATATAGAGAAGGATTAAATCAGGCAACAGATTCTCACGGAAATCCTTTAAAATCATTTCAACAAGAAAAATTTTCATACAAAACCAATACAACCGGAATGTTTAATGCTAACTATAGTATTAACGAAAACCACGGGTTGCGCTATAATTTTTTATTCGTTAATTCTTCAGAACAATCTCGAGACATTTACAAAGGGTTTATGCGCGATTTAGCAGAAGATAACAATGGACTTTTGCAAAGAGGAACTTATGTACAGAATACATTATTTATCCATCAATTGTTAGGAAATCACGCACTTTCCGAAAAAACAAATTTAGATTGGGGAGTTTCTTTTAACGAAGTAGAAGGAGATATGCCTGACAGAACACAGAATACTTTAGGTTTTAGAGATAATCTTGATGGATATACACTTATTCAGAACTCTACTACCGACAATCACAGATATTATCAGAATCTGACCGAAAAAGAATGGGCAGCCAATGTAGTGCTAAGCAGAGAAATAGGAGAAGGTGATAACGGAAGCCCAAAAGGAAAAATAGTATTAGGTTATAACGGAAGGTTTAAAGAAAGAGAATTCCAAGCCATCCAATACAACTTCAATATTTTAGCCAGCGAAAGACTTACAACTGTGCTTAATCCGAATAGATTAGACGATTTTTTTAATACACAAAACTACAATAACGGATTGTTTACAATAAGCGCTTTTGCAGGAGATGCATTCCAAGTTTATAACGGAGAACAAAACATTCATGCTGGTTTTGCAACTTTAGAATATAGGTTTAGTGATAAGTTAAGCTCTATTATCGGATTGAGATTTGAAAGAATAGAGCAAATTGTAGACTGGAGAACACAATTAGACGCTTCCGGAAATAGTAACACACTTAAAAGGAATGAATTTTTGCCAAGTTTAGTGCTTAAATACGAATTGGATGAAAAACAAAACCTGCGTTTAGGAGCTAGCAAAACCTACACATTACCTCAGTTCAAAGAAAGAGCCCGATTTATTTACGAAGACGTAACCGAAACCACATTCGGAAACCCTTATTTATATTCTTCCGAGAATTACAACCTTGACCTAAAATGGGAAATGTTTCCTCAAGACAATGAACTGCTTTCGGTAACTGCTTTCGGAAAATACATCATGAATCCGATAAACGAAACCACAATCGCCTCTTCAACCAATGATATTTCTTATACAAATACCGGAGATTACGGATATGTGTATGGAGTAGAAATCGAGGCGAGAAAAAACATTTTCAGTTTTGACCAAGATGACAAAAACAAAATTTCGGCAGGTCTAAATGCAGCCTACATGAAAACACACCAAGAATTAGATGCCGATAAAGTTAGAAAAGAAACCAACGGACTCATAAACATCAATCTTACAGATAAAGACTCCGGGTTTACGGGAGCCTCTGATTTATTGCTCAATGCAGATTTGTCTTATGT
>CAZOQH010000022.1:0-21913 GCA_964581855.1 uncultured Flavobacterium sp.
ACAACCTACTAAAACATAAAAAACAAAAATCCCAAGAAACAAGTCTCGGGATTTTTGCATGAACACTATATATAGTACTTAGGTCATTATTTTCTATTTTGCTTTTGTCTTTGCTGCTCTTGAGCTTGTTCCATCGCTTCACGCATTCTTTTCTGAAACTTGCTTTCTTTTTTAGGTTTAGTTTTGTTTTCTTGAATTTTAGCAGTAATTTTTTCGTTATCTATAATGTAGTGTTTAATCACCAACATGATTCCGATAGTAATCAGGTTAGATATGAAATAGTATAATGACAATCCAGAAGCATACATATTAAAGAATATAATCATCATAATCGGAGAAATATAAATCATCACTTTCATTATTTTCCCCATATCTGGCATTCCTTCTTGAGTAGGTTGTGCCATTTGCTGATCACCGGTAGTCATTTTCATATAAAAGAAAATCGCTATACCTGCCAAAATAGGAAACAAGCTAATATGATTTCCATAAAACGGAATATAAAACGGCAATTGTACCACCATATCATACGACGATAAATCGTCTGCCCATAAAAATCCTTTTTGTCTTAAGTCAATAGCTGACGGGAAGAACATAAACAAAGCGTAAAAAATTGGGATTTGCATTAGAGCTGGAATACATCCTGCCATAGGATTTACACCTGCCTTTGAATACAACGCCATCATTTCTTGTTGTTTTTTCATTGGGTCTTTTTTGTACTTTTCGTTTAACTCATTAATGTCAGGACGGAGTGCCTTCATTTTTGCTTGAGACAAATACGACTTATAAGTAATTGGAGAAATTGCAATTCTAACCAAAATAGTAAACAGAATAATAGCAATTCCGTAATTTGACACGATTCCGGTCAATAGATTAAAGGCTGGAATAAAAAGATATTTGTTTATCCAACCGAAAATCCCCCACCCTAAAGGAACAACTTCATCAAGATTTCTGTTATAATCATTTAAAATTTTATAGTCTGTTGGTCCGTAATACCAATTCATCGTATAATTTACCTCTCCTCCTTTAAATTCAAGCGGAATTACTGATGCGAATGACTTTGTTTTAAGTGTATCAACTTTTTCGTCTTCTACCAAGTTTTTTGACGTAAAGTCAACCGTCTTAAATGGAGTATCTGTCAACAAAATCGAGGTAAAGAAGTGTTGTTTGTAAGCAATATAAGTCACATCTTTAGCCTGATCTGTTGTAATTTTACTTTGCCCTAAATAATCGTCCTTACCATTTTCATATTCAAAAATAAGTTCGGTATAACGGTTTTCGTAAGTAACTGATTTTTCATTACGATATGTTTCTAAATCCCAATTTAGCTTTAAAGGTTCTGAGGTGTTTAGCACAGAAGCCATCCCTTGAGTTCTGATAGAAAAATCCATCATATACTCATTAGGTTTCAACACGTATCTATATTCTAAGAATTTATTTTCGTCAGATTTCAAACGAAGTGTAAGCACTTGGTTTTCTCCTTCCTGAGCAAATACGGGTTCAAACAATAATTCCTCTGTATTAAATACTCTATTTTCTTGAGTTTTAAGTTCTATATTAAAACGTGCATTGTTGTCATTTATCAGATTCACTACATTACCTGAACCTTTACGAAACTGCTCGAAATTTTTAATTTGTGCACTTGTAATATAACCTCCTTTGTTAGATATTTCTAAACGCAAAACTTCGTTTTCTAAAACCGAAGTTTCTTCCGAAAGAGTTCCTGAATACGCAAAACTCCCTAAAGAACTTTGTAATTGAACCATTCTTAAAGAATCATTCTGGGTCAATTCTGAAACGGCAAAATCAGCTTGAGGTTGAGTAGGAATTTCATTTTCCTGTTTTACGAGCTCTTTGTTGCTTTTTGAGGTTTCAATTTCTTCTGGAGTCGGTTGGTTTTGGTACATAATCCATAACAGGATTCCGAAAATAAGTACAAAGGCAAACAGGGTTCTTGGGTCAAATTTCTTTTCTTCCATTTAATTTAAATTTAAAGTATTAGGCTCTGAAGTTACTGCCTAAACTATTTTGTTTTTTTATTTTCTACAGTTGCTTTAACGAATGCTACAAACAACGGATGCGGATTAGCGACCGTGCTTTTATACTCTGGGTGATATTGTACTCCAATAAAAAACGGATGTTTTTTAAGCTCTACCACTTCTGCTAGTTTAGTTTTTGGATTTATCCCCGAGGCTATAAGTCCGGCTTTTTCTAAATCATTCAGATAATGATTATTTAGTTCAAAACGATGTCTATGACGTTCTGAAATCACGTCTTTATTATAAACCGAATAAACTAAAGTTCCTTTCTGCAATTGACAATCCCAGGCTCCTAAACGCATTGTTCCACCTTTATCGGTCACGTTTTTCTGATTTTCCATAATATGAATAACCGGATTTTTTGTATCTGGAGCCATTTCGGTAGAATTAGCATCCTTTAATCCTAACACATTTCTAGAGTATTCAATCACTGCCATTTGCATTCCTAAACAGATTCCTAAAAAAGGAATTTTATTTTCGCGAACATAACGAATAGCTTCAATCTTCCCTTCAATTCCTCTTTCTCCAAATCCTGGGGCAACCAAAACTCCGTCTAATCCTTTAAGTTTTTCTGCTACATTTTCCTTGGTCAAAAACTCTGAGTGAATACTCACTACATTAACCTTAGTTTGATTAGCCGCACCTGAATGAACGAAAGCCTCTAGAATCGATTTATACGAATCTTGTAATTCTACATACTTCCCTATCAGTCCTATATTTACAATATGTTTCGGGTTTTTGTGCTTTTTGAGAAATGCGTTCCAATGTGTTAAATCTGGTTTTGATTTTTTCGAAAGGTTTAATTTCTTTAAAGCTACTACATCCAATCCTTCTTGCAGCATATGATTTGGAACATCATAAATAGTAGAAGCATCAATAGATTGAATAACTGCTTCTTTTTTTACGTTACAAAAAAGTGCTAATTTTTCTCTCAATTCGTCTGAAAGTTCATGTTCGGTTCTACAAACTAAGATATCGGCTTTGATACCGCTTTCCATCAGAGTTTTAACCGAATGCTGAGTCGGTTTTGTTTTTAATTCTTTTGCTGCAGCTAAATACGGAACTAAGGTCAGGTGAATCGTAATGGCATTGCCTTCACCTAGTTCCCACAACAATTGTCTTACCGATTCGATATAAGGCAAAGATTCTATATCTCCGATTGTTCCTCCGATTTCTGTAATTACGATATCAAAATCACCTGACTCTCCAAGCAACTTCATACGTGATTTGATTTCGTTGGTAATATGCGGAACCACTTGAACTGTTTTCCCTAAAAACTCTCCTCTTCTCTCTTTTTCTATAACCGAAAGATAAACTCTACCAGTGGTTACGTTATTCGCTTGCGAGGTTGGCACGTTTAAAAACCTTTCATAATGTCCTAAATCCAAATCCGTTTCTGCACCATCATCAGTAACGAAGCATTCTCCGTGTTCATAAGGATTAAGCGTTCCTGGATCCACATTAATATATGGATCAAATTTTTGAATAGTTGTTCTGTATCCTCTTGCCTGAAGCAACTTAGCTAACGATGCAGCTATAATTCCTTTTCCTAAAGAAGAGGTTACTCCTCCCGTTACGAATATGTATTTTACCGGATTCATTTATATTTTAAATTGTTGTGTTGTTGCTGTTTTTTAAACTTGGCAAAAGTAGTCTATTTTTGACCAAATGACAAGCAGATTTTTAGATTTAAGAATTGAAATTTGCTGGAGCGTTTTTTTGTTTAGGAATCTTATCGGATTTGTTGTAATTTCGCAAGCTTTAATAACGTACTTAATCTACGTAAAATGGCAAAGCAGGAAGATTTATTTAAAAACGTAATTTCACATGCAAAAGAGTACGGATACATATTTCCGTCAAGTGAAGTTTATGACGGATTGAGCGCCGTTTATGACTATGCTCAAAACGGGGTTGAACTCAAGAAAAACATTCGTGAATACTGGTGGAAAGCCATGGTTCAACTTCACGAAAACATTGTAGGAATTGATGCTGCTATTCTAATGCATCCAACCACCTGGAAGGCATCAGGGCACGTTGATGCTTTTAACGATCCTTTAATTGACAATAAAGACTCTAAAAAAAGGTATAGAGCAGACGTATTGATTGAAGACTATTGCGAAAAAATCAATCAAAAAGCTCAAAAAGAAATCGAAAAAGCAAGAGCACGTTTCGGGGAAGCCTTTGACGAAGAACAATATAAAGCCACTAACGAAAGAGTTGCCGGATATATAAAACAACAAAAAGACATTCTGCAAAGAATGGCAAAAGGTCTTGATTCAGGAGATTTAGCTGATGTAAAAGCCCTTATTGAAGAGTTAGGAATTGCAGATCCAGAAACAGGTTCTAAAAATTGGACAGAAGTTCGCCAATTCAACTTGATGTTTGGAACAAAATTAGGAGCTTCTGCCGAAAACGCGATGGATTTGTACTTGCGTCCGGAAACAGCACAAGGAATTTTTGTAAACTTTTTGAATGTCCAAAAAACAGGACGAATGAAAATTCCATTCGGAATTGCTCAAACCGGAAAAGCCTTCAGAAACGAGATTGTAGCAAGACAATTCATCTTTAGAATGAGAGAATTCGAGCAAATGGAAATGCAATTTTTCGTGAAACCTGGAGAAGAATTAAAATGGTACGAGTATTGGAAAGAGAATCGCTTAAAGTGGCACTTATCTTTAGGTTTAGGAAAAGAAAACTACCGTTTTCATGACCACGAAAAATTAGCACACTATGCCAATGCTGCAACAGATATTGAGTTTAATTTCCCTTTCGGATTTAAAGAACTTGAAGGAATTCACTCTCGAACAGATTTTGACCTAAAGGCTCACGAACAGTATTCGGGCAAAAAGTTACAGTATTTTGATACCGAAGAAAACAAGAATTACGTTCCGTATGTAGTAGAAACTTCTGTCGGATTAGACCGTTTGTTTTTAGCTATTTTTTCGAATGCTTTACAAGAAGAAACACTTGAAGACGGCTCAACCCGTACCGTTCTTAAACTACCTGCTGTTTTGGCACCTACAAAAGTAGCTGTTCTACCTCTTGTCAAAAAAGATGGATTACCAGAAGTGGCTCAAAAAATTGTAGAAGATTTAAAATGGAATTACAATGTGGCTTATGACGAAAAAGATGCTGTCGGAAGACGTTACAGAAGACAAGATGCTCTCGGAACTCCGTTTTGTGTAACGGTTGACCACCAAAGTTTAGAAGACCAAACCGTAACTATCCGTCATCGAGATACAATGTTACAAGAACGAGTGAAAATTTCGGATTTAAACTCAATAATCGAAAAAGAAGTCAGCTTCAAAAATTGGTTGACAAAAATATAATTCGATAATATATAAAAATCCCGATTAGTCTTTTAATCGGGATTTTTTCATTTAAACGTTTTTCCAAATCACTCCCAACTTTTCAATTCGTTTTTGAGTAGATTCAACAAACTTTTTATGAGCTTGCGTATTCGGGTTAAATGGCTTGTGATTTAATGCTTTTTGAATAGCATCTATTTCTTTAAAAGTTTTCAAAGCATTTTCGCAAAAATAATTCTCAGCGAATCGCTCCCAAATATAATCAATTGCAATTTGGTTGGGATGAAGCATATCTTCGGAAAAAAAGCGATAATCCCGAAGCTCATCCATTACGATTTCGTAAGACGGAAAGTAATTTACATTTTCTGACAACACTTGTTGTAAGGCTACAAACAAAGTTGATTTACTTACATTGTTTTCAAAAAAACCTTCTTTGATATGCCGTACTGGAGAAATCGTGAAAATAATTTTCTTGTCCGAAAAAAGCGAGATAATTCGTTCTAAACTTTCAGTAATCCGCTCTGATGAAAGCAACTTTTTGGTAAATTCTTTTTGAGAAACTTTATGACAATTTGCTACGATTTCCCCAGTTAAATTATATTGGTAAACCCAAGAGGTTCCGAGAGTGATGATAATGTGAGTTGAATTTTCTAACGCTTTTTTTGTTTCGGATAACTCTCGGTTTAATTGCTCTAAAAGCTGGTTTTTATCTGCAGACGAAAACTCAGAATGTACATCAAAGCAGTGCCATAGTTCGTTGTGAAAAAAAACATCATCCTCGGTGAACGGTATTTGTTGCAATGTTTTTTCTAAAATTTTCTGAATGGCAAGTGGATGAAATAATATTCCAAACGGATTAACGTGATTTTTCAGTTTGAAATAAGTAAGTTTTCTCGAAATATTTTCTGCAAAACACGAACCAATCGAAAAAACCTCCGAATTGTAATCAAGCGAAAACTCGTATTTATTTACCGGAACTTGTGTTCGGAATTGTGTCATAAACTATTAAAATCAATGTTTCAAAGATAAAGATATTTAGTTTTATCAAATGGTATGACTTTAAGGCTTTTGGTCCTTTACCTAAATATTCAAATCAAAGGTCTTTCTCAGTAATTCGAGTGCTGGATTTTTTTCGGCCATATGCACGAAAATATCTCTTTTATCAAATAATTTTTTCGCCTGAATGGTCTCGTTTATAGAGATTTCGATTTTGATGTGATGATTCTTAAGGTGTCCTCTTAAGTGTCCGAGTAAATTCGGCAGTTCAGATTCTAAATCCTTTTTTGAGCTTTCGTTCGGAACTTCGTATTTAATAGTTGTTCCTTCTAAAACGACTTCGCTCATTCCCATAAGCGACGAAATAATCATAAATCCTTTTTTTTCTAATCGATCTTTAAATTTATTCCATTGAACAACCAATTGATCATGCGTAAAAGGTTCTTCTAATAATACTGTTTGCTTTGCTAACTGTAATTTCTCTTCATTTTCCTGAAGCTCTTTGAATTTTTTATATCCTTTTATCGAAAGGGAATTAATAATAGTTTCGGAAGAAGTATCCGTTTTTATCTGTAGTTTATCGACTGATTTTTCTATGCGTTGAATGGGTTGCTCAACAGGTCTGTCGATGGTTTTTTCTGAAGCGTTTTGTTGAGAATGAAAATACGAAGCCGGAATTATGAAATTAGCTTTTTTTTTTCTCCATCAAAACTGATAGAGGCTAATTGCATCAGGCAAAGTTCAACCAACAATCGCTGGTTCTGACTAGCTTTGTATTTTAAATCACAATCATTTGCTAAGCGAATTCCTTCTATCAAAAATTCTTGCGAAGCTAATGTTGCTTGATGTTGGTATTGAATTTTTGCGGTTTCGCCTACTTCCAACAGTTGTAGGGTTTCTGGATTTTTGCATACCAGCAAGTCTCTAAAATGTGAGGCAAGTCCTTGCACAAAATGATGTGCGTCGAATCCTTTGGCCAAAATAGTATTGAAGAGTAACAGTAAGTCTGGTATTTTATTTTCTAAAATAAGTTCGGTTGCTTTGATGTAATACTCGTAATCTAGTACGTTCAGGTTTTCGGTAACGGCTTCACGAGTAAGGTTTTTCCCGGAAAAACTTACGACCCTGTCAAAAATAGAAAGCGCATCACGCATAGCTCCATCTGCTTTTTGGGCAATGATATGAAGTGCATCATCATCAGCAGTTACACCTTGACTTTTAGCCACTTCAGCCAAATGGTTTTTAGCATCCTGGACTGTAATTCGCTTAAAGTCAAAAATCTGACATCTCGAAAGAATAGTAGGTATAATCTTATGCTTCTCGGTAGTGGCTAAAATAAAAATAGCGTGTTTAGGCGGCTCTTCAAGCGTTTTTAAAAAAGCATTGAAAGCTGCTTGTGAAAGCATATGCACCTCATCAATAATATATACTTTGTATTTTCCGGTTTGAGGTGGAATTCTAACCTGGTCAATCAAACTTCGAATATCATCAACCGAATTATTTGAAGCAGCATCTAACTCAAATATATTAAACGAAAAATCCTCATTCGGATCGTCATAATCAGGTTGATTGATTTTTCGGGCCAAAATCCGTGCACAAGTTGTTTTTCCGACTCCTCTCGGACCCGTAAACAAGAGTGCTTGTGCCAAGTGATTGGTTTCGATGGCATTGAGCAAAGTATCCGTAATAGCCTGTTGCCCTACAACATCTTTAAAAGTTTGTGGTCTATACTTACGAGCCGATACGATAAATTGTTCTTCCATATTTTTTTGAGGAGTACAAATATACGAATTCAATCTCAATAGCAATGACAATATTAAAAATTCAGAGCGGTAACATTTCACTTACAAATATAAACCCCTAATATTTTCGAACATTATCAATTACTTATATATTTGACTTTCTATGGATATATGAAATACATCTCTTTTTATTGCTTTTTAAATTGAGCACTACTACATCTTCTCAAAACATAACCATTAAAGGGAGAGTTTCAGACATAGCAATCTTTGATACAGAAGATATAATTTTAAAACGCTACGTAATGTTTTCTCTTTGATATAAAATAAAAAACTTTAGTGGAAAATAGAGTGAGGATTCAGAAAATCAAACACCAAGAAGAAGAGGAATAAGAATTATAGAGGGATAATTACTTAAGAAAATTTTTATTTAAACAAACTCTAAAATCAACAACCTTAACAAATGTTTGGGAGAATTATACTTTTTGAATTTTAATTTTGTTGTTTTAAAAATTTATTTCGAATGAAATCTGTACAAATTCTATTTTTTTCGCTTCTATCACTGTGTGCCTTTGCGCAACCATCTAACGTAAAACTAACTGGAAAAGTAATAGAAAAATCAAGCAATCAACCCTTGGAATACTCTATTATCTATATCCAAAACTCTCAAAACCCTAGTTCCGTATTTGGAGGTACTACAGACGAAAACGGTAATTTTTCTGTTGATGTACCAACCGGAAGTTATAACATCCGAATTGATTTTATATCGTACAAACCTTATGAAATTACCAAAACCCTTCAGGAAGATACCCATCTAGGAACTATTGCACTAGAGGCAGATGCCCAACTTATTGAGGGAGTAGAAATTATAGCAGAACTTTCTACGGTAGAAATGCGTTTGGATAAAAGAGTGTACAATGTAGGAAGAGACATGATGGTTAAAGGCGGAACCATAAGTGATGTGCTTGACAATGTACCTTCTGTAACAGTAGATGTAGAAGGAAATGTTTCGTTAAGAGGTGATGATAACGTACGTATACTCATAGACGGAAAGCCTTCGGGATTAGCCGGAATTAATATTGCAGATGCTCTAAAAATGCTACCTGCCGACTCTGTCGAAAAAGTTGAAGTTATCACCAATCCGTCTGCACGATATGAAGCAGAAGGAGGAGGAGGTATTATAAATATTATTCTAAGAAAGGGTAAAAATGATGGGATAAACGGAACTATCATTGCAACTACAGGAGATCCGGCCAATCATGGATTAAGTGCTAACATCAATTATAAAGCTGAAAAATTCAACCTTTTTACAACACAAGGTTACAGCCACAGAGGAAGTAAAGGAAACTCTCTAAATGATATTGAAAACCTTGACCCTAATACAGGAAATACTACCGGTTTTATAAACGAAAGAAGAAATAACGAAAGATTAAGCAAAGGATATAATGGCTTATTTGGGATAGAATGGAATCTTACCGAAAGTCTTTCGTGGACAAATTCCGTATCGTACAGAAAAGACGGAAGAACAAACCCTACAAATGTTTCGATTGATTATTATGATCCGAACATGAGTTTACTTTCTCAGACCACTCGTGACAATTATGACTGGAGTGATGATGAAGATGTGGACTTTTCGAGTAACCTTACTAAAAACTTTGACAAAGAAGGACATAAATTAACCATTGATTTCTCGACTTCATTAAGCAAAGACAAAGATTATGCAGACATCACAACTCGTAATCTCACCTTAGACGAAATCACAAGACTAGAAAAAACTTCGAGTGACCAAAAGCAAAATCGTACCATAATCATGACCGATTACGTTCTGCCTTTGGGAGAAAACAATCAATTTGAAGCAGGATATAGAGGAAACTTTGTTGATTTAACAACTGATTATTTAGTTGAAAACTACAACGACCTTACTGATGTATGGGAGAATGATACCAACTACTCTAATGTATTACAATACAAAGAAAACGTAAATGCGTTGTATACTCAATTTGGAGGTAAAATCAATAAATTCTCTTATATGGGAGGATTGCGTTGGGAAGATACTAAAGTGAATATCAATCAATTTACCGAAGATATTTATAAAACAAAAAAATACAACAATCTATTTCCTAGTGTGTTTTTTGGATACGAATTTAATGACGAAACCAACATTTCATTAAGTTATAGCAAACGTATTTCTCGTCCTCGTTCTCGTATGATAAATCCTTTTTCTAACCTTTCGAGTAACGTTTCATTGTTCAGAGGAAACCCTGATTTAGATCCGTCAATGACAGATGCTTTTGATTTAGGATTTCTGAAAAGATGGGGCAATCAACTTACCCTAAGCAGCTCAATGTATTTTAATCATACTAAAGATGCTACTCAATTTATACGTTATGTAGAAGAAATAAACGGAATTGACGTGCTAATCACTTCTCCTGTTAACTTAGGTGTAAGAGAGCGTTTTGGATTTGATTTCACTCTAAATTATAACCCGTATAGATGGTGGAGATTAAACGGAAGTGTAAATCTTTATAGAAATGAAACTAAAGGAAATTATACCTATTACGACTTATCAAATAATTTGGTGAACGAAAACTTTGACAACGTAGCTTATTCTTGGTTCTCGAGATTGACTTCAAGAATAACATTACCATACAAAATAGACTGGCAGACCAATGTAACCTATAGTGCTCCTGAGGATAACGCTCAAGGAAGAAGCAAAGGAATTATTCATGCCAACATGGCTTTTAGCAAAGACATCTTAAATGACAAAGCCACCATTACGCTTAATGCGCAAGACTTATTCAATTCAAGAAAGCGTATTTACGAAACAGAATTACCAACTCAGAACACCTATTCTGAAATGCAATGGAGAGAAAGACAAATTACACTCTCGTTTACGTATCGCTTTAACAGACAAAAAGAAAGAGAACGACCGCAAAGAGGAGGACAAGACGGAGGGTTCGGAGAAGAAGAATTTATGGGAGGATAATAAAAAAAGGGACAAAATTGTCCCTTTTTTTATGTTTGGAATTTAACTTCTACTTTTCAATTCTTCAATAAATGCCATCAGGTCATCTACTTCAACATGTCCCATTAAAACTACTTTATACCACTGATTGGTTTGATCGTGTTTTTGTGGTACTAATTGAAAACGCTCTGCTAATTCTTGAGGTATGTACTTTGATTTTATGGTTACAATATTCATAAACGGCTCTCTGAAATATTCAATACCGAGTTGGTCTAATTCTTTACAAAACCATTCGGTTCTCATTTGTAAAACACTTATGTTTTCGAACCAGCCAAAAGGTCCATACGTAAAGAGAATCATCCAAACTGCCACCGCATTTGCTCCCGAGCGACTTCCACAAAGAGTTAAATCCATTCCCTCTACATATTCGGCTTCTTGAGTCAGAACGTTTTCGATAAGACCTTTTCTACAAACAAATATTCCTGTTCCGTAAGGAGCCTGAAGCATTTTATGAGCATCGATTGTAATTGAGCTTACCCTAGGATTACTAAAGTTTAGCTCGCTTTGTTTGTTGCTAAACGGATAAACAAAACCTCCGTAAGCACCATCAACATGAAGTTTATAGTCTAGATTTTCTCTTTCTAAAATATCAGTATAATCCGAGATTTCGTCTATAGAGCCAAACATAGTGGTTCCCATGTTTACTACAACTATAAAGTATTTTTTACCGTTGTTTTTAGCTTCTAGAATAATCTGATTTAATTTATCTTTTTGGATTTTTCGAGTATTAAAGTCAACCGGAATTCGCAACCAATCCAACATTAGTAAATTAGAGCCTTTTGGGATAGAATAATGTGTATCTTCTGTGGCTACAATGGCAATTTCGTCCGGATTTGCCTGATGTTGATTTATAAAATAGTTGCGATAAATCCACATTGCCTGAATATTTGCTTCGGTACCTCCTGGAGAAATATATCCATCAAAGGAATTGGGCTGAGCTTTAAAAATATCTACCGCAATCACATCGAGTACTTCTCTTTCTATGGTTTGTGTTCCTTTGAATGCTTTTTCTGAAGTTCCTAACGTATGACATCCAATGTTGTTAGGGTTAGCTACAAAGGCTTGTAAGGTTGGAGCTTCTTTCAAAAAAGGTGCATCATCATAAAATACTTTTCCGTCTAATTTAGATGCAGGATATCCCAATGAAATATCTTCTGTAAAGTTTACCACTTCGCTTAGAGCTTGAGCTATACGTTCGCGTCTTTGATGAACTGTTAGTTTTTTCCAATAATGCATAGCGTGTATTTAATAGTTTTAATTTGACAAAATTAAAGCAATGAACCATAAAAAAATATGATTTAAATTAGCTTTCAAAAAAAAACTGCCTGAAAATAATTTCAGGCAGTTTTTACTTCATATATTTTGATAATTATTTATCAATCGATCCCATCACTCTTTTCATAAAGGTATTTAGGGCTTCTTTTTTGTCGGTTCCTTCTTTGGTCATTTTATGCACCTCCAAAGCTCCGTACATATTAGAGATCAACTCTGCAATCACATCAATTTCTTCGTCTTTTAGTGAAGAAAGTTCTGTTAGATTTTCGAGAACCTCAAGAGTTTCTACGATATAATCCTCGTCATTATCTTCGATAAATTGAGTCAAATGTTTAATTACTGGTAATTTCATTTATTAAATCGTTTAAAACTTCTTGTTTGTTGGTTTGAGTCTCTCCTACTATTTTTCCGTCCACGAAAGTAGCAAATGTTGGTAAGTTAGTTACGTTTGCTAATTTTCTTGATTCAGGAAATTTTTCTGCATCTACAATTACAAAAGTAATATCTTCTTTTTCGGTAGATAGCTTTTTAAATTTTGGCTTCATAATTCTGCAGTTTCCGCACCATGAAGCTGAAAACTGTACGGCTACCTTTTTATTAGAGTTTACTACTTCTTGTAAAGTATCGTTTTCTAATTCTAATAACATTTTTACTTTTTTTTAGTTTACGTGAGAAGCTAAATACTCAGCTGTACTCTCTCTGTTTGCGCTCATTGCTTCTTTTCCTTCTTCCCAGTTTGCAGGACAAACTTCTCCTTTGGTCTGAACGTGAGTATAAGCATCAATTAGTCTTAAATATTCTTTTACGTTTCTTCCGAGCGGCATATCGTTTACTGATTCGTGGAAAATTTTTCCGGTTTCATCCACAAGATAAGTAGCTCTAAAAGTTACGTTTGAACCTTCGATAATAACGTCGTCTAACTCTTCGTTATATACTTGCTCAGCATCAAGAATTCCTAAAGCGTTAGAAAGGTTTCTTGTAGTATCAGCCAAAAGCGGGTAAGTAACTCCTTCGATTCCTCCGTTATTTTTAGGAGTATTTAACCATGCAAAGTGAACTTCGTTAGTATCTACAGAAGCTCCGATTACCATAGTATTTCTTTTTTCGAATTCTGGTAAAGCCTCTTGAAAAGCGTGTAATTCGGTAGGGCAAACAAAAGTAAAGTCTTTTGGATACCAGAACAACAATACTTTTTTGTTGTTTTTCGTAGCTTCCTCAAGAACGTTAATTCTAAGATTATCTCCCATTTCGGAGATTGCGTCAACAGTAATGTTTGGGAATTGTTTTCCAACTAATGCCATTTTTAATTTTATTTTTAAGGGTTAGTAATTTTTATTTTTTGTGATACAAATTTACGCATTATTGAAGAGGATAGGAATAATTTTCGATTATATGTTTTTATATCAATATAACCTAAATCTATAGTGGTTTTTCAAAGACATAATCTTCCATTACGTAACCTTTTCCGATATCAATATTTTCGGTTCTGATATTTTGATATCCTTGCTTTTGATAGAATCCAATCGCATTATTAAACCGATTAACGTTAAGCGTTATTGAATCTTGTTTATGCTCTAGGGCAAATTCTTCTGCCTTTTGCATCAAGACATTTCCAATTCCCTTTCCTTGAGCAGTCGGAAGAATATAAATTTTATGGATTTTGGTTTTAGGTTTATGATTATAATTCAATTCTATCGACATAAACCCTAAACTCAAACCTCCTTGTTTTGCTATAAAAAACACGTGATTTTTAACTTCAATCTGTTCTTTGAGTGACGAAGTCGAATACATCATTTCGAGCATATATTCAATTTGCTGTTCGGATAATATGTCTTTAAAAGTAGGATACCAAGTGGTATGAGCAATTTTTTGAATAAGTGAAATATCCTCGACAGAAGCTTTTTCTACTAAAATCATTTGTTTTATAATTCTCAGGTGTTGAATTTATGCTTAATCTTTTTTCTTTTTACCGTTGTTGAATTTAATTTTACCCAAACTTGGTTTGTCTGTTTTTTTTGGAGCGAATTTCTTAGTAGGTCTTTTGTCTGAAGATGCCTTTTTATCCGTCTTGGCACTTTTATCACCAGTCATTTTTAGTTTAGACTCTTCTTTCTTTTTAGCCAAAACCTCTTTAGGATTTTTCGGATTTTCTTTGGTTCCTCTTAAATGAATAACCAATCCGTTAAGAAAATTACGTAGAATCTGATCTCCACATTCCATATAATTCGGGTGATCTTCTGCCCTAAAAAACGCTCCCAACTCTGCTTTCGAAATTCTGAAATCAACCAATTGAAGAATATCTACAATTTCGTCGTCTCTTAACTGTAAAGCAACCCGAAGTTTTTTAAATATATCGTTATTTGTCATCTTTGTTTAATTGAAACAACAAAGGTAAGAATATACAAAATATAAATCCGTTTTTTTGTACTTTAGTAGTCTAAATCCTAGGTAATGTTTTTTGAACAAGCAAAATGGCTTATCGTTATAGAATTACTTTATGCACTGTCTATTATATTAGTCTGCATTCGCATTATATGGGATACGCGTTCTGTAAGTAAAACATTGGCCTATTTATTATTTGTGATTTTTGTTCCTGTTTTTGGAGTAATATTTTATTTTTCGTTTGGTATCAACTACAGAAAACGTAAAATCTATAACAAAAAACTCATCATTGATAAACATTTTCAAAAAAATCTAGAACAAAGATTGAGCGAAAATGATCAAAAAGTTTTAGCCACAGAGCGGATTTCGATTAAAAAAAACAGAAAACTCATACGTTTACTTTCTAATCAAAAAATAGAAAGGTCGTACGTATTGCCTAATTCTGAAATAAAACTGCTTAATAATGGAGAAGTATTTTTCCCGTTATTGTTTGACGAAATCCGAAAAGCAAAAAAACACATTCATATCGAATTTTATATTTATGAAGATGATAATATCGGAAATCAACTGAAAGACTTACTGATACAAAAAGCAAAAGAAGGTGTTGAAATACGATTTATATATGATGATTTCGGAAGTAAATCCATTCGAAAAACAATTGCAAAGGAATTAACTAAAAACGGAATTCAAGCCTATCCATTTCACAAAATAAAACTTATTTATTTAGCCAATCGGATGAATTACAGAAATCACCGAAAGATTGTAATTATCGATGGGATTACTTCGTTTATAGGAGGAATAAATGTAAGCGACCGATATATTAACAATTCTGAAGATAAGCTTTATTGGAGAGATACCAATTTGATGATTAAAGGATTTTCTTCGTTAACCTTACAAAGAGTTTTCTTGTCGGATTGGAATTTTTCGAGTAACGAAAACCTTACGATTAATGCCAATTATTTTCCTTTTAACGAAATAGAAAATCCAGAAAATTATTATGCGCAAATTGTTTCGAGCGGACCAGATTCTGATCTTCCCAACATACTTTATTCTATTATTCAGGCTGTAAACTCTGCACAAAAAGAAGTATTACTCACTACACCCTATTATATTCCGGATACTTCTTTGCAAGAAGCACTAATTATTGCTGCATTGAGCGGGATAGACATAAAACTTTTGGTTCCAAAGATTGGAGATTCTAAAATTGTAAATATTGCTACACAATCATTTTTTGATGATTTATTAAAAGCAGGAGTTCAGATTTATTTATACGAAAAAGGGTTCATACATGCCAAAACCTTTGTAGTAGACGGAAAGTTAGCTTCAGTAGGTACGGCAAATTTAGACATGAGAAGTTTTGATTTGAATTTTGAAGTTTCGGCTTTGGTTTATGATAAACAAATTGCTCAGCAAGTTAGAAATTCTTTTTATAAGGATTTAGAAAACTCCATCCCAATTGATACAGAACGTTGGAGCAATCGTCCTAAGCTTAAGCGCATTACCGAAAAGATTGTCCGACTTGTATCTCCTTTTATGTAAAACAAATCGCCTCCTAAAAATATTATTACACCTCTACTCTTTTTCTGAAATTTCTACTTCGTACATGGCTTTGAAAATATCAAATATCATTGGAGCGTCTTTTTTACGAACTGCAATTTCGATTTGACAATCCATTTCTAATTTTTGCCCTATTATATTCAGATTTTTTTCTTTTATAACTCGCATCACCCGATTCATATCTTTATACCCGAACTTAATTGCATAATGCACATCAATGGTTTTCTCTATAATTTCAGCTTGCTCCAAAGCCATTTTGGCAGTTTCTTTATAGGCCGTGACCAATCCTCCTACCCCGAGTTTTACACCTCCAAAATAACGCACTACAACCACCAGAATATTCGTTACTTCAAAAGATTGAATTTGTCCGTAAATAGGTAATCCAGCACTTCCACTAGGCTCTCCATCGTCATTAACTCTATAGTGAATTTGCTCTGTTCCTAGCTGAAAAGCATAACACCAATGTCGTGCCGAAAAATGTTGCTTTTTGATTTCGTCTAAAATCACTTTTACATTTTCTTCGGATTGGATTGGAAAACAATAACCGAAAAACTTGCTGTTTTTTTCTTTATACAACACCTCCTCAGAAGGACGTTCAATAGTTTTGTATGTATCTTTTTGTTGCATTCAGCTTTTTATTCCTAGTCGAATTTTATGATATTATTTAAGTCTTTCAAAAAACTGTAGTTCATAATCTTCTAAAAGCTCTGGATGAGTGATTTTAATAATATCTTTCAGTACTAAATCCGGACGATTAGGAGCCAATTCATAATAAATTGCACCTCCTGTTGCGCCTTTTTTAAGTGAAAACGAATAAACATTTCCTTCTTCAAAGGCTTTAAAACCTTTGTAATGCGGATTTGCTTTTTTCATTTCTTCTAAAGATGTATAAACTCCTGCCCCTATCCAAAAGTCTGCATTTTGTGCAGTATCAAAAACCTCTTCAAACGAGAGAGCCAGACTTCCGGTTCCTGAAGTATCTTTCCAAAAATACTCTGTATGAGCATCTTCTAAAAACAATGCACTCCAACTATCTCCTCTAGGCAAATACCATACGTCTTCGTATATATTTCCTGTAATAATAGTTGGTTTGTTTTGAGCTTTAGAAGCTAGTTCTTTTGCCTTTTGATATTCAATTTGTATGTTTTCAAAAACTTGATTGGCTTTTGAATTTTTGTCGTATAACACACCGAAAAACTTAATCCATTCGGCTTTACCTAAAGGGTTCTTTTCATTCCAGTCTCCGTTTAATAGAACCTTTATTCCCGCTCTTTTTAGGTTTTCAAGCGTTTGATTGCTTTCGTTTATAGTAAAACTTACAAGGAGGTCTGGATTTAAATCCACTACAGTTTCGGTGTTTATTCTTTCGTTTTTTCCTACCTCTTTCACTTTTCCTTGTTCAATTCTGGCTCGGACCGTTTCAGAAGAAATATAATCTAATCCCGGAAAACCAATAAGGGTTTGGGTAACGTCTAACATCTCTAAAGACGGGATATGAGTGGTCGAAGTAACAACAATACTTTCTATAGGAACGACAATAGTAGTAAAGTTCTTAAGACTATCCGGAAGCTGAAAGTCTTTTTTGTGTAACACATAAGTGTCTGATTTGTCTGATTCAGGAGAAGCATTTTTTATCTTCAAAATTTTAAAATCAGAGTAATCATAGATCTCAAAACCTGTTGCAAATTCAATTTGGTTTTCTATTTGTGGGTTATTTATAGATTTTGCTTCTTGTTTACAACTCATCAAACACCAAAGAGTAAGAAACAAAAAGTAAAAGAGTGATTGAAACTTAAATGGATTCATTGGTTGAGACTTATCTTTTTTGGCTGTTAATTTCTTCTGCTATTTTCTCTAATTCATCGTACCATTCTTGCCCAAACCGTCTTATAAGAGCTTCTTTTACAAACTTATAAACAGGCACTCCGAGTTCTTTTCCTAAAGTACAGGCATCATTGCAAATATCCCAACGGTGATAATTTACTGCCGAAAATTCAGAAAAATCTTTAATTCGAACGGGATAAAGGTGACAAGAAACAGGCTTTTTCCAATCAACAACTCCCTCATTATAGGCTTGTTCGATAGCACAAAGTGCGGTTCCTTGATCAAAAATCACATATGCACAGTCTTTACCTTCGATAAGTGGAGTTTCTAGCCCTCCATCCCAACCGGTAATCCAAGTGCCTTGATTCTCTATCGCCTCTATTCCTTCTTTTCTTAAGTAAGGCTTTATTTTGGGATAGATTTGTTCTAAAATTTTGGTTTCTTCCTCCGAAAGTGGTGCACCTGCATCTCCATCAACGCAACACGCTCCTTTACAGGCAGAAAGATTACAGACAAATTCTTTTTCGAGAATTTCTTCCGATACTATTGTTTTTCCTAACTGAAACATTCTATATTTGTATATATAAACTAAGGCAACAAAGGTACAGATTTATCTTGAGCTTAAAACATACTTTTTTTAACATTAGCTTAAGGATTTTGGCACAACCTTTGATTGTTTAAAGTCTTAATAAAATTATTTTAATACAAATTATTACCTTTAACAAACTAAATTATAACAATTTAATTAAATTATTATCATGAAAAAGTTAGGATTACTTTTAGTAGCTCTTGTTTTTGGAGCTGGTGTGTATGCACAGAACGGACCTCAAATCGAATTTAAAACCGAAACTATTGATTACGGAACTGTAAAGCGTGGTGAAGACAATGGAGTTCGTTTTTTTGAATTTACCAATACCGGAGATGCTCCTTTGATTATTTCAAAAGTAAACTCTTCTTGTGGATGTACAGTACCTTCATATCCGAAGGATCCAATTATGCCAGGTAAAACAGGACAAATAGAAGTTAAATACAACATGAATCCTGGACCGATTAACAAAACAGTTACGGTTGAAACTAATGCAGTTAACAAACAAAACGGAAGAGTTCCTCTGAGAATTAAAGGAACCGTAGTAAAAGAAGAAACCGATTCGAAAGCAAGCGTATTAGAAAAGAAAAAAACTTTACCTCAATCTTAAATTATTAATTCAAACGATTGAAAAACTCAAGACTATTTTGTCTTGAGTTTTTTTTATACCTTCAGGATTTTACGTCAATCTATTTTTTGTTAACTTTACCAAAAATTATCTTTATGAATCAGCCGATTTTATTTTTACGTAAAGCAAATATTTACCAAGACAAAAACCTAATTCTTCAGGATGTAAACATCGAAGTTGACAAAGGTGAATTTATTTATTTAATCGGAAAAACAGGTTCAGGGAAAAGTAGTTTTATGAAAACCTTATATGCCGATTTACCCCTAATTGAGGGTCAAGGCAGCATAGTGGACTTTGATTTGTCAAAACTAAAACAAAAGAACATACCATACCTTAGAAGAAAGATTGGTGTAGTATTTCAGGATTTTAAACTCCTACCCGACAGAACTGTTTATAAAAACTTAGAGTTTGTTTTAAAAGCTACAGGTTGGCGAGACAAAAACGAAATAAAACTCAAAATAGAGGAAGTTTTGGATAAAGTTTTGATGAGAGGAAAAGCTGATAAAATGCCTCATCAAATGTCTGGAGGAGAACAACAACGAGTTGCTATTGCAAGAGCACTTCTAAACGATCCTGAACTAATTTTAGCAGACGAACCAACCGGAAATCTCGACCCACAAACCAGCTCAGAAGTTATGCAGCTTCTGAAGGAAATCAACCAAAACGGAAAAACCATCATAATGGCTACACACGATTATGCACTGATTATGAAATTCCCTGCCAAAACAATTAAATGTGACGAAGGTGTAGTATTTGAAGTAGTACAAAAAAATGTATAATGCTTGTTATTATCCCTTTTTATAATGAAGAAAATCGAATTCCTATTGAGAAATACAATCGGTTGTTTTCAGAATATAAAGAAGATAAAAATATTATAATAGACGATATAAGCATTGATAACTCATTTATCTTTTTGCAAATTTTTTCAAACATCTCTTTTCTTCCCCCTTCTATAAACTATAAAAAGGCACTAGCAAATAGAACTAAAATAGTACTAAGAAATCACATTGATTTTTTCAATACTAATCAAATTGAACAAAAAAACAGGAACGTTAGATTATCTGACTAATTTGATAAAAATACATTTGCGATATGCTAAAAAAAATTAAAACCTATTTATCAGAACTTTTCAGCATAAAAGATGTAAGAAACATTCTACTTTTCGGAATAGTGATGCGTTTGATAATGGTTTTTGTTTTTGAGTCTCCTACTTATTTACCTGACTCGCACGAATTTACTTTTTTAACCAACCGTATTCTTAGACTAAATTTAATAGATTATATAGGCGTTCGTTCTCCAGGTTATCCGATGCTAATGGCTTTGGGATTACGACAATATCCGGTTATTGTTTTGTATCAGTTTTGTATCGGAATTATTACTTCGATCCTATGGTATAAAACACTACTGAACCTGAACTTTAAAGCAAAACACGCTTTTTATATCACCTTGTTTCTGTCTAGCTTCTTACATATTTATCTGTATGAAATCTCGATTTTGGCCGAAACATTATTGCTGTTTTTTGTTAATTTTATTTTTTACTTACTTTCAGACAACTACCTTAATGATACGAGTAAGAAAAAAAACATTTTGATGAGCCTTTTGATAGGCTATTTAGTTTTAGTCAAACCGTTTTTTGCTTTTGTTCCCTTTATTATCTACGGATTTATAATTCTAAAAAACTTTAGTTTAAAAAAACTGATTCAACCCAAAATAAGTATCGTTTTTGCAGCATTATTTTGTTATTTTGGTTGGTCATATCTCAATAAGGTGAACACAGGTTATTTTGTATCTACTACTTTTTATGGATTAAACAAAGCCCAAACTTGTGTTTATTTTGCTGAAAACACTACTGAAGAATATAAAGAATTGGCTCATATATATGCCAAACACCGAGAAATAGCTATTGACGAGAATAAAGATGTTGCCATGTCGATTTGGTATGCAAAAGACGAATTGATGAAGACCTTAGAGTTCGATAACTTTCCAGATTTCTCGAATTATCTGAGTGATTATGCAGATGCTACGATTTCGATGAATCAAAATTTATATTGGAATCAAGTTTTCTTTTCGTGGAAAGAATTTTGGAGAGATGGAGAGGTCTTGTGGAGTTTTTTAAATCTCAGAAACGAAAGCAACTTGGAAAAACTTCAAATGATTTGGGAGGTTCAAAAATACATTTTGCTAGGCTTTAAATTCTTTTTTGTAATACTAGTTCCTTATTACGTATTCCGATTTTTTATAAACAAAAAAATAACTTTTGAACTCCTTGCCATAACTGTAATTTTTGCGGCTTCTGTATTACAAGCCATCGTAACATTCGGGACCAACTCTAGATATAGTTTCCCGTTTGAATATTTAATGATTATTGTAGTGTTAATGTTTCTCAGAGATTTAAATAAAAAAGTAAAATGATTTCTATTCTTATTCCCACTTATAATTATGATGTTTTTCCGTTGGTCGAAAACCTATTCAATCAATGTGAGAAAGAAGGAGTTGAATACGAAATTTTGGTTCTGGATGATTGCTCGAATAATCCAGCTATAATTGAAAAAAACTC
>CAZOQH010000023.1:0-21788 GCA_964581855.1 uncultured Flavobacterium sp.
ATGAAACTTCTTATATTTAACGGTGCTCCCGACAGTTCTGTAAACAGTATTTCTCACAAAATTATCGAATATTTCAAGACTTGTTTTCAAGGAAAGGATGTTGAGATATCCACCTATAATTTAGCCGAAAATCACTTGCCTATTCTGGAAATTCCGTTTGGGAAAATTCCAGAAAACGTAATACAAATGACAGAATTGTTTACCCAAAGTGACATTCAAATTTGGCTTTCGCCTTTGTATCATGGAGGAATTCCCGGAAGTATGAAAAATTGTTTGGATTGGCTCGAACTTACCAGCAAAAACCCGAAACCTTATCTTACGGATCAAATTGTTGGATTGATTTGTTGGGCTGACGGAGTTCAGGCTATGCAAGGCATCAACAATATGGATGCCATCGCAAAAGCTCTTCGTGCGTGGGTACTTCCTTATTCTGTTCCGATATTGAGAAGGGATTTGTTGCTAGAAAACGAATTAAATCCGGTTTATCAAGAGCGCTTTTCGCTTATGGCCAAATTGATTGCAGAAAGAATTTAACTAACTCAAACTATAGTGGCTTACCCCACTCTTTATAAAATTGCTCAAGAAAGACTTCCATAAAACGATGTCTTTCTTCGGCCAATTCTCTACCTTTTGGAGTATTCATTTTGTCTTTTAGAAGCAATAATTTTTCGTAAAAGTGATTGATTGTAGGTGCTTTGGAATTTTTATATTCCTCCTTCGACATGTTCAGATTAGGTTTCACTAGCGGATTATAAAGTTCTCTGTTTTTAAAACCTCCGTAGTTAAAAGCACGTGCAATTCCGATGGCTCCAATCGCATCCAACCTATCTGCATCTTGTACAATCTGTAGTTCTTTAGAAGTATATTTTTTGGTTTTGTCTTTGGTATTTTTAAATGATATATTCTCAATTATATTTACCACTTCTCGGATTACATTTTCATCCACTTGATGTAACTCCAAAAATTCTCTGGCTATTTTAGGTCCTATAGATTCATCTCCATTATGAAATTTACTATCAGCAATATCGTGTAATAGAGCTCCTAATTCAACAACAAGAATATTGATATCGTTACTGCCTTGAGCAATCTGAATAGCATTCTTATATACTCTCTCTATGTGAGACCAGTCATGTCCTGCTTCGGCTCCTTGTAGTGTTTTCTTTACGAATTCGATAGTTTTCTCTATAATCATAACTGTGATTTACAACAGCTTATATCCTCATATTGAGTTTAAGGCTAAAAACTCTTGTGGTTAAATAGTTCGGAATTCCATATTGCTGTTTGGTGTACACATCACGGACCCAGGTGTTGGTAATCGCATTTTGATTGTTGAACAAATTAAAAATTTCTAATCCTACCGAAAATTCTTTAAAATTTTTAAACAAACCTGTTCTGTCTGTGATTTCAGGATTAGAAGCATCAATAAACACATACGAAAATCCGACATCGGCACGTCTGTAATCTTTCAGTCTGTTTTGATATACATACGGGTCTGCATACGAAGGCGAGCCTCCAGGAAGTCCGGTATTATAAACCAAGTTCAGATATACTTTTACGTTCGGAATATTCGGCATATAGTCTTGAAAAAGCGCCCCGAACTTTAGTCGTTGATCGGTTGGTCTTGCGATATATCCTCGGTCTTCTATATTTTCTTCGGTTTTCATCCATCCAAAGCTGAACCAAGATTCTGTTCCGGGCACAAACTCCCCGTTCAGGCGCATATCAAATCCGGTTGCAAAAGCTTTTGCGTTATTTTCGGCACTATATCGGATTCTCACATTCTCTAACGTGTACGGATTGACATCATCCATAGATTTGTAATAATATTCGGAAACAAGCTTGAAAGGTCTTTCCCAAAGTTTAAAACTATAATCATTTGAAATCACATAATGAATAGACTTCTGTGCTTTTACATCCGACACTACTTCTCCTTCTTGGTTTCGCAATTCTCTGTACATAGGAGGTTGGTGATACATTCCGACAGCAGCTCTAAATACCATATCGTGTTTCCAATTCGGTTTTATAGCAAATTGTCCTCTCGGACTAAAAACTATTTGATTCGATGATTCGATTTCCTCTCCCGCAACACTCCAATGATGAGCACGAATTCCTAAGTTATACCAAATTTCGTGTTCGTTAATAGTGCCTCTTCGGTTAAATTGTACAAATCCAGAAAATCGGTCAATAGTCGTAAAATTTGTAGCTCTCACATTCTGATACGGAACAAGCGGACCTGTATAAGGATTATAAGGTTCATCGTTATTAGGATATCCGATTGGAGGGTTCAGAGAAAATCCAGCCGAATCGATAACTTCCCATTCTACCAAACGGTCTCTTAAATCTTCGCGAGTATATTTTACTCCCCATTCCACTTGATTTTTCCCTAAATAATGAAATCCTTTGAGTTCTAGATTGGCAATAAGTGCATCGAGATTGTTTCGTCCGTGGTTGAGTTGCGAACCAATTCCACGAGTAAATTCAACTTCTCCGAAATTATCCGAACCAATATTAGTTTCCACTTCTCCCAATCGATATTGTCCTAAAATATCAAAATGCTCTTGTTCTGTAGCATGATATAACGATCCTATTAATTTGAGATTGAAGTTTTCGTTTACTAAATATGTGGTTTTTAACGCTCCGAAATAAGTCGTGTATTGATCCTTTTCTTGTCCTTCATAAAAAACAGATAACTCGGTCGGATTATCAATTGTTCCGAATTTTGTTCTTTTTACCAACGGTTCATAATCATATCGATTCGAAGAAATATTCCCCAAAAAACTAAATTGCCATTGTTTGTTAGGGGTAAAAGTTACGTATGATTGAACATCTGCAAATCGTGGCCTAAAATTAGTTTCGGTATCTTGCGAATTTACCAAAAGTGAATTATCTCTATAACGTCCTCCAACTATAGCTGCCCATTTTTGGTCTTTCGAAACTCCTTCTAAAGTAAGACTTCCACCTAAAAAGCTAGCTTCTGCACTAGCTCCAAATCTAGTTGGAGTACGATACGTAATATCCAATACCGAAGATAATTTATCTCCGAATTTTGACTGAAATCCTCCAGCCGAAAAATCGATATTACCTACCATATCAGTATTAGTAAAGCTCAATCCTTCTTGTTGTCCGGAACGAATCAAAAACGGACGATAAATTTCGATTTCGTTTACATAAACCAAATTTTCGTCATAATTTCCTCCTCTTACATTGTATTGGGTGCTTAATTCGTTGTTCGAATACACTCCCGGAAGCGTTTTAATAATATTTTCTACTCCCGCATTGGCTCCGGGAATTAGACGAACAGTTTGCGGTTCGATGTGAGTAACTCCTTCAACTCTTTTCCTTCCTCGATTATCAATAACGATAGCGCCTATTTCTTCAATATTTGTTTTGAGCACCGGATTGTATTCGTAATCCTCATTAGGTTTTAATTCAAATACAATCGAATGAGATTTGTAGGTTAGATGCGAAAAAAACAACCTTCCGCTGGTGTTGGCAGGAATCGAAAGTATATAAAAACCGTTTTCGTTAGAAACTACGGTTTGGTCTAAAAAAGCAACAGAAACTCCCGAAATGGGTTGATTGTTTTCGTTAAAAACAATTCCTTTTACTCTGGCTGTTTGTTGGGCAAACGAAGAAAATCCTACTAAGAAAATAACAATAAAAAGTGCTTTCGATTTCTGAGACAAAGCTTTAAAAGCTGCAGTAACTTTTGAGTTTTGTAGTGGTGGTAAAGAGTTATAACTATTCATTCGTTTTTTGACTTCTAAAAAAATGAGTTTCAAAGGTAGTAGAATTTCCCACATTATCTGTAACAATTATTCTTAAATCGTTTTTTCCTTCTTGCACTTTTCCGTCTGTAAAATCATGAACCAGCATATCGGTTTTGTAATCGTATTCCATTAAAATCCAATTGCCATTCAAATAGGCATTATACGAATCAATTCCTGAAGCATCATCAGTAATGGTAACTCTTAAATTCTTTTCGTTGCTAATCCATTTGCCTTCAGTAAAGTTTATTGGTCTTATAGTCGGGGCTAACGTATCCTGAACTAACGTAAATTTACCGGTATTTCTTGTGTAAGTTCTAAAAGAATTTTCGGTTACGGTCGTTTTACTATATCTTTTTCTATTTCCGTCCAAGTAGGCGATATAGGTTTTCTTCCTTAAATGAGCGGGAATATCGGTGTCTTTTATAGTTATAGAGTAATTTTTATGAGCGGGAATTGAACTATCTGCAAAAGTTACAACTCCGTCTTGCACTTCAAAATCCAATTCGAAATCATTATAAAACACATTAGGAGCTACATAAACCGAAACATTTTCCTTTTCATAAACATTCTCAATTTTAGATTTTAAAAAATATCCCGTGTTTTTGGGCTGTTTTTTAATTTTAGGAGCTTCGGAAGTATGTTTTATAGGAATTGTAATCGTTACTTTATTATTATGAAAATCAGAAACTTCAACTCTATAGACATACGATATATTCGGGAAGGTCTCTATAATTCCGGTTTTTTGGTTGGAAGCTAAAAGACTCAAGGGATATTTATTTTCAATAAATAATTTTTGGATTCTGGTTTTTTGTTTCACCCATCTTTCGTAATCCAAAAAGGCATTGATATAGCGAGTTTCTGCAAAAGCGAATTCGTCAAAAGTAATTATAAACTCTTTGCTTCCGTTTAGCGTTGTCTCAATTTTATAAACTCCATTTCGATTGTAATTAAAATCAGCCGTGTCATAAGCACTGATACCAAAACCGATTTTTCCGTTAGCTTTTAAGGGTTGAGCAATATAATTCCCGTCTTTTTGTTGAACTAAATTTAAAGCGGTAGGATTTTCGGAGTTGTTTGCATATGAGTTTTCTCCTACCGGATATACATACACACTGTTTACAATAGGCTTTTTAGTGTCCTTTATCATTGTGTCATACCCGAAAAAAAATGGGTTGAGAATGTTTTCGGTTTTAGTATCTCGTATTTCGTAATGCAAGTGAGGACCTCCGGAACCTCCTGAATTTCCGGACAAACCTACGAGTTGCCCTTGTTTGACTTTGAGTTCCGAGGGTCCCGGAAAAAACTCTACCTCAAAAGATTCTTCTTTGTATTGTCGTTGCTTTATGTATGCTTCAATTTCGGGAGAATATTTTTGCAAATGCGCATAAACCGTTGTATATCCGTTCGGATGAGTAATATAAAGTGCCTTGCCATACCCCCAAGCAGAAACTTTAATTCTCGAAACATATCCATCTGCAGTGGCTAAAACATTTAATCCTTCTTTTTGTTGGGTTTTAAAATCAATTCCTGAATGAAAATGATTATTTCTTAATTCTCCGAATGTTCCCGACATGTTCAAAGGAATATCCAGTGGAGAAATAAAGTAATCTTTTGGATGATTTTTTTGTGTAAACCCCAACGAACTCATCAGCAAAAAAATAAGTAAAATTCTCATATCGAAAAGGATTTTAGCTAAAATACAATTTTAAACTACTTTGTCAAAAAATGAACCAAAAAGAATTCTGTATCTATTTTTTAAATATATTTGATAATACAAAAACATAATCGTATGAAAAACAAGACTATAATTCTGTTGTTTGGAATAGCTTTAATAGGCTGTTCGTCGGATGATAATTCGAATAACAACATTGGCGGAAGCACAAGTGACTATCTTCCGCAACAACAAGGAAATTATTGGGTTTATGATGTAAATTCGGAAGAGTTTTCGGGTAGAGATTCACTTTATGTAAGCGGAACAACAACTTCGCAAGGAGACACATATTACACCTACGAAACCTATGAAGCACCTTTCGGATTTTATTCTGGTTTGATGACAAGCGGACAATCGAGAAGCTCAGAATCAAAAATATTTATGAATGGAATGGTCGGACTCGGGGATTTATTCGGAGAAGGCCTTGATTTTGATATCGAACTCGATGATTTCGTTATTTTTGACGGAAATGCTTCGCAAGGTCAAGTGCTAGATAGCGAATCTGGAAGTTTTACAATACCGTATTCTCCAGAAGTTGATTTAGAAGTTGAATATACTCTTTTTTCAAAGGCAGGGCAAAACTATTCAAATTACACTTTGGTAAACGGAGATTATTACGATGATGTAAATCTACTACACTTGCTATTTCTGCAAAAATCACGGCTAATATAGTTGTTTCAGGATTCCCTTTTTCAGCCATTATACTTGAGACTCAAGAGATTTTAAATTCTACCCAATATTATGCAAGTTCTGTCGGAGTTATTGCTGTGAACACGAATTTTCAGTATCAATTGAATGAAATTCCACTTCCGGGTTATGAGCTTCCGCTTCCTCAAAACTATCAATCGAATACCACAGAGGTTTTGGATGATTATTTAGTTGAATAAGAAGCAAAATGTCCTGAAAAATCAGGGCATTTTATCTTTTGTCAAAAATCATTTTCTGTAATAAAGTCGAAATGATAATTGTTAACCCTGCTCCTATAACATTCAACCATAAATAGCCGATTCTATCTAAATAATAAATATAAAAAATGGATGCTTGGGATATTACCGCTCCCCAGAATAGAGCTTGTGCTTTGATGTATTTAAAATAAAATCCAACCAAGAAAATCCCGAGAATTGTTCCGTAGAAAACCGAACCTAAAATATTGACAAACTGAATCAAGTTTTCAAAAAGCGTTGCATAACAAGCAAAAGCGATAGCAATTATTCCCCAAAACACTGTAAACCATTTGGTAGATTTTACAAAATGCATGTCACTCTTTTCGGTTTTGAGATTTCGTTTATAAATGTCTATTGTAGTAGTTGAAGCTAAAGCATTCAAAGCAGAAGCAGTTGAAGACATGGCAGCCGAAAAAATTACAGCCAACAGCAATCCGACAAATCCCATCGGGAGATAATTCAAAATAAAATGTATAAACACATAGTCTTTATCATTAGTTTCGATAGTACTGTCTGCTAATTTGATTAAGTTTTTGGCTTGGTCTCTTAGATCTTTTTCTTTGAGTCCTAAAGCTGTAATTTTTTCTTGTAGTGCTTTATTTTCATAATTTTGATTGAGTTGATACGCATATTGCAATGTAAAATCTCTTTTATCTTGCGCAATATCATCTAATTTTCTCTCTAGTATCGCATATTCGTGGGCATATTCTGATTTCTCTACTGCCATTTTACCATTTGGGTTAAAATGAATGGGTGCAGAATTAAATTGAAAAAACACAAAAACCATTACTCCTACAAGCAAAATAAAAAACTGCATCGGAACTTTTAAAAGTCCATTAAAAATCAGTCCTAACTGACTTTCTCTGATGTTTTTCCCCGATAGATATCTTCCTACTTGTGATTGGTCTGTTCCGAAATACGAAAGCGCTAAAAACAATCCTCCTGTAATTCCGCTCCAAAACGTATAGCGACTTTCTAAATCAAACGAAAAATCAACAATTTCCATTTTGTTGTTAATTCCCGCTACTTGTAAAGCATTCGAAAAAGTAACTTCTTCTGGGAGGTTGCTTAAAATCAAAAAGAAAGCAACAAACATTCCTCCCATGATGATAAACATCTGTTGTTTTTGAGTCACATTTACGGCTTTGGTTCCGCCCGAAACGGTATAAATAATAACTAATATTCCGATGATAATATTGAGCAAGGTAAGATTCCAACCCAAAATCGTCGAAAGAATAATCGAAGGTGCATAGATCGTAATTCCGGTTGAGAGTCCTCTTTGAACTAAAAATAAAATAGCTGCAAACGAACGGGTTTTTAAATCAAATCTTTGTTCGAGGTATTCGTAAGCCGTATAAACTTTGAGTTTATGATAAATCGGAATAAACGTAATGCAGATGATAATCATCGCTAAAGGCAAGCCGAAATAGAACTGCACAAATCCCATTCCGTCATGATAAGCTTGTCCGGGAGTAGAAAGAAAAGTAATAGCACTTGCTTGAGTTGCCATTACAGAAATTCCGACCATATACCAAGGTGTTTCGTTATTACCTAGGATATAATCTTTTACATTTTTACTTCCTCTTGTTTTTAGGCTTCCGTAAATTACTATAAACGAAAGTGCTACAATAAGTATAATCCAATCAATACTGTGCATTGGTTAAGAATAAATTTGTGTCAACAAATAGAAAAGCAAAATGTAAGCTGCATTTGCTACTAATACGAATGTATAGGTTTTTTTCCACTTGATCATTTTCCGTTACGTAGTTAATTTGTTATCCCGACCAAAAGTAATAAAAGATAGTATATTACCAATAGAAATTTGTAAATTTGCTACTTAAACTCCTTTAAGATGAGCCTACAAATTCAAATAAACGACGAGATAAAAAACGCAATGCGTGCCAAAGACTCCCTTACATTAGAATCTTTGAGAGCTATAAAGGCTGCTTTATTATTAGCTCAGACAGAAAGTGGAGCAAAAGATGAGCTCTCAAAAGATGAAGAAATAAAAATACTACAACGTTTGGTAAAACAACGAAAAGAATCGGCCAGAATCTATATCGAACAAGGTAGAGATGATCTTGCACAGCCAGAAATTGAACAAGCAAAAATCATCGAAAAATTTCTTCCTGCTCAATTATCAGAAGAAGAAATAAAAGAAATCATAACTCAGATTATAGCTGATACCGGAGCAAACGGAATTGCTCAGATGGGACAAGTTATGGGTGAAGCTAATAAAAGAATGGCAGGACAAGCTGACGGAAAAACCATTTCTTCGGTGGTAAAAAGTTTACTTGCATAATTTTAGAGGAACAAAGCTATTGACCTCTATAAAACAAAACGGTTCCGATAGTTTTTACAACAATATTGGCATCTAGTATCAATCCTCTGTGCTTGATATAAAACAGATCGTATTTTAGTTTTTCAACACTATCTTCAATAGAATCACCGTATTTGTAGTTGATTTGCGCCCAACCTGTCAAACCTGGTTTAACTGCATGTCTTGCCGAATATAACGACATTTTTTCGGAAATTTGATTCACAAAAAATGCTCGTTCAGGTCGAGGGCCAATCACAGACATTTCTCCTTTTAAAACATTCAAAAGTTGCGGCACTTCGTCGATTCTAGACTTTCGTAAGAATCGCCCGAAAGGAGTAATGCGCATATCTCCTTTTTGAGCAAATACAGCTCCGTCTTTTTCTGCATTTTTAATCATAGTACGAAGCTTAATAATATTGAATATCTTGCCATTTCGTCCTACTCTTTCTTGTATATAAAACAAAGGTCCTTTGTTGGCAATAAGATTACCCAATAATATAAAGGGAAGCATAATCAACAATACTATTAATCCTACAATCGAAAAGATAATTTCTCCGAATCTTACTAAAAATAAATATAATTTGTTGTTGTTACTTCTACTAAAAAGAAAATGCCTGTAAAAGTCTTTTTCTATTAAATCTACCGGAATTTTATAAAACGAACTTTCATAAATATGAGAATAATCTTTTACGCAAACCCCTTCTTCCATAAGTTTTAATAAGGCTGCATGAATAGTCTTTATGTCGGTATTGGGTCCGATGATTATTTCATTTATTCTATTTTTTCTTACAAATTGTTCAATTTCTAAAGTATCGTTAAGTTTAATGATTTCTTTATTATCTGCTTGAACAAATTCGTTGTCAGAATCAGTATCAAAAAAACCTACTATTTTATAATATGGATTTCCTTCTTCTAAAGAAGATATAAGTTTATTAAGTTTTTTTCCTCTACAAATTATGATTGATTTTTTTGTAAATCGAGGAGCGGTCAAAAACAAGAGATAAAACCATCTCCACATCAATAAAGGAACCAATATTGCTAAATAAAAGTAAATGATTTGAGATCTATTTCCTGGTAATACAGGAGTTAATACAGGAGTCAACAAATAAGCTAAGGAAGTAGCAGAAGTAGTTAAGAATATACTTTTAGTAACCTGTAATTTATCACTTGCAACCGGCAATTGATACATATCGAACACCGTTCCGAAAAACGTCAAATAGCAACACAACAAAACTATTTGGAAAAAAAGCCCAGAGGTATCCCTAAAATAATTAAAGTCAAAAAAATTGACAACGAAATACAGACTTAATAAAACAACTATTAAATCAATTATTCGTAGCAAAATCTTTCGCTCCGACATTTCAAAATGAATGTCATTTTTTTTCAACGACATACGATAAAAGCTTCTAAAAATGAAATCATTACAGAACCAAAGCAACAAAGGTAATTATTTATGAGCCATAAAAAAGTCTTGTATAGAAAAAAAACTAATTTTTAATTACAAAATTTTAAAAAAGCCCTCCTTGTATATTGTGATTTACTTTGCCCAAATGTTTGTATGCTTTTTCTGTAACTTCTCTTCCTCGGGGAGTTCTGAGCAAAAAACCTTCCTGAATCAAAAAAGGTTCATATACCTCTTCTATGGTTTCTGCACTATCCGAAACCGCTGTGGCTAAAGTAGAAATTCCGACAGGACCTCCTTTGAATTTATCAATAATAGTCGTCAAAATTTTATTATCCATCTCATCTAATCCAAAAGCATCTACATTCAAGGCTTTTAAAGCAAATTTTGCTATTTCGATATCAATGCTTCCATTTCCTTTGATTTGAGCAAAATCACGAACCCTTCTAAGCAAGGCATTGGCTATTCGGGGTGTACCTCTACTTCTCCCTGCAATTTCGATAGCTGCTTCGTGCGAAATCGGAACTCTCAAAATAGAAGAACTACGTTCAATTATTGCTGTCAGCAACTCTTTATTGTAATATTGTAATCGAGATTGGATTCCGAATCTTGCACGCATAGGAGAGGTCAACAATCCTGAACGAGTTGTGGCACCAACAAGGGTAAACGGATTTAGATTTATCTGCACTGTTCGGGCATTGGGCCCAGATTCAATCATAATATCTATCTTGAAATCCTCCATAGCCGAATAAAGATATTCTTCTACCACAGGACTCAGTCTGTGAATTTCATCAATAAACAAAATATCTCTTTCTTCTAAATTTGTAAGTAAGCCTGCCAAATCTCCTGGTTTGTCTAAAACCGGACCTGAAGTGATTTTAATTCCTACTCCGAGTTCATTAGCTAAAATATTGGCTAAAGTAGTCTTACCTAACCCTGGAGGACCATGAAACAAAGCGTGGTCTAGAGCTTCTCCTCTCATGTTAGCAGCTTTTACAAAAACTTGTAAATTCTCTAATATTTGCTCCTGTCCTGCAAAATCATCAAAAGACAAAGGACGTAGTTTTTTTTCTACATCTATCTCTTCTGGCGAATAATTTTGGTTTGTCGGGTTTAGATTTTCGTTCATAAAGCAAAGATAATTATTATTTGAAACTAATTTTATAATGAGTTGATTTTATACCAATACAAAATCAAGTGGTTTATTTCTCTTAAACATTAAACAAAAAATAATACCTTTGCAGCTTTCTAAAAACAACAACACAACACTATGAATGCAACTAAAAAAATCCAGTCTGCACTGATTTCGGTTTTCTCTAAAGACGGATTAGAACCGATTGTAAAAAAATTACACGAGCTTAACGTAACTCTTTATTCTACCGGAGGAACAGAAGATTTTATCAAGGCTTTGGGAATTCCGGTAGTTCCGGTAGAGTCTATTACAGATTATCCTTCCATTCTAGGAGGAAGAGTCAAAACACTACACCCTAAAATTTTTGGAGGAATCCTCAACAGACAAGACAATTCTTCTGATGTTCAGCAAATGCAACAATACGACATCCCTCAAATTGATTTGGTAATTGTAGATTTATATCCGTTTGAAAAAACAGTTGCTTCCGGTGCCTCAGAAGCTGATATTATCGAAAAAATAGATATTGGAGGTATTTCGTTGATAAGAGCTGGAGCAAAAAACTTTAAGGATACCGTAATTATTTCGTCAGTAGACCAATATGCTGGTTTTCTTGATTTGTTGAACCAGAAAGACGGAACTACTTCTTTGGAAGACAGAAAAGCTTATGCAGGCTATGCTTTCCATATTTCGTCAAATTATGACACTGCTATTTTCAATTATTTTAATACCGATGATTCGTTTTTAAAAATAAGTCAAGCAGGCGGAAAACAACTTCGTTACGGAGAAAATCCACATCAAAAAGGATTTTTCTTCGGAGATTTTGACGCAATGTTTGAAGTTTTAAACGGTAAAGAACTTTCATATAACAATCTTTTGGATGTTGATGCAGCTGTAAATTTAATTGCAGAATTCAAAAATGACAATCCAACCTTTGCTATACTAAAACATAACAACGCTTGTGGTTTAGCAACCCGAAACACATTAAAAGAAGCTTATTTAGATGCTTTGGCTGGTGATCCGACTTCTGCTTTCGGAGGCGTTTTAATTGCTAACTCTAATTTAGATAAAGCAACTGCCCAAGAGGTAAATCAACTGTTTTGTGAAGTAGTAATTGCTCCAAGTTATGATGCTGAAGCTGTCGAAATTTTGAAAGAGAAAAAAAACAGAATCATACTAATTCAAAAACCTGTTGCTCTTTCCGAAAATCAAGTTCGTACAGCTCTAAATGGGTTTTTGGTTCAAACCAAAGACAACATTACAGACGACAAATCTATGCTTACAACCGTAACGACTCTTGCTCCGAGCGAACAAGAAGTTGAGGATTTGTTGTTTGCTTCTAAACTGTGTAAAAACACTAAATCGAATACCATTGTTTTGGCTAAAAACGGACAACTTATTGCAAGCGGAACCGGACAAACTTCAAGAGTTGACGCTCTACGTCAGGCAATCGAAAAGGCACAAAGCTTTGGGTTTGACTTAAACGGAGCAGTCATGGCAAGTGATGCTTTTTTCCCTTTCCCAGATTGTGTAGAGATTGCCAATAAAGTTGGAATCAAAGCGGTGATTCAGCCAGGAGGTTCTATCAAAGACCAATTGAGTATTGATTACTGCAATGAAAACCAAATGAAAATGGTCTTTACAGGAACAAGACATTTTAAACACTAATTATACTCCACTAAAAGGAATAAAAAAATCCTGACAATACTATTTTGTCAGGATTTTTTATTCTAACTCAAATCGTTCTTACAAATTATACTTTAAAGAAAAAATTACATATCTGGGCTGTACCCAATATTGGGAAGTAGAAATACTGAATTGCGAAAAACTATCCGAATTCAGGGTTCTTGTGTTTAGAATATTTGTAGCAGAAAGTCTATATTCCCATTTCGAATCCTTTTTTTGATAGGCCAATTCTGCATTCAAAAAATCGTATTTATTGTCTACGGTTTCTTGTTTATTGTAGTATTTATTAAATGTGTAATCGGCTGTCAACGAAAAGCCATTCAGAAAATAATAATCCAAATTTATTTTCGGACTCGAGGTATAAAATGTTTCTTCGGGATATTCATTAATAGACATAGAATAACCCAACTCTATATTCGGAATATTCTCAAATGTAGTACGCACACTCGCGTAATATCTTTGATTGAATGATTCTCTTGAGCTTGGTGTAGCAATATTCGTAGCCGGATTTACTTGCATAATATTATTTTCTGACCATCCTATATTCATTCCACCTCCTACTTTATAATATCTCGCAAAAGAACGTCCGTAACCTGCAAAAGCATTTAAATTTTGGTCAGAGAAATTAGAGTTAAAAGAAGTGGAGGTCTGGTTGATTCCGTCATATTCTGCAATTGAATTGATGTTATCTATCATCCTACTATAATTTGCTCCTATATTAATATGCTCCATATTAAACATATTAAAGTTGCTATAAAACAAGCTGTGGGTTTGATAAGTGGAGTTTTCTAAGTTCCGATTTCCTTGGTACAAATTGCTGTAACCTCTTAACACGTAACCTTCGGCCAAATTCACGATATCAGTAAAATTGTTGGTAAATGCAAAGTTATAAGTTAACGATTGCGATTTTTTTATTTGATATTTGATATTTAAATCGGGTAAGATGCGAGCGAAGTTTCTGTTATTTGAACTGCCAGACTGTGTGTCGTTCATAGTATAATAATGAGCTGTTACGCCCGGATTAAAGGTGAATTTTCCTGCAATAAATTTGTAATGCACTCCAAAAAACACATCATTAAATCCGTATGAAACTCTATTGTTTAGCTCTGGGTCGTTCAAATCATTTTGTACTCCGTTATCCAAAATTTGGAAAATATGCGAATTAAAATTTTGATACGAATAGGTGTTTCCTAACGTAAAGTTGATGTTTGTTTTATTGTTCAACGCATAGTAATAGTCGATTTTCGTATCGATTTTATTCGATTTCAGAAAGCGCTCCTGGTACAAATCTTGTCTTAACTGATTATCTATATAACCCGACAAATCGAAGGGTTTCTCTCCTAAATTAGCGTTGTAAAACGGATCTTCATCTTGATATAAATGTTGGGCTTCAAAAGCAAAAACATGTTTGTTATTCGGAGCATAATATAAAGCTACATTTTGATTGAACGAAACGGGCTCTTGCTTTTTGTTTGTATAAACTTCTTGACTCTGAACCGTATTCGGACTAACCTCTGTAATTAGGCTATTGTTCTCTATTTGCTGTGATTTTTTGAAAAAAACATCATAATCAAACGTGAGCTTTTCGTTAGGCTTATAGTTAGAACTCAATTTTAACATAGCCATTTCAGATTTCACTCTACTTTTGTCTTCAGTTTCTTGAGTAGTAACCACTTCTCCCGTATCTGTGTTCAAGATAGAATTTCTACTCCAATCTTCCATATCGGTTTTATTATCCGAGAGGATTCCAAAACCACTCAACGTCCATTCTCTGGTTGGATTATAACTAAAATTTCCTGCTCCAAAACGATTTGTAACTTCTTTAGCCCGATTATTTCGCATCATCGAAATCCCTAAATCATTACTCGAAATATTAAAACTCGAACCTCCTTTCCGCATCATATTTTTAAAACCTCCGGTCATTCGAATATAATCCTGAAATGTCAAAGGTTGTTCTCCGATGTTGTTTAGATTTGTAATAAAATTTAGAGTATATTTTTCGCTGTAATAAAACAATTTCGGATTAACTACATAGCGATCTTCTTTGTGTCCGACACCTATCCCTGCTGTAATATCTCCGAACCAGAAGTTTTTCTTTCCTTCTTTCAGTTTGATATTCATGGCTAAATTATCCTGATTGTCGGTCACGGATCGCAATTGGTCTACTTCGTTATAATTTCGTAAAACCTGAACTTTATCTACCGCATCAGCCGGAATATTCTGCACCCCGAGTTTGGTATCTCCGTCAAAAAAATCTTTACCTTCGACCATTAATTTAGTAACATCCTTACCTTCGACTTTAATGTTTCCGTCATCATCCACTTCTACTCCCGGAAGTTTTTTAAGTACATCTCCTAACTTTCGTTCTGTTCCGCTCGTAAACGAATCTGCGTTATAAATGATCGTGTCTCCTTTTATAGAAACCGGCATTTCATGAACAATTTCGATTCCTTCTATCATCACTCCACTTCCCTCCATCACAATCGGAAGAAAAACATTTTCGGTAGTTGTATTTAAGTCAATCGTTTTCGGATTTAATCCGAGATAGCTAACTTTGAGCTGATACTTCGTGTTGGGTTTCAAGTTCAGTGCATACTGCCCTTTATCTCCGGTAATGCTGTATCCATCCATTTTGTTTTCGTCCAAATTAACAGCCATTACGTTTGCCATCTCGATTACAACGCCTAAACTATCAGTTACAACACCCTGAACCTTTACGTTTTGAGAGTGTATAAATCCAAAAAAAATCAGACAGAATAAAGTGAGTACGTGTTTTTTCATGTTTTTATATTTT
This sequence comes from uncultured Flavobacterium sp., assembly GCA_964581855.1. Lineage (GTDB taxonomy): Bacteria > Bacteroidota > Bacteroidia > Flavobacteriales > Flavobacteriaceae > Flavobacterium. The sequence goes on from CAZOQH010000023.1 coordinate 15,757, forward strand.
TTGACCAAAAATAGTGTGATGTTTCATTCCAACGTCAATGTTCTCTACGATTATCTCCCGAATCGCATGGAGTTTCCTCCTCTACCTTGGCCTCGGCCCATTTGTTGGAATTCTTCCATTTTTTTCATCATAATTTTTTGGTACTCGGCTTGAGTAACTACTGTTCCTTTTCTCGGGGCTTTGATTTCTCTTCTCTCTTTCGGATTGATGACGATTTTAGAACAAAGAATAGTTGTTTTCCCTGAGCTCACTTCCATAATTAATCCTGGCAGTCCCCAATAATTAGATGGTCCTTGCGAAATTGGGATTTCGGGAGTGTACCAAGCCGTTACTATAATTTCTTCTGGAATTTCAATCATATCCAAAAAATTCGTGGAGTTTTCTTGTTGTTCTTTTTCTTTGTCGTCTTTAGGCTCTTTTCGAGTCATATTCTTAAAATCAGTTGCATCAAACGGAACTTTTGCAGTTGCTTTAAAACACATATAATTTCCGATTTGCTTGGTTTCTGTTCCCAATTCCCACTCAAAAACCTGAAGTGAATCTTTAATTAAAAATTCTTTCCCAAAAAATTCTCTCTCCTGAATATACGTTTTGTCTTTTATATTTTTGTAATAAACTCCTCCGTACATCGTATTAGACATCATTTTAAATCCCTGAGCCATAGGATTATCTGCTCCGGCCTCTAACACTACTTCTTCTTCATAAATCGAAGTTTCTTTATCAAACGAAAGAGTAAATGTTTTTTCGGATATTTTTTTAATTTGTTCCTCAATCATTTTCATCATTTCATCCGGAATCTGTTGTACAGCTTCTCCTTTTGGCATCATGTCTTCTGTTGAAGTTTTGGAGACATAAGTGGCTGTTCCTCTAAAATCTTGTGCATAGAGGATTAGTGAGCCTAAAACCAAAGTCAATACAGTTGCTATTTTTTTCATCTTTTTGTTGTTTTTATAAATAAGACGTAAACCTATTGGTTTTGTTACAAAAAGTTTTAATCTGTATAAAATGATCTAAAAAGCAGTATTATAAGCAAAAAGTTTAATGCAAAAAAAATCCCGCAAATTGCGGGATTAATTTTTTCTGTAGAACTACTAATATTAGTTAGCAGCCTCTTCAACAGCCTCAACTGCATCTTCTACAGCTGTTTCTACTGAATCAGATACTTCTTCTGCAGTTTCTTCAACAGCTTCGATAGTTTCTTGAGCTTGCTCTTCAACAGCTTCAATTGTATCTTCTGTAGTAGCTTCTACTTCTGCATTAGCATCTTTACAAGAAACAACAGTTAACAAAGCAACTGCAGCTAAACTTAAAACAACTTTTTTCATCTTACTTAAATTATAAAGGTTAATTATTAATTCGGGACAAAGATATAACTTTTTTGATTCAAAATATTTTTTCTTAAATTTTTTTTTAAAAGGTTTAATTATTGAAATCCAAAAGATTAAAAATCTTATCCTGCACAATAATCTGCGAATTACGTGCCAAAGATATTTTCATAAATTATTTTTTCTTCTTCTTTTTATTATTTTTCTTCGGATAGACAATTTTCATCTCATCAATCAGATGTGTGGCTCCTGCATATTTATCTATAATAAATAATATATAACGAGCATCCACCATAATGTTTCGGCAAATATCCGGATCATAATGTATATCACTCATTGTACCTTCCCACACTCGATCGAAATTCAATCCGATTAAATTTCCGTGAGCGTCTAAGGCAGGACTTCCGGAATTTCCTCCCGTAGTGTGATTTCTCGCAATAAAATTCACAGGCATTTTCCCGTCTTTACCGTAAACTCCATAATCTTTTGTGCGGTGTAAATCAATCAGTTTTTGTGGTACATCAAATTCATAATCTCCCGGAATGTATTTTTCCATCACACCATCTAAATACGTTACAGGCTCATAATAAACTGCATCTCTCGGAGCATATCCTCCTACTTTTCCGTAGGTAATACGCATGGTTGAGTTGGCATCCGGGAAAATTCTTGCATCTGGAAATAAATCTAAAATAGCTTTCATATACGTGCGTTGAGTAGCATTAATTCTTGTATTTATTTCTACGTATTGTGGATTGACATTGGTTAAGAAATTTTCGGCGGCTTGTTTTACAAACGCATAGCCTTTGTCATTATTTAATTTTTTAATTACCTCTTCAGCATTGCCTGATAAAAGCTCCTGAACTCCTTCATAAGTAGTGATTTTCGATTGGGAATATACCTGCTCTGTTAAGGAATTAATATCCAATGATTTAAACTCTTCCGGAAGGTGTTCTTCAGGTGTATTTTGTATAAAATAGGCGACTACTTTTTCAAAAACTTTTTCGTCAACCGTAGCATTAAAATCTTTGTAAAATCCTTCAAGAGATGTAATCGTGGAGTTTTTTCGATCCACAAAAGATTGTTCTCCTCGTAGGTTGTACACTTGCTCTAATTGATGCAAACGATAAGCGGTGGTGAGCAATTCCACATTTCGTAGAAACGTTTCCACAAAAATCTCATACGAAACCGCATATTTTTCGATAGCTTTATAATCTTTTTCGAAGTTCGAGAGTAAGTTTCCGTACTCATTGTGTTTTCCTTTTTTATTTACACGAGCAGTAAATTCTTTTTCGAAATCGCGTTTGATTTGCAAAGCTCCACTTTTTTCTAAACCTTGTTTCTCTCCAATCCATTTCTTCCAAGCATTTGCAATTCGAGCAAATTTAGAAGCATACTGAATTTTCACTGCTCTATCGGCTCTCATATATTCGTCCATCACTTTGAGCGAATTGTCACGAAGCCCTATTCGGGCAGGATTAATATTGTTAATGGTTTGTTCAACCGCAAAAGACGGAAGATATTCCATTGTTCTACCCGGAAATCCAAAAACCATCGTAAAGTCATCTTCTTCAATTCCGCTTAACGAAATAGGTAAAAAATGTTTGGGTTTATACGGTACATTATCTTTCGAATATTCTGCTGGTTTATTGTCTTTGTTCGCATAAATTCTGAACAGAGCAAAATCTCCAGTATGTCTTGGCCAAACCCAGTTATCGGTATCTGAACCAAATTTTCCGATAGACGAAGGAGGTGCTCCCACCAAACGCACATCTTTATAAACCTCGGTTACAAACAAAACGTATTGATTTCCTTCAAAAAACGAACGAATCATTATATTTTGATGAGCTTCTCTAGAATATAAATTGGATAAAGCCGAAGTATTCGCTTCTATTTTTTGCTGCTTTTGTTCTTCTGTCATGGTAGAAGTAACTCCGTTTAAGATGGTAGAAGTAACATCATCTATTTTCACGATAAAAGTAGCCGTAAGCCCCGGATTTGGTAATTCTTCTTCTAAGGACATAGCCCAAAATCCGTCCTCTAAATAATCATTTTCTACGGTAGAATGTGATTGAATCTCTCCGTAACCACAGTGATGGTTAGTAAGCAAAAGTCCGTTTGGGGAAATCATCTCTGAGGTACAACCTCCCCCGAAATGCACAATAGCATCTTTAATACTAGATTTGTTATGATTATAAATGTCTGAGGCGGAAATTTTCATTCCGAGTTTTTGCATTTCTTTTTCACGCTCTCCTTCAAGCAAAGACGGAATCCACATTCCTCCTTGTTGAGAAAAAGCCGAAAACGATACTAAAATAAAAAGTAAGCGAAATAGTCTCATAAGTATTATTTTATAATAACTCGCAAGATACAAAATTTAGCAGGATTCAAGAATTAGGTTTTTGGATTTAATCAAAAAAATCCATGATGATTTGTGTGGCTCCTTTTTGATTTAACACAAAATCAGAACAAATTTTTCCTTTTTGATTTCGATAAGTCTCATTTTCGAGCAGTTTATCTACTATCTGGTCGAATTCTTCTTGATGATTAACAGATAGAACTCCTCCGATATCAACTAATTGGGTGGCTTCGGCAAAATGCGAATAATTAGGACCAATTATGATAGGTATTCCGAAAACAGCAGGTTCTAACACATTATGAACTCCGGGATTTCCGAAGCCTCCTCCTACATAGGCTACATCAGCATAACTGTATATTTTGGTCAACAATCCGATGGTATCGACTATCATTACCTCAAAATCAGAAAGGTTTTTATTTCCTTTTTCAGAAAAAAGGATTACTGATTTATTTATTTGAGATTGAAGACTAAGGATTTGGTCTGTTTTGATGTTATGTGGAGCAATAATAAACTTTATATTCTGAGGTGTTCTATTGATGTAATTAAGGAGTAGTTTTTCGTCTGCTTCCCAAGTACTTCCAGCTACAAAAAGCAAGTTGTCCGCTTTAAATTGCTCTATAAAGTCCAACTGGTTGTCTCTTTCTGAAATGGCAAAAACACGATCAAATCTTGTGTCTCCGCTTACTGTTACATTGCTAAATCCTAAGCTTTTTACCAAATTCGCTGAACTCTCATTTTGAACAAAAAAATAATCAAAAGCTTTTAAGGCGTTTCTGTAAAAGCCTCCGTACCACCTAAAAAAAGCTTGATTTTCACGAAATATTCCTGAGATTAAATAAGTAGGGATGCTTTGCTTTTTAAGCTCGGCTAAGTAATTAATCCAAAACTCATATTTGACAAAAATCGCTTTTTCGGGCTGAATAATTTTGAGAAACTTCTTTACGTTTTGCTGAGTATCCCAAGGTAAATAAACCGTTACATCAGCCACGCTGTTGGATTTGCGAACCTCATATCCTGAGGGAGAAAAAAACGTCAAAACTAATTTGTGATTTGGAAACTTCTTTTTAAATTCTTCCATTACAGGCAAGCCCTGTTCGTACTCTCCGAGCGAAGCCACGTGAAACCAAATTGTTTTATCTCCTTTGTTTAATTTTTCTGATAGTATGGCAAAAGATTGTTTTCTGCCATCTACAAAAAGTTTAATTTTTTTATTGAATAGAGCAATAACATTGAGCAATAATCCAACAATCGATAGAATTATATTGTATAGAAATAACATTTGTCTTGTTTTCGGTAACAGCAAAGATACAAAGGTTTTATTTTCCGTATCTTTGTATTTCAAAAAAGCACTCATATGACTAAAGCCATCAACACTTTAGACGATATAAAACTCTTAGTAAACACTTTTTATGCAAGAGTACAAAAAGACGAATTGATTGGCCCGATTTTCAACGAAAAAATCCAAAACCGTTGGGATGAACATTTGGCCAAGATGTACACTTTTTGGCAAACCGTCCTATTAGATGATCATACTTATTTTGGTAGGCCTTTCCCTCCGCATGCGGAATTGCCTGTTGAAAAAGAACATTTTGACCGATGGCTATCTATATTCAACCAAACTGTAGACGAACTTTTTGAAGGCGAAAAAGCCGATGAAGCCAAATGGAGAGGCACTCAAATGGCTAAAATGTTCCTTTCAAAAATTGAATATTTCCGAGGGTTGAATCAAAAACCGTTGATGTAGTTTTCGTCCTTTTATTTATTTGCAAAAAGCTTTACATCTTCTTCCGAAATTTCTGCTCCTCCTAAAATAATGAGTCGTTCTACTACGTTTCGGAGTTCTCTAATGTTTCCTGTCCAGTCGTATTCTTTGAGTAAAGCGACAGCCTTGTCCGAAAATTTCTTTTTGGCACTTCCTTGTTCTGAAGCAATTTTTTCGGAAAAATGTTCTATCAAAAGCGGAATGTCTTCACGTCTGTCGTTGAGTGCGGGCACCTGAATCAGGATAACAGCCAAACGGTGGTACAAATCTTCTCTGAAACGACCTTCGGCAATTTCTTTTTTCAAATCTTTGTTGGTCGCTGCCAAAACGCGAACATTAACTTTAATATCTTTATCTGCTCCTACTCTAGAAATTGTATTTTCTTGTAGTGCACGAAGTACTTTGGCCTGGGCCGAAAGTGTCATATCCCCGATTTCGTCCAGAAACAGTGTTCCGTTGTGAGCTGCTTCAAACTTTCCGGCTCTGTCTTTTACAGCCGAAGTAAAGGCTCCCTTTACGTGTCCGAAAAGTTCACTTTCGATAAGTTCAGACGGAATCGCAGCACAATTCACCTCTACAAAAGGAGCTG